>NZ_CP028475.1:652142-978214 GCF_003047105.1 Celeribacter baekdonensis
CGAGGTGTTTGTGGAGGGCGAGGCGGGATTCCGTGAGGCAAAAGCCTTTATGGAAATGATCATGCCGACTCATGCCGAGAACGTGAAACATTACTCGGACAGCTTGCCGTTGTTCGCGCGGTTCCAGGTCGAAAGCTACCTCAGCTCGATGTTCAATCCGACCGTGCAACTCAAATCCGGTGGCTATATCGTTATTGATTTGACCGAGGCTCTGGTCGCTGTTGACGTCAACTCCGGTCGCGCCACCAAAGAAGGCTCGATCGAGGAAACCGCGCTCAAAACCAACCTTGAGGCCGCCGAAGAGGTGGCCCGCCAAGCGCGTTTGCGCGATTTGGCCGGGTTGATCGTGATCGACTTCATCGACATGGAAGAGCGTCGCAACAACGCCGCTGTCGAAAAGCGTCTGAAAGACAAGCTCAAAACCGACCGCGCCCGCATCCAAGTGGGCCGGATCTCGGGCTTTGGTTTGCTTGAAATGTCGCGTCAACGTCTGCGTCCGGGCATGTTGGAAGCCACGACCCAGCCCTGCCCGCATTGTCACGGCACCGGTCTGATCCGCTCGGATGACAACATGGCGCTGACGATCCTGCGCCAACTCGAAGAGGAGGGCACCCGCAAGCGCTCCCGCGAGGTTTTGGTCAAAGCTCCGGTGGCGGTGATCAACTATCTGGTCAACATCAAACGCGAACGTGTGGCTCAAATCGAGGCGCGTTACGGCATGGCCGTGCGTCTTGAGGCCGATCCGTTCATGATCTCGCCAGACTTTACCATCGAACGGTTCAAAACCGCGACCCGGGTGATTGTGGCCGAACAGAGCAACGTCATTTCGGCCTCCGCCGATATGATGGCTGACTATGTCGAACCGGAGGAAGAGCCGGTCGATGCCGTGGTTGAAGAGGCTGAGGCTGTTGAGGTGTCTGAGCCGCGCAGCGTTGATGCCACCGAGGACACGGGCGAAGAAGAGAAGCCGAAAAAACGTCGTCGTCGTCGTCGCCGTCGCCGTAAACCCGGTGATGCGCCTGAGGGGCAAGAGGGTGAAAACGGGTCGGATGAGGACGCTGGGTCCGATGATGATACCGCGTCTGAAGATGGTGAAAGCACTCCGGCTGAGGCCAGATCGGATGCGTCTGAAGCGGCTGAGGATGCCCCGGTTGAAAAGCCCAAGCGTACCCGTACCCGGTCGCGCAGCAGCAAAAAAACCTCGCCTGTGAGCGAAGAGGTCACAGAGACAAAAGACGAGGCGAAAGAAGAGGGCGCGCCGGAGGCTGAGGCTGTGGCTGTGGCTGTGGCTGTGGCACCCGCCGCTGAGGATGCGCCGGTTGAAAAGCCCAAGCGCACGCGGACCAGTCGGGCACGCAAACCTGCTGTTGTTGCGGAAGAGGGAGCCGAACCGGCTGCTGAGACTGAGACCGTCGCAAAGCCCAAAACCACACGTTCGCGGGCCAAAAAGCCTGTGACCGAAGGGGAGGGCGAAGCTGCGGTTGCAAAGCCGAAGCCCGCACCGCGCAAACGCAAGACCAAAGCCCAACGCGAAGCCGAAGAGGCCGCGAAAGCGGCTGAGGCGGCAGCGGTTGAAGCGTCGGCCCCTGCTGTGACGGAAACGCCTGCTGAAGCCCCGGTTGAGACTGTACAGGTTGAGGCAGCGCAAGTTGAGGCTGTGCCTGAGGTTGCTGCGGAGGTCGTGCCCGAGACCGTCGCTGAGGTGGCTGTTGAAGCCCCCGTGGTCGAAACACCTGCCGAACCAGTTGTTGAAACCGTTGCCGAACCTGTCGCCGAAGCGGCCTCGGAGCCGACACCGGCACCGACCACGGAGTTGGCCGAGGCCTCCAGCGGGACAGAGACCGCATCCGAGCCAGAGGATGAAGGTCCGAAACGCCGCGGTTGGTGGAGCATCGGACGCTAAATTGAGCGCTAAAGCCTCGCAATATTAATCAAAACGGCCGGGTTAATCCCGGCCGTTTTTGTCTGTATACCCACGGACCCAACGCAAAAGTGAGCAGGCGCGACATAGCGGACGCTTTTCACAGGCGTCGGGACATGGCATGAGCAGGACATGTTTGGAATCGATCTCTTTGACGCAACCCTCTTGCCCTCGATGCTCGTGGCTTTGGCCGCTGGCATGGTGTCGTTTTTGAGCCCATGCGTTTTGCCCATCGTGCCGCCCTATCTGGCCTACATGTCGGGCATTTCGATGAATGAGCTCACCGGCGGCGGGCGCGGGTCGCGCAAGGCGATCCTGCCCGCGATCATGTTCGTTCTGGGCCTGTCCACCGTGTTTTTGTTCATGGGGTTCACGGCCTCGGCTTTTGGCATGTTTTTTCTGAAAAATCAGGAGGTTTTCGCCAAAATCTCAGGCGTTGTGATCCTGATTTTGGGCCTGCATTTTCTCTCTGTCTTTCGTATTCCGGTCTTGGATCGAGAAGCGCGGCTGGATGCAGGCGACAAGGGGGGCACGGCGTTCGGGGCCTATATCCTCGGGTTGGCCTTTGCCTTTGGTTGGACGCCGTGCATCGGCCCGCAATTGGGCGCGATCCTGTCCATGGCCGCTTCTGAGGGCTCGGTCTCGCGTGGCACCATGCTTTTGGCCACCTATGCCTTTGGGCTGGGACTGCCGTTCCTGTTGTCAGCGATCTTCATCACCCGCGCCGTTGGCCTGATGAACCGGCTCAAACGCCACATGGGTCTGATCGAAAAACTCATGGGCGGGCTTTTGGTTTTGGTCGGTCTGATGATGCTGACAGGGGCGTTTACACGCCTGTCCTATTGGCTTTTGGAAACCTTCCCGGCATTGAGTCAGCTCGGGTAACACACCGCTTTGTGTCCCTTTGAGCCAAGAGGGGTCGCGAGACAGAAATTCGGGCTTATTTTGATCACATTTGCGCGCTAAGATGTTTGAAAACCAAAGGGTTCGGGCATGACGGCGCAAGGCAGTGAGGTGGGAGAGCAAGAGGTCAGGCGGCGGCGGGTGTTTTACATCCCCGGCTACGACCCGATCCCGCCGCGCCGCTATCGCGAACTTTACCGCAAAGAAAGCCGCGCTCAGGCGGAGATTTCCGGCTATGAGATTGCGCTGTCTGCCAAGAAAGGCCCGCGGTTTGGCTGGTCGGTGCGCAGCCACATCCACGGTGCACAGATCGAGAGCGAGATCGACGTGTTGGTCTGGTCCGATATTGTCCAAGCCAGCATGGACGCCGGGATTTTACGCACCTATCTGATCCTTGCGCGCACGGCGTGGACCTATATTGGCTCTGGCGCGTTGTTTCGGTTGATGAAATTGCGTCGCGGCCCGGTGTTGGCGGCGCTCTATCCGATTGGTGTCTTGCTGTTGCAGCTTGCCGTGGCGCTTGGGCTGGTCTGGGGCGTGAGCGCACTGGCCGGGATGTTTGGGACGCTTGCCCATTGGGGCGGGATCGCGATCGGGCTGGGCTTGGCCTCTGCGCTTTTGACATGGTTCAAGCGCCAAGATGGCAGGTTTTTCGCCTATTACCTGATGCATGATTACGGGTTTTCGGCGCGCTGGCACGGCGCCGATCCTCCGGCCTTGGTCAACCGGATTGCTGAGTTTCGCGCCGATATTGCCGAGGCCATGCGCCAAGACTGGGACGAGGTGTTGATCGTCGGCCACTCGTCGGGCGCGCATTTGGGCGTGTCGATTTTGGCGGACCTGATCCGCCGAGGCGAGGTGCCGGACGCTGGCCCCGAAGTGTCATTCCTCTCGCTGGGGCAGGTGGTGCCGATGGTGTCCTATCTGCCGCAGGCGAAGGCGTTGCGCCGGGATTTGGCCTATTTATCGGCGCGTGAGGAGGTGTTTTGGCTCGATGTCACCGCACCGGGTGACCCCTGTTCCTTTGCGCTGTGCGATCCGGTGAAAGTCTCCGGTGTCGCACCCAAAGATCAAAAATACCCGCTGGTGATCTCCGCTGCGTTTAAAAACACGCTCTCTCCCGCGCGCTGGAACGCGCTCAAACGGCGATTTTTTCGGCTGCATTTTCAATATCTTTGCGCCTTTGATCGACCCGGCCCCTATGATTATTTCCAAATCACCGCAGGAGGGCACACCCTTCGCACCCGCTTTGCCACGCACATGCCCAGCCCCAGCCGGATCGACATCCCGGCCAACAAATATACGGACATGGCCCCCGAATGACCCCAGACATAAACCCCGATATGATCCCACCGAAGCCGATGCCGCGCCCGGAAAAAACCAGCCTGCGCCAATATGTGAAACTGTTTCGCAAAGACATTCTGTCGGCTCAGCCCGCCAAGCTTTATCGTGCATGGATGGCGGAATATAAGACGCCGTTCTTCCGCTCGTTTCTGGTCAATCAGCCGTCCTTGGTCAAACGGGTGCTCAATGACGAGCCGATGAATTTCCCTAAATCCGCACGCATTGCCGAAGGGCTGCGGCCGCTTTTGGGCCATTCCGTGTTTTTGACCAATGGCGAAACGTGGCTGCGGCAACGGCGGATCATTGACCCGGCCTTTGAAGGCGGACGGTTGAAAGACACGTTTCCGGCGATGTTGGCCGCCGGGCAGGGCATGGTGGAGCGTCTGCGCAGCCAATACGGCGCGTTTGACATCGAACCTCATGCCTCGCACGCAGCCGCCGATGTGATTTTTCGCACCCTGTTTTCAATCCCGATCACCCATCATGTCGCGCGCGACGTGTTTGACGAATTTCAAGCCTATCAACGGGCCCAACCGATCCTCAACATCGCGGCCTTTGTGCCGTTACCGAAATGGATGCCGCGGTTTCATCGCAAACACACCCGCAAGGGGGCCAAGGCGATCCGCCGGTTGATCACGGATCTGACCGCAGCGCGCCAAACCGAGATTGCCGCGGGCACCGCGCCGGATGATCTGGCCACCAAAATCATGACCACCACAGACCCGGTCACGGGGCAGGGGTTTGACACCTCTGAAATGGTCGATCAGGTGGCGATCTTCTTTCTCGCAGGCCATGAGACCTCGGCGTCTGCGCTGGCTTGGGCGCTGTGGCTTTTGGCAGCCAACCCGCAGGTGCAGGATCGGGTTGCCGCAGAAGGCACGGCCTTTGGCGATCAACCGAGTTTCTCGGACCTCTCGAAATTGCGCTATACCAAGGATGTGTTCCGCGAAACCCTACGGCTCTATCCGCCCGTGCCGATGATGGTGCGAGAGGCCAAATGCCCGGTGCAGTTCCGTGAGCGCCAAGTTCCCAAAGGCGCGCAGATCGTGTTGTCGCCTTGGCATTTGGGGCGGCACGAGCGATTTTGGGACCGCCCGGATGCCTTTGACCCGGACCGGTTCAAAACCGAAAACGGCAAACAATGCCTGCGCGATGCGTTTATTCCGTTCTCATCCGGTCCGCGGGTCTGTACTGGGGCGGGGTTTGCCATGGTGGAGGGGCCGTTGCTTTTGGCAATGGTGGCGCGCGCTTTTCGGATCACGACGGTGGCGGAGCAAACGCCAATGCCCGTCGCGCATTTGACTGTGCGCTCAAAAGACGGGATTTGGCTGCGTCTGGAACCGCGCGTTTAACTGTGATCCCGGATGTGAGCGTTTGGCGGATGGCCCCGGCTGAGAAACGTCCGTTCTGAAGGAGCAGCAAAAGCGCGAACAGGCTCCCTGACTGATGGCGCGAGGCTTGAGTTCGGGGAATGCGCGTTCTACACATTCAGGGACTGCTATAGTCTTTCGCACATATCTGTGTCGCAGGTTTGTTGCGAAACGCTTAAGATAAAAGGACGAAACACATGTCTGCGCCTTCCCCGATCAAACGCGATCTGATTGAGACCATTGGCAACACGCCGTTGATCCGCCTGAATGGGCCATCAGAGGCCACGGGCTGTGAGATTTATGGCAAGGCCGAGTTCATGAATCCGGGTCAATCGGTCAAGGACCGCGCAGCGCTTTACATCATCCAGGATGCTGTGGCCAAGGGGCTGTTAAAACCCGGCGGTACGATTGTTGAGGGTACAGCGGGCAACACTGGCATCGGTTTGGCGCTTGTTGGTTCGGCTCTTGGGTTCAAAACCGTGATCGTGATCCCGGAAACCCAGTCGCAGGAAAAGAAAGACATGCTGCGGCTTGCAGGCGCTGAATTGGTTCAGGTGCCTGCCGCGCCCTATAAGAATCCGAACAATTATGTCCGCTATTCGGGTCGCTTGGCCGAAGAACTTGCACAAACCGAGCCAAACGGCGCGATCTGGGCCAATCAGTTCGACAACGTTGCCAACCGTCAGGCCCATATCGAAACCACCGGACCCGAGATTTGGGACCAAACAAACGGCAAGGTTGACGGCTTTATCTGTGCGGTTGGATCGGGCGGGACTTTGGCCGGTGTGGGTTTGGCGTTGCAACCCAAGGGCGTCAAAATCGGCATCGCTGATCCGATGGGCGCGGCACTTTATAGTTTCTACAAAACCGGCGACCTGACCTCAGCGGGCAGTTCGATCACCGAAGGCATCGGCCAAGGCCGCATCACTGCAAACCTCGAAGGCTTCACCCCGGATTACGCCTATCAGGTGCCGGACGAAGAGGCGCTGCCGGTGGTGTTTGATCTGTTGGAGAAAGAGGGGCTTTGCCTTGGCGGCTCCTCCGGTGTGAACGTCGCGGGGGCCATGCAAATGGCGCGCGAGATGGGGCCGGGGCACACGATCGTCACCGTGCTGTGCGATTATGGCACGCGCTATCAGTCGAAACTGTTCAACCCGGAATTTTTGAAGGAAAAAAATCTTCCGGTGCCGCAGTGGCTGGACCGTGGACCGCGTGATCTGCCTGACGTATATGAAGGTGTATGATCACACGCATATTCGTTCGCCTTCTTTTTATTCTCTCCCTCGCGCTGCCGCTCGCCGTCAGCGCGCAGGAGACCGTCGCCCCCGATTATAAAGCCTGGGCGAGCCAGGCCAGTGCCGCCGAAAAGCAATTGGCGGACAGCGGCACGGCCAATGCCACGTTGGAAAACCTACGCGATGAATTGGTCGGGTGGCGCACGCAATTCTCCGACGCCCAAAGCACCAACAGTGCGCGCATCGACACGCTCAAGGCCCAAATCGCCGCTTTGGGGGCTGCGCCCGGCGAGGGGGAAAGCGAAGCGCCCGAGATCGCCAAGCGGCGCAAGGACCTCAATTCGCAATTGGAGGCGGCGCAGGCCCCGGTCAAATCCGCCGAAGAGGCCTATACCCGCGCCAATGGGTTGATCTCAGAGATTGATTCTGAACTGACCTCGCGCCAAACCGACGCCCTGATGAAACTGGGCAGCTCTCCGATCAATCCCACCCTCTGGCCCGAAGCTCTGGCCGCGATCACGCAAACGGGCGTAACCGCATGGACCACAATTTTGGGCAATGCCCGCTCCGAAACCGGGATTGCCAAACTCAAAGCTAACGCGGCCACTTTGCTACTCTATCTGGTGATCGCATTGGTTTTGGTGGCGCGCGGGCGCTATTGGTCTGAACAATTCACCGGCTTTGTCCGGTCCCGCTTTGTCGGGGCTGCCGGGCAGGGCGTGACCGGATTTATCGCCTCGCTGTCGCAAATCATCGCCCCCGTCTTGGGGCTTGTGGCCATTTCCGCCGGGGCACAGGCGTCGGGGCTTTTGGGGCCGCGCGGCGCTCTTTTGTTCAATGCGGTGACCGCTGTTGGCCTGTCCTATTTTGTGTCGCGCTGGGTCGTCGGGCGCACGTTATACGCGGGCGGGCATGATCGGCCTATTTTTGATCTGACAAACGGTCAGCGGGCCGAGATGGCCGGGCATGCCGCCTTGATGGCGGTGATGATTGCGGTTCAATTCATTTTGACCCAATTGGCCGATCTGGATGGCTATAGCGACGACACGCGGGCGGTCTTGTCCTATCCGCTGGTGGTGCTGACCGCGATTTCTCTCTATCGGTTTTCATTGCTTTTACGCAAAGCCTCACAAGCCCCAAACCTCTCGGAGGAGGGTGAGGCCGAAGATGATGCGGGGCCGCAAAGGTTCACCGCGCTCCTGTCCAATATTGTTGCCCGTCTGGTGCGGGTCGTGGCGGTGGCTGCGGTGCTTTTGGGTGCGGTCGGATACATGTCAGCGGCCGTGTCGGCGGTCTATCCAACGGTGATGTCGCTGGCGCTTTTGGCGCTTTTGACTGTGTTGTCGCGTTTGGCCTCTGATCTTTATGCTCTGATCACCCGTCAAAAGGATGACGAGGGCGACGGGCTTGTCCCGGTGCTTTTGACCTTTGCCCTGAGCCTCGCGGCCCTGCCGGTTCTGGCGCTGATTTGGGGCATGCGCAAAGAGCGGCTTTGGGACATTTGGGCCCGGATGCGTGAAGGCGTGCCGGTCGGGGGTGTTGATCTGTCCGTGTCGGTGTTTTTGACGCTGATCTTGGTCTTTGCCTTTGGCCTTGGGGCGACGCGCCTATTGAAAACCGCGCTGTCTACGGCGGTCCTGCCCAAAACCCAGCTCGACAAGGGCGGCCAAAACGCCATCGTCGCAGGCGTCGGCTACGTCGGGGTGTTCCTCTCCGCGATTTTTGCCATCACCTCGGCGGGGATCGACCTGTCGGCATTGGCGATTGTCGCCGGTGCGCTCTCCGTCGGGATCGGGTTTGGCCTGCAGAACATTGTGCAAAACTTTGTCTCGGGCATCATCCTTTTGATCGAACGGCCGATTTCGGAGGGGGATTGGATTGAGGTCGGCGGCCAGATGGGGTTTGTCCGTGACATCTCCGTGCGCTCGACCCGTGTCGAGACCTTTGATCGCACCGATGTCATCGTCCCCAACGCCGATTTGATTTCCAATCAGGTCACCAATTACACCCGTGGCAATATGATTGGCCGGGTCATCGTCCCCGTCGGCGTGGCCTATGGCACCGACACGCGTAAGGTCGAAGCGATCCTCAAAGACATTGCCAACGCCCAACCCATGGTTTCGGTCAACCCGGCCCCACAGGTGTTGTTTCTGAATTTCGGCGCCGATGCGCTTGAATTCGAAATCCGTGCGATCTTGCGCGACGTGACCTTTATCGTTGCGGTGAAAAACGACATCAACCATGAGATTGCCCGCCGCTTTGGCGAAGAAGGCATTGAAATTCCCTTTGCCCAACGTGACATTTGGCTGCGCAATCCTGAGGCGTTGAACCCGCGCAGCCGGGCGGGGACCGTGGCTGCCACAGAGGCGGAAATAGCAACGATTGAGCCCAGCGATTTTGACTCAGAAGATGGGGCAGGCGAGGCAGACGGAGACAGCACATGACGCAACCGCTTTTTCGTGAGGACGCATATCTTCAGGACATCGAAGGTGTGGTCACCGGGCATACGCCCGAGGGTGGGGTGATTTTGGATCAGACGATCTTTTACCCCACTGGTGGCGGTCAGCCGGGCGACAGTGGTCGGTTGATTTGGGGCGACACAGGGCTTGCGATTGCCACGACGGTAAAGGGCGAGGGGGCCGAGATCGTCCTTGTGCCCGCCGAACCTGCACCGATGCCGGAGATTGGCACCAAAGTGATCCAACGTCTGGATTGGGTGCGCCGCCATCGCCACATGCGCATCCACACCGCATTGCATCTTTTGTCGGTTGTCATCCCTTTGCCGGTCACCGGCGGTTCGATTGGCACTGAAAAAGGCCGTCTGGATTTTGCCATGGACGCGCCGCCCACCGACAAACAGGCGCTGGAAGACGCGCTCAATGCGTTGATCGAACGTGATTTGGTGGTCTCGGATGATTGGATCACCGATGAGGCGCTTTTGGCTGATCCGTCGATTGTCAAAACCATGTCGGTGATGCCGCCAACCGGGCAGGGCCGGGTGCGGCTGGTGCGGATCGGGCAGGGGGCCGATCAGATTGATCTTCAGCCCTGTGGCGGCACCCATGTGGCGCGCACCTCCGAGGTCGGGCGCATTCGGTTTGGCAAGATTGAGAAAAAAGGCCGGATGAACCGGCGCGTCACGATTATTCTTGATTGATCGGGTGCGGTTCGGTGCGTTTTCAAGCCATTGTTTTTGCGAAAATGGCGTGCGCACCGGGCTTCTTTTCATGCACTGCATTTTTCTTTGAGAAAATATAGCAACAGGCCTTGCATAGGGCGCGCGCTTCGGGCTAAAGAGCGCTCCACGGACAGGTGGCCGAGTGGTCGAAGGCGCACGCCTGGAAAGTGTGTAGGCGGGGAACCGTCTCCAGGGTTCGAATCCCTGTCTGTCCGCCACTTCCCTCTTATGACTTAGAACCGAACTAACATCTTGAACGCCAAGGTGTTTTCGGGTTTGGCGTTCTACCCATCAGGCTTTGTTTACGTAAACACCGAACTCCACACCGCATTTTGCATGAACACGGTGCCGCTCCCCAAGGGGGCAGGGCTTGTCCGGTTTCCGCGATTGTGTGGGGCGCTGTTCGCCTGTGTATCGCTGGCATCAATCTCGTCCATAAAAAGCCATCAGTGCGCATAGCTCACAGGCCACGTTCATGGCCTTAAGTCTTGAGCCGAGTAAGTTCACCTCAAGAAAGGGTCTGTCGCTGTGGGTCTCATCGAGGCCCGTCGCGGTTTGCGTCTCCCGGTGTGCCATGCAGCAGGGGGCGGGAGTATTTCGCGCAATCCAAACCCCTCGCGGCCCTGCCCAGAGATCAGCGTGCCTCCGCGTCGTGCTCTCTTATGTGGGGCCTGCTTATGTGCCTGTGGATTTGATTGCCACATGATCTGTTGCGTCCCCCCAGGCGTGTGTGAGGCTGTTGATGTTTGGGCGAGTCGTGTGGGTTTGCGTTTTGGAGAGATTCATCTGTGATTCCTGATGTGATTTGTGGTGATTTGGCCTTTGAATACCAAATGTTGCGCGGGGCGGTGTGGATAACCCGGGTCTGTTGCGTTGGCGCCTGACGTGGCGGGTTGGGGTTGATAGGTTTTGGGGAGGGTGCGCAAGAAAAGTCATAAAAAAATATGTTTATTAACAGTGGGTTGCTTTGTTTTTCGATCTATCTGTCATAAAACTGAAAAAAGGGGTTGCGGGTTTGTCGCACTCGCCTTAGAACCCCCTTCACCGGCAGCGACGCAGTCACTGACGGGGCGCTGAACGGGGCGGACGGAACGGGGTCGCGAGAGTGACTTAGGGAAGTTCGGATTGGGACGCGGAAGAAAATTTTGAGGTTTGATCTGGGCGGGCGCGCTGAAGAGGTTTGGCGCACTGGTCTGGTTTTTGTCTCTGGCTCTTTGAAAATTTGGTTGAACGAAGAGATATGTGGGCGGTTTGGTCTTATCGACTGACGAAGCTCAGCATATCGCGCTCTTAGGGAATGGGTTTTACTCGCTACCGATTATAGAGTGTCAGCTTCACTGTTTGTCGGCTTTTTGTTAACTTTGTTAACTGAAGCACAACAAACAGAAGTCCCTACTTATTTGATAGGTAGGGCGATGTGCAGAGGTTCGAACGTCAAGGTTATGCAGTAATGCATTTCAACTTGAGAGTTTGATCCTGGCTCAGAACGAACGCTGGCGGCACGCCTAACACATGCAAGTCGAGCGGGATCTTCGGATCTAGCGGCGGACGGGTTAGTAACGCGTGGGAACGTACCCAGATCTACGGAATAGCCTCGGGAAACTGAGAGTAATACCGTATACGCCCTTCGGGGGAAAGATTTATCGGATTTGGATCGGCCCGCGTAAGATTAGATAGTTGGTGGGGTAATGGCCTACCAAGTCTACGATCTTTAGCTGGTTTGAGAGGATGATCAGCAACACTGGGACTGAGACACGGCCCAGACTCCTACGGGAGGCAGCAGTGGGGAATCTTAGACAATGGGCGCAAGCCTGATCTAGCGATGCCGCGTGAGTGATGAAGGCCTTAGGGTCGTAAAGCTCTTTCGCCTGTGAAGATAATGACGGTAGCAGGTAAAGAAACCCCGGCTAACTCCGTGCCAGCAGCCGCGGTAATACGGAGGGGGTTAGCGTTGTTCGGAATTACTGGGCGTAAAGCGCACGTAGGCGGACTAGTCAGTCAGAGGTGAAATCCCAGGGCTCAACCCTGGAACTGCCTTTGATACTGCTAGTCTTGAGTTCGAGAGAGGTAAGTGGAATTCCGAGTGTAGAGGTGAAATTCGTAGATATTCGGAGGAACACCAGTGGCGAAGGCGGCTTACTGGCTCGATACTGACGCTGAGGTGCGAAAGTGTGGGGAGCAAACAGGATTAGATACCCTGGTAGTCCACACCGTAAACGATGAATGCCAGACGTCGGGTAGCATGCTATTCGGTGTCACACCTAACGGATTAAGCATTCCGCCTGGGGAGTACGGTCGCAAGATTAAAACTCAAAGGAATTGACGGGGGCCCGCACAAGCGGTGGAGCATGTGGTTTAATTCGAAGCAACGCGCAGAACCTTACCAACCCTTGACATCCTGATCGCGGATCGTAGAGATACTTTCCTTCAGTTCGGCTGGATCAGTGACAGGTGCTGCATGGCTGTCGTCAGCTCGTGTCGTGAGATGTTCGGTTAAGTCCGGCAACGAGCGCAACCCACATCCTTAGTTACCAGCGGTTTGGCCGGGGACTCTAGGGAAACTGCCCGTGATAAGCGGGAGGAAGGTGTGGATGACGTCAAGTCCTCATGGCCCTTACGGGTTGGGCTACACACGTGCTACAATGGCAGTGACAATGGGTTAATCCCAAAAAGCTGTCTCAGTTCGGATTGGGGTCTGCAACTCGGCCCCATGAAGTCGGAATCGCTAGTAATCGCGTAACAGCATGACGCGGTGAATACGTTCCCGGGCCTTGTACACACCGCCCGTCACACCATGGGAGTTGGGTCTACCCGACGGCCGTGCGCCAACCTTTCGAGGAGGCAGCGGACCACGGTAGGCTCAGCGACTGGGGTGAAGTCGTAACAAGGTAGCCGTAGGGGAACCTGCGGCTGGATCACCTCCTTTCTAAGGATGTTCCTAGCAGCAAGAACTTGTTCTTACTCGTGGAACACTTAGCAGCTACAGTCCTCACTTAGCCGGATAGGCGGTAGGACATTCAATGTAGCATAAGATCAACGTAATAGTTGATCAAACTCGGACCAGGCCGTCCTCATATCTCTTCGTAACACTAGAATTTACAGGCCACTACCGGTCTGTCTTGGGTCGGTAGCTCAGGTGGTTAGAGCGCACGCCTGATAAGCGTGAGGTCGGAGGTTCAAGTCCTCCTCGACCCACCATCACTTTGTGATAACGGGGCCTTAGCTCAGCTGGGAGAGCACCTGCTTTGCAAGCAGGGGGTCATCGGTTCGATCCCGATAGGCTCCACCATCACTTTGCACTTTCTGCAAGAAAGTGTCAGTCGCGAGAATGGCCATAGTTCGACCTTAGCCGTCTGAATGTATCAGCAAACACTTTAGAGTGTTTTCTCGTCCATTTGGACAGCGGTGCCTCCGCAAGGAGGTGCCAATTGACATCGTATAGAGAGATTAAAATGCAACACTGTTGATCATCACGCGTAAGTGGTTGATCTCAGATGGACTTGCACCCACTGGGTGCGAGAGGCGTTTTAAAGATTGTTTCCTCGATCTTTAATGACGTATCCCTTCTGAAATCGCAGTGTTGTCCAAGTCAAAATACACTAACCGGTTCAAGATCGCACGGTCTTGAACCAAGACGCATCCGCTTCATACGGTGGATGTGATCTTATGTCAGACCTGAGAGGTCTGGCGGGAAAATGTATGCTTTTGGTTTGGAAAGCGCGCCGTCACATCTTACCAGCTTGTGTCGGCCTGCAAGATGGCGAGAACCTTTTGGTTCTCAGTTTTGCTCTTTCTGGATCAAATCAAGCGCGAAAAGGGCGTTTGGTGAATGCCTAGGCAGTAAGAGGCGATGAAGGACGTGATACTCTGCGATAAGTCATGGGGAGCTGAGAATAGGCTTTGATCCATGAATTTCCGAATGGGGGAACCCACCTGACAGTTTGATATAATTGCCTGACCACTTTCGAGTGAGATGGCACTTTATATCCGGCTGAACCAGGTACTTATAGACTGAATACATAGGTTTATAAGAGCAAACCCGGGGAACTGAAACATCTAAGTACCCGGAGGAAAGGACATCAATAGAGACTTCCCTAGTAGCGGCGAGCGAACGGGAACCAGCCGAGCCTGATAAGTGACTAGAACATGTTGGAAACCATGGCCATAGCGGGTGACAGCCCCGTATAGGAAGCTTTGAGGGACGTATTAAGTAGGGCGGAACACGTGAAATTCTGTCTGAAGATCGGGGGACCACCCCCGAAGGCTAAGTACTCCTTACTGACCGATAGTGAACCAGTACCGTGAGGGAAAGGTGAAAAGCACCCCGACGAGGGGAGTGAAACAGTTTCTGAAACCGGACGCCTACAAGCAGTCGGAGGGGCCTTGAGCCCTGACGGCGTACCTTTTGTATAATGGGTCATCGACTTGGTCTCACGAGCAAGCTTAAGCCGTTAGGTGTAGGCGCAGCGAAAGCGAGTCTTAATAGGGCGCATGAGTTCGTGGGATCAGACCCGAAACCGAGTGATCTAGGCATGACCAGGATGAAGGTAAGGTAACACTTACTGGAGGTCCGAACCCACACCTGTTGAAAAAGGTCGGGATGAGTTGTGCCTAGGGGTGAAAGGCCAATCAAACTCGGAGATAGCTGGTTCTCTGCGAAATCTATTTAGGTAGAGCGTCATCCGAATACCCCGGGGGGTAGAGCACTGGATGGGTAATGGGGCCCCACAGGCTTACTGATCCTAACCAAACTCCGAATACCCGGGAGTACTAGATGGCAGACACACAGCGGATGCTAACGTCCGTTGTGAAGAGGGAAACAACCCTGACCTCCAGCTAAGGCCCCTAATTCATGGCTAAGTGGGAAAGCAGGTGGGACGACCAAAACAACCAGGAGGTTGGCTTAGAAGCAGCCATCCTTTAAAGATAGCGTAACAGCTCACTGGTCTAGATAAGTTGTCCTGCGGCGAAGATGTAACGGGGCTCAAGCCATGAGCCGAAGCTGAGGATGCCGTAAGGCATGGTAGCAGAGCGTAGTGTGACATAGGACCTGTCTTTATTACCGCAGTCGAATATTTGGACACGCAAGTGCTCAAGTAGCCGAAGGCGGTAGCACAAGGCATGGTGCTTTCTGTGAAGCCGGCGCGTGAGCGATCCGGTGGAGAGATCACTAGTGAGAATGATGACATGAGTAGCGACAAACAGGGTGAGAGACCCTGTCGCCGAAAGTCCAAGGGTTCCTGCTTAAAGCTAATCTGAGCAGGGTGAGCCGACCCCTAAGGCGAGGCCGAAAGGCGTAGTCGATGGGAACCAGGTTAATATTCCTGGGCCAGTAAGAAGTGACGGATCTCGAGGGTAGTTCATCCTTATCGGATTGAATGGGCTGCTTAGAGGTTCCTGGAAATAGCTCTTACATAAGATCGTACCCTAAACCGACACAGGTGGACTGGTAGAGAATACCAAGGCGCTTGAGAGAACTATGTTGAAGGAACTCGGCAAAATACCTCCGTAAGTTCGCGAGAAGGAGGCCCGGTTCTAAGGCAACTTGGAGCTGGGGGCACAAACCAGGGGGTGGCGACTGTTTACTAAAAACACAGGGCTCTGCGAAGTCGTAAGACGACGTATAGGGTCTGACGCCTGCCCGGTGCCTGAAGGTTAAAAGGAGGAGTGCAAGCTCCGAATTGAAGCCCAGGTAAACGGCGGCCGTAACTATAACGGTCCTAAGGTAGCGAAATTCCTTGTCGGGTAAGTTCCGACCTGCACGAATGGCGTAACGACTTCCCCGCTGTCTCCAACATAGACTCAGCGAAATTGAATTGCCTGTCAAGATGCAGGCTTCCCGCGGTTAGACGGAAAGACCCCGTGCACCTTTACTACAGCTTCACACTGGCATTAGGCCGAACATGTGCAGGATAGGTGGTAGGCTTTGAAGCAGGGACGCTAGTCCCTGTGGAGCCTCCCTTGAGATACCACCCTTGTTCTGCTTGATGTCTAACCGCGGACCGTTATCCGGTTCCGGGACCCTGTGTGGCGGGTAGTTTGACTGGGGCGGTCGCCTCCTAAAGAGTAACGGAGGCGCGCGAAGGTTGGCTCAGAGCGGTCGGAAATCGCTCGTTGAGTGCAATGGCAGAAGCCAGCCTGACTGCAAGACTGACAAGTCGAGCAGAGACGAAAGTCGGCCATAGTGATCCGGTGGTCCCGAGTGGAAGGGCCATCGCTCAACGGATAAAAGGTACGCCGGGGATAACAGGCTGATACTGCCCAAGAGTCCATATCGACGGCAGTGTTTGGCACCTCGATGTCGGCTCATCTCATCCTGGGGCTGGAGCAGGTCCCAAGGGTACGGCTGTTCGCCGTTTAAAGAGGTACGTGAGCTGGGTTTAGAACGTCGTGAGACAGTTCGGTCCCTATCTGCCGTGGGTGTAGGATACTTGAGAGGAGTTGCCCCTAGTACGAGAGGACCGGGGTGAACGATCCACTGGTGGACCAGTTGTTATGCCAATAGCAGTGCTGGGTAGCTATGATCGGAAAGGATAACCGCTGAAGGCATCTAAGCGGGAAGCCCCCCTCAAAACAAGGTATCCCTGAGAGCCGAGGTAGACCACCTCGTCGATAGGCTGGAGATGTAAGTGCAGTAATGCATTCAGTTGACCAGTACTAATTGCTCGATAGGCTTGATTTGATCCAGTAAAAGCAAAACTGAAAAGTTTTACTCACTGTGACAAACAGAAGCATACATACCAACACACAGTATAATGTATCTGACTTGGACAAGGCCGGGCCTCAAACCCGGTCGTGGCTCTTTATTCGGTTTGGTGGTCACAGCGCTAGTGAAACACCCGATCCCATCCCGAACTCGGCCGTTAAGCACGGTTGCGCCGATGGTACTGCGACTTAAGTCGTGGGAGAGTAGGTCACCGCCAAACCTAATAAAGAGCCACATTTAATCTCTCTAACGATATCTAAATATCCCAGATCGATCCACACAGACATCGGGAAATATAAAGAACATATATGTTCTGTTAAAGATCGTGCTTTGACAAAAACACAAAGCACTGTGCAAGCCGAAAAAGGCCAACGCACAACAAAATGTCGCGGGGTGGAGCAGCCCGGTAGCTCGTCAGGCTCATAACCTGAAGGTCACAGGTTCAAATCCTGTCCCCGCAACCAAAAATATAATCAAGAAATTACAATGATATAGTGACCCAAGGGGCGATCTTTGCGTTTGGGCGGTTTGAGGCGGGTGCTACGCTGGTGCTACTTTTTAGAGCGCGACGGGAAGTGGCGCGGCCGGAACTGGAGGCAGCGTGGAAGAAAACCGGGCTGTACAGAAAGCAGGTCTCGCTGATCTCGAAGGCACGGCAGGCGAGCGCGATACTGACGCCGTGCTGCGCAACCGCGTTCGTGGCCATCTCGCGCCTCCGAGACGGCCTCAGCGCTTTTTCCAAGCGGCCTCCTTCAGCAAGTCGTTCTGCATGCTCATCTCAGCACACATGCGCTTCAGACGGCGGTTCTCCTCCGCCATATCTTTCATCTCTGATATCAAGGACGCGTCCATGCCGCCGAACTTCGCCCGCCATTTATAGAAATTCGCGCTGCTCATCCCATGCTCGCGGCACAGTTCAGAAACCGGCACGCCGCCCTCGGCCTGCTTCAGGATCGCAATGATCTGCGCGTCGCTGTATCGTCCATTGTTCATCGTAAATGTCCTCAGATATCTTGCCGAGAAAATTCTACTTTTGAACACCACTAATTTTAGGGCGGATTACCTGACCACCGTAGTCGCTCACCCCGCTGCGCGAGATTACTCAATCTGCGCCGATCGGCGTAAATAACCCTCGGACTCCGGTCGTGGCTGGATGAAAGTTGAGTGGCAGGTCACGGTATCCGAAATGCGGTGGAACTCAGACTTCATAACAAGATAGATGCAGAAAGTGGGGACAGATGCAACGTTTCCGCATTTACGAGCAGGCTGAGCTTTTCATGCCCGAAAAACTTTCGGGATATTGCCTGTGTAATGGTCGCCAGCCAGTCTATTGCCCAAGTTGGTAAATGAGACGGCGATAGATTCCCACTCCGGTGGGCATTTTCTATTCTGAGGAAGCTAAAACCAAGCGATTTCGCCTGAGTCATCCTCAGACAAAGCAAAGGGTGCGTCAATATTGTCAAAGAGTTTGTGTGCAAGATGCCGAAGGCGGATGACTTCACTCAAGGGGTCTATTTCAACGGAATGATCGCCATTTGCCGATGATAGGTGTCCCATAACGCGCTGAAGATCGTCGAGCGTTTGATGGAGGCGGTCAATTGCTTGCAGGCTTCTTTGCACCGCGGGTGAAAGGGATTTTGCTTCCGCTAGGGTGGGGCCAAGAGCAATTTGAACTTCAGCAGAGAGGATGACCAAAGCGATCATCTCATCCTGAATACGCTTATTGAGGGTTGCGATTGGAATGGCCGTCGCCTGTTCGACGTCTCGATGGATTCCAGCGCTTGTTTGAACTGCTGTCATCAAAGTTTTCCTACAATCGCTTCTATTGCGGCTCTAAGGCGTGCTGGATCGAAGGGCTTTTTCAAAAAGTTGTTCATCCCTAAGCGCTTGCCCATATCGATGATTTCTCGATCAGCCCGCCCCGTTATGAGAAGGAACCCAACACCTCTCGTTGCCCCATTGGATCGAAGGGCATGTAACAATTGTAGCCCATCCATCCCTGGCATGTTGTAGTCGGAAATCACCAAGTGCACAGGTGCGACTGCGAGTTTCTGCAAAGCAGAAGGTCCATCAGCGGCACTTGCTACATTTCGAATGCCGAATGAATCAAGCGCATTCGTGATAAGGCCTCTGCTTGTGGACATGTCATCTACGACTATGACACGCAATTGGTCTCTAAGTGCCATTAGATGGGTCCTTTGCTGTTTCTGTCCTCAAGGGGAATAGCTGCGGTGTCGGAGCTTATCGTTTGATAAGTAGTGACGCCCACATTTTTGTATAGAGGGTTAATGCTGTCGATAATGCGTTCCGAATGACCAAGCATGAGCCAACCTCCCGCTTCAAGAACTTGCGCATATCGCCGATAAAGACGGGCTTGAGTTTCCTCATCGAAATAAATCACAACATTTCGACAAAATATAACGTCGAATTTGCCTTTCATGGGCCATTCTGCATGCAAGTTGAGTTGCCGGAATGAAACCAGCCCCCGCACGTTGGCGTTAACCGTCATGACTATTTCGTCACCCTGCTGATCTCTGCTAAAATGCTTGGCGATGATTTCATCAGTGAGGCCCGTGGTCAGAGATCCTTTATATTGCGCAGATCTTGCCTGGCTTAGAACCTCGGGATCAATGTCTGTAGCTAGGATTTTTATATTCTTTTTTATCAGACTTGGGTCTGCGTTCAGCAGTGTCATAGCGATTGAATAGGGCTCTTGACCATTTGAGCACCCAGCTGACCATATTCTAACTTTACCCCCAGCGGCGAGCTTCTGTTGCAAGGAGGGGAGTATTGTCTTCGCCAGAAACTCAAAATGATGATTTTCCCTAAAGAAATGAGAAACGTTGGTTGTCAGCGCGGAAATGAAGTTTCCCAGCTCTGTGCTGTCGTTGCCAGTTTCAACAAGGTCCAAATAGTCGTCAAAACTGGACATGCCAAGAGCACGTAGGCGTCGTGTTAAACGCGATTTGACCATTGAGACTTTCGAAGTTGCCAAGACGATACCCGCTTCACGTAGTGCAATTTTTGCAATACGCGCAAACGCTTGATCGGAAATAGCGCTTTCGATGGTCGAACGACCTTTTATGGGAGAAAACTCGCTCAAGCGACCTCCTCTCCTTGGGGCGGCATGACTGCCTCCAAGTCAAGAATACGGATCATTCGGCCATCAACTATCGTAAGAGCAGAAACAAATGTACGCGCGTCATCTGCAGCCAAATCGGGGGGCGGCTGCATTTCTTCCGACGGGATCGCAAGAATGTCTGAGACGGCATCAACCATCAAACCAGCGGTGCGGCCGCCGAGGTCAACTACAATAATGACATTGCGCTCAGTGTCCTCACCAGTTTGCAGCCCAAGCCGTGCAGCAAGGTCGATAATCGGGAGAACTGTCCCGCGTAAGTTGATGACACCTTTTACAAAGAATGGTGCATGAGGCAGAGAGGTTGCTCTGGCAGATCCTCGAATTTCGCGAACCGACATGATGTCGACGGAGTAATCTTGGCCGCCAACGCGGAAGGACAGAAGTTCAATCGACGTTGCGTCAGTCTGTTTTTCGTTGTCAGTCATGGTCTTATCCTACAAGTGAATGCTGGGGCTGGCGGGTTTTGGTGCGACCGGAAGCTTGGCTAACAAGGTCCATAGGGTCGAGGATCAATGCGATTTGCCCGTCGCCTAGAATTGTCGCCGCAGCGATACCAGGCACGCGCCCGTAGCTCCCCTCCAAGCCTTTTATGACGACCTGCCGCTGATCTTCGATGGCATCGACGGCGAGCGCCGCCCGGTTTCCGTCCTCTTGGCCAATCAGTAAAACAATACCGCCGACATAGCTTTCTAACGGGCTGCGATAGCCAAGTTCGGCGCCGAGATCGAGGAGGGGAACAAAGCCACCGCGGATTTGGACGACATGGGTTTCAGGGCCGAGGGCCTTGAGATCCTCATCTGTCAGCGTCAGTGTTTCGAGAATTGCATTTAGGGGAACGACAAGGGTTTCATCGGCCACCCGCACGACCATCCCATCAAGAACGGCGAGGGTCAGCGGAAGGGAGATTGAAAATGTTGTGCCCTTTCCCTCTTGAGAGGTGATATTGATCCGGCCGCCTAGAGACTGGATTGAGCTTCTGACGACATCCATACCGACGCCGCGACCAGACAAGTTCGAAATCGCAGAGGCTGTAGAAAACCCCGGCAGGAACAACAGGTTGTCGATATCCGCGTCTGAAAGTTGCGCATCAGCCGAAATGAGACCTTTTTCAATTGCCTTCTCTTTCACGCGCTCGCGGTTGATGCCGGCCCCATCATCGGCCACCTCAATGACGATGCGACCTGAGCGATGCTGAGCTGTGAGCGTCACATGGCCTTCACGGGGCTTTCCAGCAGCAATCCGCGCTTCCGGGCTTTCCAGACCATGATCAACCGCGTTACGGATCATATGGGTCAGCGGATCGGCCAAGCGTTCGATAACAGTTTTATCGACCTCAGTGTTTTCGCCATCTGTGTGCAGACGGACCTCTTTGCCAACAGAAGCAGACGATTCTCGTACGATACGCCCCATGCGTTGGAACAGAGATTTAATCGGCTGTGCACGGATCATCATGACGGATTCTTGGATGTCACGAGTCAGTTGAAGAAATTCTTCCAATCCTGTGGAAACCGGGGAGTTTGGCGGCAGGCCAGCTTCTGCAACAGACTGGCTCAGCATGGCCTGATTGATCACCAACTCACCGACCAGATTGACAAGGCGGTCAATTCTTTCGAGGTCAACGCGGACCGTGGCGCGGGGCTGTGTTGGTGTGCCGGTTGTTTTGGTGGGCCCGCTCGAAGTGCTGGGAGAGGCTATGGCAACGTCATCCTCGGCTGCATCAGATACTGTAGCGATGGGAGCAGACTTTTGCTGTGCTTTTGCGACCGGAGCCGCCGGTGCGCTGGGCGTTTCGATTTCGGCCTGCGAGGGAGTTTCGAGGGGAACAGGATGCGATGGAGCCGAGGGCACAGGCGCGGCTTGTACAGGCTGGGGCGTGGCTGTCGGTTTGGGCATGGAGGGCGTTAGGTTTGGACGGGCTGCCGCCGTACCTCCTGAGAGTGGGGAGATTTCGAGAAGGCACAGGCCATCGACAAATTCAAACACTTCTCGCACAGAGAGTTCCGGTTCCTCGGTGTGAACCGTTGCCGTCCATGACAGATACCCTGTATCGGGGTTGAGGCTATTGAGATCAGGAAGTTGGCCGGTTTTACAGACAACGGAGATGTCACCCAAATCTCGAAGGGCACGGAACAGGTAGAGGGGTTCGTTGCCAGACGCGTAAAGGGAGTCCTCGGGTTTGAACACCACAAGGAAGCCTTTTGGGCCGCCCGATGATGGGAGATCTTCGGCGGGGGAGAGATCAGGCAACTCCTCATCAGTATCTGATGCAAGTGGAAAATCGCTCAGATCGGGAAGATCGGGCAAGCCGCCTAAATCACCACCAACATCCAGATCAAAAGAGAGAGTGGCTGGGGTGAAGTCGAGCTCTTCCTCCTCCTCTTCTTCTAGTCCGACCAGCACGTCGATTTTTTCGAGCGCGGGTCCGGTGATGTCCTCAGAGACGGTTTCATCATCACGTGCGGCGCGCACAAGGTCGCCCAGAATATCCGCGCAGGCGAAGAAAAGGCGGATGGCCTCGGAGTCGGGGATGAAACGTCCGGTGCGGACCTCATCCATCGCCGTTTCAAACCGGTGGGCAAAACGCACGAGGTCATCAAGCCCAAAGGCACCCGCACCGCCTTTGATGGAGTGTACGGCGCGGAAAACGACGTTGATCGTTTCCGAGTCTGTATCGCCGTCATCCATCATTTGAAGGCCGTCCTGAAGGCTTTCCAGGAGTTCTTCACATTCGATAAAGAATGAGGCGCGGATTTCTGCCATTGGGTCGGACATGAGGAACCTCTTAACCAGCAACCATTTGAAGGGCCTTAACGAGCTTGGCGGGATCGAATGGTTTTACGATCCAGCCAGTCGCCCCTGCGGCGCGGGCTTTTGCTTTGAGCTCATCGGCACTTTCGGTCGTGAGCACGAGAATGGGGATGCGGCTCCATTTTTCTTCTGAGCGCACGGCGTCGATGAAGCCAAACCCATCCATGCGCGGCATGTTGATGTCAGTGATGATGACATCCGGTTCGATGTCTTCGAGAACTTCGAGGCCATGCACGCCATCTTCGGCGAGATGGGCGGTGAAGCCTGCTGAGGAGAGGGCGAGGTTTAGCATATCTCGCATGGTGCGGCTGTCATCGACAGCAAGGACTTCAAGGCTCATGTCCAGGCCTCCGGTTGGGTCAGGGTTTCAGGAGAGAAGCCAAAAAGGCTCAGAATATCGACGCAGCCGTCGGAGGCATTGGCCAGACGGGTGGTTTTGCCTTCGGCGGCTCGGGTTTTGACGCAGGACAGGATCACCTGAAGGGGCAGACTGCCAAGATGGCGTACGTTGCTTGCGTCAATCACCAACTCAGCGTCGGTGATGGATTTCAATTCGCTCAAAAGCGGGGCCACGGATTGATAGTCGAGCCGGTCGTGGAGTTGGACATGCGTGGTCATGCAGGCGCTCCTAATTTTCGGCAGTGGAAAGACATCTAAAAATTCCCTTACATCTGCGGTCACATCGACTGGTGTAAGGGCAAGGGAGTTAAAACGAAGTTACGTTGTTCAATTTTTATCTGATCATGCAAAAAGGCTCCGAATTTTGACGTTCGGAGCCTTTTTGTGAATTTTAACAGGTATTTACGGGTATATATTGTTCAAATGTGAGGCACATCCGGTCAAGGCGGCGTAGTCATCTTCGATCACGGAAACGGAAAAGTTTTTCATGAAACCGGCAAAACGACCCTTGTCGCGGAAGGCATCCGAGAAGCCGAATGGCTCAAGATAGGGTGCAATGTGACGCGCCACACCGCCGACAAGATAGACGCCACCAAAGGGCAGTTGGATCAACGACAGGTTGCCAACCACCGTGCCGAGGATTTTGACAAAGAGACGCGCGGCCTCGATGGCGCGGGGATCAGAGCCATCCTCGACACCGGCCATAATTTCGGCTGCGGATTTTTCATGGGCATCTCCCGCTTGCGTGCCAAGGAACAGGTAGACCCGTTCCAGCCCACGACCGGATAAAACGTCCTCAACGGCGGGAAAGCCATGTGCGGTTTCAACGAATTGGCACAGCTCAAGTTCGTGTTCATTGCGGATCGGTAGATTGGCGTGACCGCATTCAGACGGGGCCACATACCGACCTTTGCCGGTTTCAAACACAGGTGCTGCGTTAAAGCCGGTGCCAACCCCGACCACAAGGCGCACTGCATCAGGCGCGGCAGGGGCGGCGGCAATCACCGGGCGGATATTTTCGGCACTGACAAAGCCTAAAGCGTGGCCCTGAGCCTGAAGGTCGTTGAGGATGGCAACATGTTCTGCGCCCGTCGCCCGGTGCAGCGTGTCGCTGTCAATGGTCCAGTCCAGATTGGTCATTGTGCCAACGCCATCGCGCACAGGACCGGCCACAGCGACACAGGCGCCTTTGCAATCCACGCCGCCTTCTTCGCCGATATATTGCCGCAACACGGTTTCCAGACCGGGGAACTTGCGGTTGGAATAGCGCCGGATCGTGTCTTGCAAAAGATCGACCCCATGGGCCAATGCCACACGCGTGTTGGTGCCGCCAATATCGGCCACAAGGGTCAGGGTGTCGGCAGGATGTCGGCTCATGGGTCAGCTCCGCGTCAGGATGTCTTTGAACATGTGATAGGAGGCTTTGGGTGTGCGTTGCAATGTCTCAAAATCCACATGAACGATGCCAAAGCGTTTTTCATAGCCAAACGCCCATTCATAATTGTCCAAAAGCGACCAATAGAAAAAGCCTTTGAGATTTGTGCCGTCCTCAATCGCCTGTTTCATCATGGCAAGGTGGTCGTGGATAAAGTCACAGCGCTCCGTGTCCTTTACCACGCCGTTTTGGACGTGATCCTCCCATGCCATGCCATTTTCGGTCACATAAATCGGTAGAGTGCCGACATAGCGCTCCGACAGCCATGTCAGGAAATGGTGCAGCCCCTCGGGGTAAATTTCCCAGCCCATCTGAGTGGTGGCCCGGTGCCCGGCGATCTCTTTGGTGTGCGGCCATGCGGTCTCAGGATCATGAGCGTGGATGTGGCGGGTGTAATAATTGACGCCAAGCCAGTCGAGCGGTTGATGGATCAAGGTCTTGAGATCATCCTCCCAGCCGATTGGCATATGCGGGGCAAAGCCGTTGAGCGCCTCAGCGGGGTAGGTGCCTTTGGTGATCGCTTCGATGAACCAACGGTTGTAGATCGCGTCCTGAACGGCTGCGGCTTTGATGTCCTCGGGGGTGTCCGTCGCAGGGGTGGGGTATTCGAAATTCAACACGATCCCCAAATTGTCCCGCCCCTTGGCGCGCAGCCGGGTCATCGCCTCGCCATGGGCCTTTAGAATATGGTGCATGGCGCGGGAGGTGGCACGGATGTCCCGTTGGCCGGGGGCATGAGCGCCGATAAAATGCGACAGGTAGGCGACGCACCAGGGTTCGTTGATCGTGGCGATCGAGGTCATCCTGTCTCCGATTTTGGCGTCGATGATCTCAACATAATCGCCAAACCAATTGTGCACATCCGGGTGGGTCCAGCCGCCTAAATCGGCCAAAGCCGACGGCATTTCCCAATGATAAAGCGTCTGATGCGGCTGCAATCCTCGTTCCAAAATGGCATCGGTGAGGCGGTCGTAATAATCCAAGCCCTCTTGGTTGACCTGTCCTCGCCCCTCGGGCAGCACCCGCGCCCAGCTTGTCGAAAACCGGTAAGCGTCGAAATGTCCGGCCTGCAAGAGATCCATATCCTCACCATAGCGATGATATTGATCACAGGCTGTCGCGCCGTCCTCCGCATTGATCACATTGCCCGGCGTGGCGGCAAACGTGTCCCAATGGGTCGACCCCGCGCCGCCGAATTGATGGCCTTCGACCTGATACGCGGCCGTGGCGGCTCCAAATATAAAGTCGTTGGGGAAATCTTTTCGGGTCAAAAGCTGCGGCGTTTTTATGCGGCCCATCATGGGGAGTCCTCCGGGGTCTTGAGTGTCCTGACCAGAACGGCATCGGGTCGGTTCGCGGATGCGGTCATCCTACAGGGTGAGTACTGTTCTGTCGCGTCTATAACGTTTTAGATTGAGTTTCTGGGATGTCAAAGCGCTTTGACGAATTGGGCAAAAATGTTTGTCGCAACACGGGCGGGCCATGATGCCCTGCCAGGCGATCCTGTTCTAAATCTTCGGTGCGGGGCCGGTGGTGTGGCCGATGATCAGTTCTGCATCCAAAAGCACATGTTGCGCTGGGCGCGTGGGATTGGCGATCAATTCCATCAAAATCTCGGCGCAAATTCGTCCGGCTTGGCGCACAGAAGATCGGGTGGCGGTATAAATCGGTTCGCTATTGCCGTTGCGCAGGTAGGAGAGATCATCGTCATGGATGATCAGCGAAACATCTTTGCCGATCTTCAAATCCGCCGCATCAAGCGCGCGGCGCACACCAAAGCCGACAATGATGGATGAGGCCAGCAAAGCGGTGGGTGGGGTCTTCAATGCGAGCATTTTTGTCGTCGCTGAAAACCCATATTCCTCTGTCATTTCAGAGGAATAACAGAGGGCGTTGTCCTCGGATACCCCGGCCTGTTCAAGTGCCGCACGATAGCCAATGCGTCGTTTGGCGGCGAAATCCATGGTTTCCAAGCCGTTCAAAAGGCCGATGCGCCGATGGCCGAGATCCAGTAGAAACTGGGTGGCGCGTTCAAACGCGCGGGTGTTGTTCATATCGACCCAGGAATATTGCTGTTCATCGGTGGAGCCAGATCGGCCATGCACGACAAAAGGCATGCCAATCTCGCGCAACAGTTTGATGCGCGGGTCGTCGTCTTTCGGTCCATGCACGATGACGCCATCGACCGAGCCTTTGGCGGCGATTTTGCGGTATGCATCTGATTCAGAGGAATCGGGCACGACCGTCAAATGCATGTCGTAGTTTTCGCGCGAATAGACCTCTGAGGCCCCGGCGATAAAATCGGTGAAAACCGGGTTCACCACCTCATGTTCGGTAGAGAGGGGAATCACATGGCCCACCGCATGGTTGCGCCCGGTGGCCAGACCCCGGGCCCGTGTGTTGGGGGTGTAATTGTGCTGTTTGGCTGCGGCTTCGACCTTTTTACGGGTTTTCTCTGAGACCTCGGGGTAGCCGTTCAGAGCGCGTGACACGGTTGTCTGAGACAGGCCAAGCAGTTCTGAAAGCTCTTTGAGGTTCATGGGGCATCCATTTTCTTTGTCGTGTTTGGTGGGTTGAGGACCACGCTAGACGGTTCTTGGGTCACAGGTAAAGCGATGATGCGCAGTGATCCGGTGTGCCATTGGTCAATTTTATGACGCCACATCAGATATCTGCCGTAAGGGAAACCTTATACGGGGTATTTTCGGACAGTGAAGTCCGAAAGGTTTGATCGTTGTCATTGACTCTTAGGGTGACTTGAGGGAATCATACAACATGTCAAAGCGCTTTGGGTGGTGGGAATCTGTTTGATTTCTCACCTGATAGCGCTAGGCTTTGTATGCCCATGTCGGGGTATGAAAACTGGGAGGTTTACATGAAAAAGACACTTCTTACGGGGGCGGCCACACTGGCTTTGCTCGCGGGCGCGGCGCAGGCACAAGACCTTGCTGGCCAACAATTGACGATTGCGGGCCCTTGGATCGGTGCCGACCAAGAGATGGTCGAAAAAGTGCTTGCCATTTTTGAAGAAAAGACCGGCGCGGATGTGCGCTATGTTGGGTCTGACAGTTTTGAACAACAAATTATGATCGACGCCGAAGCCGGGTCGGCCCCGAACGTCGCTGTGTTCCCACAGCCGGGTCTTGCGGCAGATATGGCCAAACGCGGCTTCCTCACACCGTTGCCCGCAGGCACCGAAGAGTGGGTGAAAGAGAATTACGCGGCGGGTCAATCGTGGATTGATCTGGGCACTTACGCAGGCCCTGACGGCAACGATGCGCTTTATGGCTTTTTCTATAAGGTCGATTTGAAATCTCTGGTCTGGTATGTGCCGGAAAATTTTGAAGATGCGGGATATGACATCCCGACCTCGATGGAAGAGCTCAAAGCCCTGACAGACCAAATCGTTGCCGATGGCGAAACGCCGTGGTGCATTGGTCTGGGATCTGGCGGTGCGACCGGCTGGCCCGCGACCGATTGGGTCGAAGACCTGTTGCTGCGCACTCAAACCCCGGACGTCTATGACGGTTGGGTCGACAACTCGATCCCGTTCAACGATCCGCGCATCGTTGACGCGATCAAAGAATTCGGCTGGTTTGCCCGCAATGACGCTTATGTGTCTGGTGGGGCAGGGGCGGTGGCCTCGACCGACTTCCGCGACAGTCCGAAAGGCCTCTTCACCTCGCCGCCACAGTGCTACATGCACCGTCAGGCGTCCTTCATCCCGGCCTTCTTCCCTGAAGGAACGGTTGTCGGCGAAGATGCGGATTTCTTCTACTTCCCGGCCTATGCTGAAAAAGACCTCGGCAAACCTGTTTTGGGCGCTGGCACCTTATGGGCCATCACCAGCGACAGCCCGGCGGCACAAGAGTTCATCAAGTTCCTTGAGACCCCTGAAGCGCACGAAGCCTGGATGTCTCAAAGTGGCTTCCTGACGCCGCATAAAGGCGTGGACACGTCGAAATTCGGCGATGCGCCGACGGCTGCGATGAACGAGATCTTGCTCAATGCGACAACCTTCCGCTTTGACGGCTCTGATCTGATGCCGGGTGGCGTGGGTGCAGGCTCGTTCTGGACCGAAATGGTCAACTACGCCGGTGGCAAATCTGCCGAAGATGTGGCGGATGACATTCAGGCCTCTTGGGATGCTCTGAAATAATCAGACAATTGGGATGATCCGGGGCGGTGTTTTGCCTCGGGTCGCCCCCGTTCTTGCACGCTTCTTTGTGTCTTTCTGACAGGTCAGGCAACAGGGAGGGATGATCCGCAATCCGTTTTCATGGCCCCGGAAACAGATTTCCGCATCCCCAGATTTCTGAGCGCAAGACGCAGAATTCCTGTTACGGTTGTAAATGCCGCGGCAGACGACGTGCACCAGTTGCGCAAAATCGCCGTTTCGTGTTCGATGAAGAGAGCCATCGACCTCAGAGGTGAACCATGAGTGAAGAGCAGCGCGCCGTGCTGTGACACGACAGATTTGGAGCTCAACGAGGCTCTCAAAGCAAAAGGAGGGGCACATGCATCCAGCACTACAAGGTCTGTTGACCATTGTGATCGGCGTCAGCGCCTGCATCGGCTATTTCTATTTCTCCAATGTCATCTTGGACAAAGTGATTTTTCCGGCCCGTGGTCCGCACGCTGGTCGTAACATCAACCGCGCCAATTTGATCCGACCTTGGTTGTTTCTGTTTCCGGCCGTTGCCGCCCTCGGTCTCTATTTGGCCTATCCGGTGGTCGAAACGCTACGTCTCTCGCTGACGGATCGCGACATGGGCGGGGCGTTTATTGGGCTTGAAAACTATCGCAAAATGTCGATCGACCCGAAATTCTGGGAAGCGATGCGCAACAACGCCTTGTGGCTTTTGGTTGTGCCCGCCGTCTCCACTGCGATGGGGCTTTTGGTGGCGCAACTGACCGATCGCATCCGCTGGGGGGCGATTGCCAAGTCTTTGATTTTCATGCCAATGGCGATCTCTTTTGTCGGCGCGGCAGTGATTTGGAAACTGGTCTATGACGCCCGCCCCTTGGGCACCGAACAGATCGGTATTCTCAACGCGGTTTTGGTCGCCTTGGGCGGTGAGCCGCATACGTTTTTGACCCTGCCGTTTTGGAACAACTTTTTCCTGATGGTGGTGCTCGTTTGGATTCAAACCGGCTTTGCCATGGTGATCCTGTCCGCCGCCCTGCGCGGTGTACCGGAAGAAACCATTGAGGCCGCGATTGTTGATGGCGCCAACCCGTTTCAGATCTTTTTCAAAATCAAAATCCCGCAAATCATGGGCACGATTGTGGTGGTCTGGACGACAATCACCATCACTGTGCTCAAGGTCTTTGACATCGTCTTCGCGATGACCAACGGCCAATGGGAAACCCAAGTTTTGGCCAACTACATGTATGACAAATTGTTCCGTGCCAATGATTGGGGTGTGGGCTCCGCCGCCGCGATGGTGATCATGCTTTTGGTCACGCCGATCTTGGTGTGGAACGTCTACAACGCCCGCAAAGAAATGAAATAAAGGATCGGACCGATGGATAATATTGCCGGCAAAAAGTCCTCCTTGACCTGGGCCGTCCACATCTCTGTGGCGATACTGGTCTTTCTTTGGATGTTCCCGACCGTGGGGCTTTTGGTCTCGTCATTCCGTTCGGCGGATCAGATTTCCGGCTCCGGCTGGTGGAAAGCCCTGTTCCCACAAGAACAGAATGTGATGATCCGCACCTCCGACCCGGAAAAACAGCAACAGATCGACGGCGCCTATGTGATCGAAGGCAACCTGTTTGAACAGGACGGCCTGCCGATTGGCACGGTCTCCGTTTGGGGCACGTCTTCGCGCGACATCAGCGCCTATAAGGCCGGGGACACCGCCGATTTGGGCAAAGATGGTCAATTGACCGTTGCGGAAAACGGCGATTACACCTTGCTCAGCGAGACGGAATTCACCGGGTCGCGGGGGAGCGCGTGTTTTTGACCGCCAAAACGCCGCCAACTTTCACGCTTGAAAACTACAAAACCGTGCTGTTTTCCGGCAAAACCACCGACAATATGGGCAAGGCCTTTCTCAACACCTTCACGGTGACGATCCCGGCGACGGTCATTCCGATTTTGATCGCGGCCTTTGCCGCCTATGCGTTGGCGTGGATGGATTTCCCGGGCCGCGCGTTGTTGATTGCGGCTGTGGTGGCGTTGCTGGTGGTGCCTTTGCAACTGGCGCTCATTCCATTGCTCAGTTTTCACGGCGCAGTGGTGGAGGCGACGATTGCCTTTTTGGGCACGCCGGACCCCGAAAACCTACGCCGCTTTGCCACCGTCAACGGTCTTGGGCGGCTTTTGGGGTTTGCACCAGGTGAGGTTGTGTCCTCCAAAGGCTATCTTGGCGTTTGGATGGCGCATACGGGATTTGGTCTGCCTCTGGCGATCTACCTGTTGCGCAATTACATGGTCGGTTTGCCGAAAGACATCATCGAGAACGCCCGTGTGGATGGTGCGACGGATTTTCAGATTTTCACCAAAATCATCCTGCCGCTGTCCTTCCCGGCGCTGGCGTCTTTCGCGATCTTCCAATTCTTGTGGACGTGGAATGACCTTTTGGTCGCTCTTGTGTTCCTGATCGACAGCTCCGGCGACACCACGGTGATGACCCGCCAAATCGTCGAGCTTTTGGGCACACGTGGCGGCAATTGGGAAATCCTGGCCACCGCGGCCTTCGTGTCGATCGCTGTGCCACTGACTGTCTTCTTCTTTATGCAAAAATATCTCGTCCGCGGCCTGCTGGCCGGGTCTGTAAAATAATCAAAGAGCATCTCGCATGAATGTTATCTCCTCCTCCCCGATGAAACCTTTTACGCGTGAAAAGGATTGGTGGCGCGGCGCTGTGATCTACCAGATCTATCCGCGCTCCTACCAGGACAGCAACGGCGACGGTATTGGCGACCTGTTGGGCATTGTCCAACGTTTGCCCTATATCGCCTCGCTTGGTGTTGACGCGATCTGGATTTCGCCGTTTTTCACCTCGCCGATGAAGGATTTCGGCTATGATGTCTCGGATTACTGCGACGTTGACCCGATGTTTGGTCACCTGTCCGATTTCGACGCGCTGATCGACACCGCGCATCAATATGGCGTCAAGGTTCTGATCGACCTCGTGCTGTCGCACACCTCTGATCAACACCCGTGGTTCAAGGAAAGCCGCAGCTCGCATGACAATGACAAAGCCAATTGGTACGTCTGGGCCGATGCCAAACCCGACGGCACACCGCCGAACAACTGGCTGTCGATCTTTGGCGGATCTGCCTGGCAATGGGACGCCGGGCGGATGCAGTATTTCCTGCACAACTTCCTGACCTCACAGCCGGATTTGAATTTCCACGAACCGCAAGTGCAAGACGCGCTTTTGGACGTGGCCGAGTTTTGGTTACAGCGCGGGGTGGACGGGTTCCGTTTGGACACGATCAACTTTTACACCCATGACGCCGAGCTGCGTGACAACCCGCCGCTCAAACCGGAGGAGCGCCAGTCCAAAACCGCCCCGGCAGTGAACCCCTACACCTGGCAAAACCACATCTATGACAAATCGCGGCCTGAGAACCTTGTGTTCTTGCGCAAGCTGCGCGCAGTGATGGAGCCCCATAATGCGGCCGCCGTGGGCGAGGTTGGCGATGATCAACGCGGGATGGAGATCCTTGGTGAATACACCAAGGGCAATGATCTCATGCATATGTGTTACGCGTTTGAGCTGTTGTCGGGGGACACGCCGTCGCCGTCCTATATCAAAGAGGTGATGGATCATTTCAACGCAGTGGCTGAAGATGGCTGGGCCTGTTGGGCCTATTCCAACCACGATGTGGTGCGTCACGTAACGCGTTGGAAGCTCAGCGCGGCGGGCGCACGCGCCTTTACCACATTGATGATGTGTCTGCGCGGCTCGGCCTGTATTTATCAGGGCGAAGAGTTGGGGTTGCCGGAGGCGGAATTGGCCTTTGAAGACCTGCAAGACCCTTATGGCATCCAATTTTGGCCGGATTTCAAAGGCCGAGATGGGTGCCGCACGCCGATGGTGTGGGAACGCTCGAACCATCACGGCGGTTTTTCCAACTCTGGACAAACATGGTTGCCGGTGAGTGCCGACCACTTGCCATTGTCTGTGGCGCAATCGGAGGAAGAGCCGGGTGCCTTGCTGCATCACTACCGGCGCGCGATTGCCTTTCGCCATGCGCATCAGGCGCTCAAAACCGGCGATATGGTGGATATGCGGGTTGAGGGCACCTGTTTGATCTTCACCCGCAAGAATGATGAAGAAGAGCTGTTTTGTGCCTTCAACCTGTCGGATCAACCGGCCACGTTGGAGACACCAAAGGGCGATTGGTATCAGGTCGGCAGCGAATTGAATTCCGCCTCGCCGATGGAGGACGGAAAACTGCATCTTGGACCGTGGCAACCGGCAATCATGCTGCGCGAAAACATCTAAGGGGCGAGGGGAGAGAGACTATGGCAGATCTGAAACTGGAGAATGTCGCCAAGACCTATGGCGGTAAAGTCGAAGTCCTCAAGGACATCAATCTCGACATTAAAACCGGCGAGTTGATCGTGTTTGTTGGCCCGTCGGGCTGTGGCAAATCCACGCTTTTGCGGATGATTGCGGGCTTGGAAAAAATTTCCGGCGGTACGTTTGAGATTGACGGCGAACGGATGAACGATGTGCCGCCCGCGCAACGCGGCATTGCCATGGTGTTTCAATCCTATGCGCTTTATCCGCATATGACGGTCTATGATAATATGGCGTTTTCGTTGAAAATCGCCAAAAAATCGAAACAAGAGATTGACGCGGCGGTGAGCAAAGCCGCGAAAATTCTACAACTCGACGACTATCTGGATCGTTTGCCAAAAGCACTCTCGGGCGGGCAACGTCAGCGGGTCGCCATCGGTCGCGCCATCGTGCGCGACCCAAAGGTCTATCTGTTTGACGAACCGCTTTCCAACTTGGACGCCGCTCTGCGGGTCGCCACCCGGTTGGAGATCGCTCAGCTCAAAGAGTCGATGCCTGACAGCACCATGGTCTATGTCACCCACGACCAGGTTGAGGCGATGACGCTGGCCGACCGCATTGTGGTGTTGGCCAACAAAGGCATCGCACAGGTCGGTTCGCCCCTTGATCTTTATGAGCGCCCCGACAATGAATTCGTCGCACAATTCATCGGCTCTCCGTCGATGAATCTTTTGCCCGGCGAGATCATCGAGACGGGGACGCAAACTAAGGTCAAGCTCGACGGTGAAGGCATTGCCATTTCCGCGATTCCGACCCAAGCCTCAGACATGGGGCGCCGGGTCAATGTCGGCGTGCGGCCTGAGGACATGGTGCTGACGGATGAATTGGCGATCTTGAACGGCACGGTGGATATCATTGAGGCCCTGGGCGAGGTGACCTTGCTGTATTTCGTACCCGAACGCGGTCAGGAGCCGTTGATCGCGAAACTTCCGGGCATCCACAACAATCTGCGCGGCACCGAGGTCAAACTCACCGCCGATCCCTCAAAGGTCCATCTTTTCGCCGATGGCCTGAGTATGCGCCCCAAAGATTAAGCCATCGAACATGTGGCAAAGGGCAGTCCCCCGTGGGCTGTCCTTTTCCTTGGGGGGCCGTGGTCACAGCCGCCTCTCTGGCCCGCGACAACACGGCGCTGCGCAAGAGCTTCCTCTGAGCCGGGCGGGGTGGTATTCATCCCCTGCAATACTTGCGCGAAAGGCCCGAACATGTCGCAAACTCCGCCCCGCATTATGCCCAAACCGTTCAACACGGCCCCCAAAGGCATTTGGCGCGCCACGCCTCCGGCGATTTTCCCTCCGATCTTGGGGCTTTTGGGCCTTGGCCTTGCTTGGCGCGCTGCGGCCAAAGTCATGCCTGCGCCTGAGTGGATCGGTGAAATGATCTTGGGCGCGGTGTCGCTTTTGTATGTTTTCGCCCTGGTCGCCTATTTCGCCAAAGTCGTGCGCCGTCCGGGCGTTGTGGCCGATGATTTGCGCATCTTGCCGGGGCGGGCCGGGTTGTCCGCCGGGGCGGCGAGCGGGTTTTTGTTTGCGGCTGTGCTTGTGCCCTATTCGGTCGCGCTTGCCAAAACTGTCTTGGTCTTGGCTCTGGCGGCCCAAGTCATCGTGGCGCTGTTGACCATCCGCTCCTTTGCGCTTGGCCCGGTTGAGCAACGCCGGGTCACACCTGTGTGGCACCTGACCTTTGTCGGCTTTATCATCGCGCCGGTTGCCGCCGTGCCCTTGGGCTGGACGGGGCTGTCGCACTTCATTTTTGCCACCACCTTGCCCATTGCCGCCGCGATCTATGTGATCTCCGCCGTGCAATTCGCCAAATCCGACGTGCCGCCGCCCTTGCGCCCGCTCTTGGCCATTCACCTGTCGCCGATCTCGCTTTTTGGCATCGTTGCAACGCTTTTGGGCTATACCACTCTGGCCTTGGCCTTTGCTTGGGTCGGGGTGACGGCCCTTGGTGTCGCCCTTTTGGCGATCCGATATTTGACCAAAGGCGACTTCTCGGCGCTTTGGGGGGCCTTCACCTTTCCCTTGGCCGCTTTTGCCAATCTGATGTTTGCGGCGGCCACACTCGCGCCCCTGCCGTTTCGCGTGATTGGCGGTTTGGAATTGGTCGCGGCCACATTGGTGATCGTCTATATCGCCGCCAAAATCATGCAGATTTGGACCAAAGGCAAACTCTCCAAAGCCACCAACGCGGCCTCTGTTTGAGATCGCAACAGCTTTAAAATTGACGCTATAGGGCCGCCTCCAACCGGAGTGCGGCCCTAAATATTGCGTGATGCGTCACGAAAAACGGCAAAACGCCCTTTCCATAGGGGGGCATCCATGTAATAGGGACGTGCCAAACCGTATCCCCCATGGAGAGACCCGATGGAGATTCGCGAGGCCCTTACCTTTGATGATGTTTTGCTGGTTCCTGCGGCCAGTTCTGTCCTGCCCTCAACGGCAGACACAGGGACATTTGTCACCAAATCAATCCGGTTGAACATCCCTTTGATGTCCTCAGCCATGGACACGGTCACCGAAGGCCGCATGGCCATCGCCATGGCCCAGATGGGCGGGATCGGTGTCATTCACCGCAACCTCGACATCAAACGGCAATCCGACGAAGTGCGCCGGGTCAAACGCTTTGAAAGCGGGATCGTGTATAACCCGATCACCCTGACCGCCAATCAAACCATCGCCGATGCCAAGGCGCTCTGCGCGCAATACAATTTCACCGGCTTTCCGGTGGTGGATGCGGATCGCCGCGTGGTTGGCATTGTCACCAACCGTGACATGCGCTTTGCCACCTCAGATGACACGCCGGTGTCGCAAGTGATGAGTTCCGACAATCTTGCGATCCTGCACGAACCCGCTGATCGCGACGAGGCGATTTCACTGATGAAAGCGCGCCGGATCGAGAAACTCCTGGTCACCGATGCCAATGGGCACCTGACCGGGCTGTTGACCCTCAAAGACACCGAACAAGCCGTGCTGCACCCCTCTGCGTGCAAAGATGATCTTGGCCGGTTGCGCGTTGGTGCCGCGACCACCGTGGGCAACGAGGGTTTTGAGCGCTCTGTGGCGCTGATTGATGCGGGCTGTGACCTCATCGTCATCGACACCGCGCATGGTCACTCTGAAGGCGTGGCGATGGCTGTTGAGCGGCTGAAAAACTACCGCGAAGACGTTCAGGTCATCGCAGGCAACGTTGCCACAGGTGCGGCCACTCAGGCGCTGATTTCGGCGGGTGCGGATGCGGTGAAGGTCGGCATTGGTCCGGGCTCGATCTGCACCACCCGGATGGTCGCGGGCGTGGGTGTGCCACAACTGACCGCCATCATGGATTGCGCCAAGGCGGCGGGCGATGTGCCCGTGATCGCGGATGGCGGCATCAAATTCTCTGGCGATTTTGCCAAAGCCATCGCGGCGGGGGCCTCGGTGGCCATGGTCGGGTCGATGATTGCGGGCACGGACGAGAGCCCCGGCGAAGTGATCTTGTATCAAGGCCGCTCTTACAAAGCCTATCGTGGCATGGGCTCCTTGGGTGCGATGGCGCGCGGTTCAGCGGATCGGTATTTCCAAAAAGACGCGGCCTCCGACAAACTCGTGCCTGAGGGCATCGAAGGCCAGGTGGCCTACAAAGGCCCGGCGGGCGCGGTGATCCACCAAATGGTTGGCGGCTTGCGCGCGGCCATGGGCTACACAGGCTGTGCCACTGTGGCTGAGATGCGCAAAAATTGTGGTTTCGTCAAAATCACCGGCGCGGGCCTGAAAGAAAGCCATGTCCACGACGTGCAAATCACCCGCGAAAGCCCGAATTACCGCGTCGGCTGAGGCGGTTTTCGAGACGATCAAACGGGGGCTTGGCGCAAATTGCGGCACGTCCCCGTTGCTTTTTCATTTGGAACATGTTTTCGCTAGATCATGACACCAGCCGCTCGCCTTTCCGCTGCCATTGAAATTTTGGATGACGTGCTTGTCGGCGAAAATGCCGAACGGGTTCTGACAACATGGGCGCGCGGGCATCGCTACGCTGGCTCGAAAGACCGTGCCGCGATCCGTGATCTGGTGTTTGATGCGATCCGTTGCATGCGCTCTTACGCGTGGCTCGGTGGGGCGGGCGATCGGCCCTCTGGTCGGCAATTGATCCTGGGCGCGTTGCGCGCGGCGGGCACCGATCCCGACACGTTGTTTTGCACCGATCGTTTTGCTCCACGTCCCTTGCACGAGGGCGAACGCGAACATCCTGCGCCGCTTGAAACCGCACCGCGCGGCGTGCGCTTGGATTGCCCGGACTGGCTTTTGCCGTTGTATGACGCCACTTTGGGCACTGATGCGGATGCAGCCCTTGAGCTGTTGCGCCACCGCTCCGACGTGTTTTTGCGGGTAAACCCGCGCAAAGCCAGTTTGGACGCGGCCCGTGAGGCTTTGCAAAAGGACGACATCGACGCCGTGCCGCATCCTCTGTGTGACACGGCGCTTAAAGTCACTCGCAACGCCCGCGCCGTGGCCCGTTCGCAGGCCTATCTCACAGGGTTGGTCGAGATTCAGGACGTAGGATCTCAGGCGATCCTTGATGTTTTGCCGCTGGAACCTGGCCAATCTGTGTTGGATTATTGCGCTGGTGGCGGTGGCAAAGCTTTGGCCATCGGCGCGCGTGCGGATGTGAAATTGACCGCCCATGACAGTGATCCCGCGCGGATGCAGGACATCGCCCCCGCGCATCTCGCGCTGGGATCGACATCGCTTTGGCCCGCACATCCGAATTGGCCAAGGCCTATGATCTGATCCTGTGCGATGTGCCCTGTAGTGGCTCAGGTGCGTTTTCACGCAGCCCTCAGGGCAAATGGGCGCTGACCGAAAGCCGGCTGTCGCATTTGGTGCAAATTCAGGCGGATATTTTGGACGAGGTCGCCCCAAGGGTGCGTCCCGGTGGCCATCTGGCCTATGCCACCTGTTCGCTTTTCAAAGTCGAAAACGACGACCAAGTGGCTAAATTCGCCGCGCGACACCCCGAATTCTCCCTGCGTATGAGCCGGCATGTCAGCCCGCTTGAGGGCGGTGACGGATTTTTCATCGCGGTGTTTCAGCGTGCTGTTGTTCTCTGACCCATTGTTTGGCTCTGAATTGACTTTTAAAAACCCTCATTAGGAGCGGTGAAGGTTAACAATACAACTTTACCGATAGTTTTTCGACGTCTATCCTCCTCCCTACCTCCGCTCTTAAAGCGTCATTAACCAATTCATCGCACAAGAGGGGAGCGGATCGGGATTGAACCGGTCCTTTGGATCGTCTGGGGGCAATTTGCTCCAAAAACAGCGTGTTAAGCACGTAGGTCATTGCGTGCACCGCACGTTTAGAATTGCGTGCACCGCACGTAGGTAATTGCGTGCACCGCACGACAAGGGGGGATTTGTGACGAGTGTCAGTATGACAGCAGGCCCATTGTCGAAACAGGCCGAGCGCCTTGCTCCCTATAGTATGGCCCTTGGTCTCGCGGGGCTTTTGCTCTGTGGCGGGGCGTTGGTCTTGCCGCTGCCACGCTTTGGTCTTTTGGCGTTTGGCACTGGGGCCGTTTTGCTATGGGCTGCCATTCTTGTGTGGGCGCTGACATATCTGCGCGGCTCTGCGCGCAAGCGGGTGCACAACGCCCTGTCGCAATTTGTGGCCAATGATGCGGCACCCTGTTTCACCACAGATCTTGATGGGGTGATCGGCTATGAAAATCCTGCGGCCATCAAACGGTTTGGCGGGCGCGGCGGAGAGACGCTTTTGACCGCGCTTGAGGATTTGTTTGCCGCCCCTGCCACCACTTTGGCGCGGCTGCAATCGCGTGCTTTGGCCAAAGGCGGCGCGCGTGAAGATGTGGTGATGCGCCATGGCCACGTGCGCCTGGGTGTCCATATGATCGGGGAGGATGGGTTTTTATGGCGCTTGGAGGATATGGCCGAAAGGGGCAGCACCTTGGACGGCGAAGCCTTGGCGCTTCCGATGATGACCCTGAGCAAAAACAGCGCGGTCTTGTTCATGAACGAGGCCATGCGTCGCCTGATCGGCCATCGTGAAAAGACCTTGGATCGGGTCGTGACCGACCTGCCGCTGCGCCATGGCGATGTGCATGTTTTGTCCGGCACCCAAGGTCGCGTCTATGCCCGTGTCGCCCAGTTTGAAACGGGCGGGTCTGGCCGTAAAGAAGTGTATTTTTTGCCGGAAAAGACCCCTTCTGTGGGCGAATGGGATGCGTTCGATGCGCTGCCTGTTGCGCTTTTGAAAGTCTCTGTCGATGGTCGCATTTTGCAATCCAACCGACCGGCGCGCGAACTTTTGTCCATCATGGCCCATGATCAACTCAGCCTCGGCGATCTGGTCGAAGGGCTGGGGCGGCCTGTTCAGGATTGGGTCACAGATGTCGCCATGGCACGGGCGCGCAAACCGGAATTTGTCCGCGCCGCACGGCCACAAAACGATACGTTTTTGCAAATCACCCTGAGCCGGGTGGAGGGGGCGAGCGATGAGATTGAATTGATCGCGGTGCTCTCAGATGCCACCGAGCTCAAATCGCTTGAGGCGCAATTTGTCCAAAGCCAGAAAATGCAGGCCATCGGCCAATTGGCGGGCGGTGTCGCGCATGATTTCAACAACCTGTTGACGGCCATTTCGGGCCATTGTGACCTTTTGCTGCTGCGTCATGACAAATCCGATCCCGACTATGGCGATCTGGTGCAAATCCATCAGAACGCCAACCGAGCCGCTTCTTTGGTCGGCCAATTGTTGGCGTTTTCGCGCAAACAGACCCTTAAGCCCGAGGTGATCGACCTGCGCGATACCCTGTCTGATCTCACCCATTTGCTGAATCGGTTGGTGGGAGAGAAAGTGACCCTCACCCTTAGCCATGACGCGGGCCTGTTGCCGATCCGGGTCGATAAACGTCAACTCGAACAGGTGATCATGAATCTCGTGGTCAACGCGCGCGATGCCATGCCGTCAGGCGGCGAGATCAAGGTCGAAACCCGTAACGAAGTGCTGCGCCAAGCCTTTACCCGAGATCGGGCCACGGTGCCTGCGGGCGAATATGTTGTGGTCAGCGTCACGGACCAAGGCGTGGGTATTCCGCCGGAGCGGTTGCAAAAAGTGTTCGAGCCGTTTTTCACCACCAAACGCACGGGCGAGGGCACTGGTCTTGGCCTGTCCACCGCCTACGGGATCATCAAACAAACCGGGGGCTTTATCTTTTTGGACTCCGTTGTTGGTTCCGGCACCGCCTTTACCATCTTTCTGCCGGCGCATACCGCTCGGGCCGAGGCGGTGGTCGAGGCCGCAAACAAACCGATCCCAGATGCGACGGTGTCCAACGAGCGTGGTTCTGGTGTGATTCTTTTGGTCGAAGACGAAGCACCCGTGCGCGCCTTTGCTTCGCGCGCTTTGCGGTTGCGGGGCTATACGGTGATTGAGGCGGAAAATGCCGAAGAGGCATTGGACACACTCGAAGACAGCAGCCTGCACATTGATGTGTTTGTCTCTGATGTGATCATGCCGGGGATGGATGGGCCGAGCTGGGTCTCGGAGGCGCTCAAAACCCGGCCCGACGTGAAAGTGGTGTTCGTCTCAGGCTATGCCGAAGACCATTTCACCGAACAGCAGGCGCGCATCCCCAATTCGGTGTTTTTGCCCAAACCGTTCTCTCTGTCGGAATTGACCGCGACCGTTCAGGCACAGTTTTACTAAGAGGTGAGGGGCTGTTCCTTTGAGCCTTTCGAAAAAATCATTTTCAAACAAACGCTTATTCACTGAGTGACATTATTTTCAGCGTCTCTGTCATGGTAAACGGTTTGTTAAATATTGGCGGTGCATTTTATCTTTAGGCTTGGAATGTTAAGAATTGAGTTGAAATGTTCTCTTTTTGTCCCCATAAGTGTCCGTGAGAACAAGAGGCGAACAAGAACAGTCCCCAGACCGCCGCATGAGGTGACAGATTTGCACCCGTTGCCGCGCGAGATCAGGTGTGAAATAAGGAAGTGAACAATGGCTACGGCGGCGAACATGACCAAAAAAGATGGCGAAAAGCAAAAGGCACTCGACAGTGCGCTGGCGCAAATTGAGCGGCAATTTGGCAAGGGCTCGATCATGCGTCTCGGCGCGGACAACCCGGTGCAAGAGATTGAATCCACCTCGACGGGGTCGCTTGGTCTGGACATCGCGCTTGGCATTGGTGGCATTCCGAAAGGCCGGATCGTTGAGATTTACGGCCCGGAAAGCTCGGGTAAAACCACTCTGACGCTGCATTGTGTCGCTGAAGAGCAAAAGAAAAACGGCGTCTGCGCTTTTGTTGATGCCGAACACGCGCTTGACCCGATCTATGCCCGCAAGCTGGGTGTGAATCTGGACGAGCTGCTGATTTCTCAGCCAGATACAGGCGAGCAAGCGCTTGAAATCGTGGACACTTTGGTGCGTTCTGGCGCGGTGAGCCTTGTGGTGGTCGACTCGGTTGCGGCCTTGACGCCGAAATCTGAACTTGAAGGTGACATGGGCGACAGCTCGGTTGGCGTACACGCGCGTTTGATGTCTCAGGCGATGCGCAAACTCACCGGCTCAATCTCGCGCTCCAAATGCACCGTGATTTTCATCAACCAAATCCGTATGAAAATCGGTGTGATGTTCGGATCGCCCGAAACCACAACCGGCGGCAACGCGTTGAAATTCTACTCTTCCGTGCGTCTGGACATTCGCCGCATTGGCGCGATCAAGGACCGTGACGAGGTGGTCGGCTCTGAAACCCGTGTCAAAGTCGTCAAAAACAAAGTCGCTCCGCCGTTCAAACAGGTGGAATTCGACATCATGTATGGCGAAGGCATTTCCAAAACCGGCGAACTTTTGGACCTGGGCGTGAAAGCGGGCGTGGTCGATAAATCCGGCGCGTGGTTCTCCTACGGCGATGAGCGCGTGGGGCAGGGCCGTGAAAACGCCAAACGCTTCCTGAAGGAAAATCCCCACATCGCTCTTGAGATCGAAGATAAAATCCGTGCGGCGCATGGGTTGGATTTTGATCTGGGCGCGGAGTTTTCCCATGACGACATCGTCGATGACGAGGGCGACGACGCATAAGAGCGCATTCGGGCCGTCACCGCCCACATAAGTTTCAAGTCAATAAGGGCCGGAACCATCGCGTTTCGGCCCTTTTCCTCTGCGCGGTTATGGACAGGATCGCACAGGGGCGGTAAACCGTCCAGAACGCCACATTTGGCGACCCAAAAACGCCTGTAAGGATGAGCCCAACATGCCCAGCGTGAACGATATCCGCTCCACCTTTCTCAACTATTTCGAACGCAACGGCCATAAGGTTGTGGACAGTTCGCCGCTTGTGCCGCGCAACGATCCGACGTTGATGTTCACCAACTCCGGCATGGTGCAGTTTAAGAACTGTTTCACCGGGGTGGAGAAACGGGATTACACCCGCGCAACCACGGCGCAAAAATGCGTGCGCGCTGGCGGCAAACACAACGATCTCGACAATGTCGGCTACACTGCGCGCCACCACACGTTCTTTGAGATGCTGGGCAATTTTTCCTTTGGCGATTACTTTAAAAACGAGGCAATCCCCTTTGCTTGGGAGCTGATCACCAAGGATTTCGACATCCCGAAGGACAAACTCTACACCACCGTTTATCACACCGATGACGAGGCGTTTGAGATCTGGAAAAAGGTTGGCGTGCCGGAAGAGCGGATCATCCGCATCGCCACCTCCGACAACTTTTGGCAGATGGGGGACACGGGGCCGTGCGGGCCGTGTACAGAGATTTTCTATGATCATGGCGATCATATTTGGGGTGGCCCTCCGGGCAGCCCAGAGGAAGATGGCGACCGGTTTATTGAGATCTGGAACGTCGTGTTCATGCAAAACGAGAAGTTTGCAGACGGCACGATGACCGAGCTCGACATGCAGTCGATTGACACCGGCATGGGGCTTGAGCGCATTGCGGCGTTGTTGCAGGGCAGCCACGACAACTACGATACCGATCTGATGAAGGCGCTGATCGAGGCTTCAGCGCATGCCACGTCCATTGACCCTTATGGCGACAAAAACATCCATCACCGGGTGATTGCCGACCATTTGCGGTCGACCTCTTTCCTGATCGCCGATGGTGTGATGCCGTCCAATGAGGGCCGTGGGTATGTGCTGCGCCGGATCATGCGCCGCGCTATGCGCCATGCGCATTTGTTGGGCGCGAAAGATCCGATCATGTACAAGCTGGTGCCAGAATTGGTGCGTCAGATGGGCGAGGCCTACCCGGAATTGCGTCAAGGTCAGTCGATGATCGAAGAGACGCTAAAACTGGAAGAAGCACGCTTTATCAATACGTTGGATCGCGGTCTGAAGCTCCTGGATGAGGAGGTGTCGGGTCTTGCAGAGGGCGTGAACCTGCCGGGCGAAGCGGCGTTCAAACTTTATGACACCTATGGTTTCCCGCTTGATTTGACCCAAGACGCCCTGCGCGAACAAGGCCGCGCGGTGGATACCGCTGGCTTTGACGCCGCCATGGCCGAGCAAAAAGCCAAGGCCCGCGCAGCCTGGTCCGGGTCGGGTGAAACGGCCGATGCGACCGTCTGGTACGACATTGCCGAAGAGCATGGCGTCACCGAATTTTTGGGTTACGACACCGAGACCGCCGAAGGTCAGGTGCTGGCGCTGGTCAAAGGCGGCGCTGGGGTCTCCTCAGCGACGGCGGGCGACGAGGTTATGGTCGTGGTCAACCAAACGCCGTTTTACGGTGAAAGCGGTGGCCAAGTCGGCGACATGGGGTTGATCCGCGTTGATCGCGGATCGGTCGATGTGACCGACACGAAAAAAGTGGCTGGCGTGTTCATTCACATCGGCAAAGTCACCACGGGTGAGATCAAAACCGGGCAGGCGGCAGAGCTGATCGTTGATCATGCCCGCCGCACCGCGATCCGCGCCAACCACTCCGCCACGCACCTGTTGCACGAAGCGCTGCGCGAAACGCTGGGCACACATGTGGCACAGCGCGGGTCATTGAATGCGCCGGATCGGCTGCGGTTTGACTTTAGCCACACCAAGGGCCTGAGCGCCGAAGAGCTGCGCAAGGTTGAGGAGGATGTGAACGGCTACATCCGTCAAAACACCCCGGTTGAAACCCGGATCATGACGCCAGATGACGCCCGAGCACTTGGCGCACAGGCGCTCTTTGGCGAGAAATACGGCGACGAAGTGCGCGTGGTCTCCATGGGCCGCGCCGATACGGGCAAAGGCGCGGATGGCATGACCTATTCGCTCGAACTGTGTGGCGGCACTCATGTGAAACGCACCGGTGACATCGGCCTGTGCGTGATCTTGGGCGACAGCGCCTCAAGTGCGGGCGTGCGCCGGATCGAGGCGCTCACGGGCCAAGCGGCATTGGATCATCTGGCCGAGGCTGCGAACCGGGCTGAAGTGATCGCAGCCGCGCTCAAAACGCCGGTGAGCGAAGTCGTTGAGCGGGTCAAAACGCTGGCCGAGGAACGCAAGAGATTGGAACAAGAGGTGGCCAATCTCAAACGCGAATTGGCCATGGGCGGCGGGGCCAAAGGCGCGGTCGAGGCCAAAATGATCAATGGCATCCCCTTCCTCGCGCAAGCGCTGCAAGGCGTCTCCGGCAAAGACCTGCGAGCCTTGATTGATGCCCACAAAACCAACCTCGGTTCTGGCGTGATCTTGTTGATCACCGACGAGGACGGCAAGGTCGCCGTGGCCTGTGGCGTCACCGATGATCTGACCGCAAAAGTCTCTGCGGTCGACGTGCTTAAGGCGGCTGTGCCTGCCGTTGGCGGCAAAGGTGGCGGTGGCCGGGCGGATATGGCGCAGGGCGGGGGCAAGGATTTCTCCGGTGCCGAGGCTGCCATTGCCGCCGCTGAAACTCTGTTGAAAGGATAAGATATGCCAGCCCTTTGGATCGCCCATGTGACCGTCACGGATGAAGAGGCTTATGGCAAATATGCCAAGCTTGCCGGCCCTGCCATTGCCAAACATGGCGGCAAATTCATCGCCCGCGCTGCACGCTATGTTCAGCTTGAAGGCAAAGATCGCCCTCGCAATGTTGTGGCGAAATTTGACACGGTGGAAGCGGCGGTCGCTTGTTACCATTCGCCCGAATACCAAGAGGCGTTGAGCCATGCCAAAGGCGCGTCTGAGCGCGAGCTTTTGGTGGTTGAGACCGAAGAGTAATCGGAACACAGTTGATGACGCGGCGCGGGGAGGCCCCGCGCCGTTTTATTTGGAATACGGGTTTTTCGGCCCGCGATCCTCAGACAGAGTCTGTGTGCGCTCACGCACCAGAGCCTCAATCGCATCGGTCAGATGTTCGGTGTCGATGTGATCATCGCCCGCCGCCACGCGGATCACATGAGCGCGGTGCAACACGTCGGTGTGGGTAAACCCCAAAGGCGGCTCAAAGCGGTAGCTGGCCAGTTCCACCAACATCCCATTCGGTTCGCGGAAATAGATGCTGTCCATAAAGCCGCGATCTTTCGGGCCAGAATGGGTGATCCCGCGCGCATCCAGTCGCGCAACGATGTGATCGAAACTGACTTTCGAAACATTGAAGGCCAAGTGATGCAAAGAGCCGGGGCCTTGGTCAATCCGGTGGCGGCCAGGTGTGCGATCCTCTGAGGTGAAGACGGTGATCAACCGGCCATCACCGGGATCAAAATACAGATGGCCTTGTTTCGCATCATCGAGATTGGGTTGTTCAAAGACAAAGGGCATGCCCAACACGCCCTCCCAGAAATCAATCGAGCTTTGCCGGTCCGCGCCGGTGATGGTGATGTGGTGCACACCTTGGGTTTGGATTTTTTTCATACGATGATCCTCCGTTTGACCACCATATAGGAAATTCCTCCCTTTGGCGCAGTCCCCGTGGCCGCACAGAGACTGCGCGCCAAAGCAAAAGGCCCGCGTTTTCACACGGGCCTTTGTCATCAGTATGAAACGTCTAAGCTGGTTAGGCTTTGGACGATTTCGCGTGGCGCTTGCGCTCGTTCGGATCGAGGTAACGCTTGCGCAAACGGATCGCTTTCGGCGTCACTTCGACCAGCTCGTCATCGTCGATATAGGCAATCGCCTGTTCCAAGGACAGCGTCACCGGGGTGGTGAGGCGCACGGCCTCATCGGTGCCCGACGCACGGACGTTGGTCAACTGTTTGCCCTTGAGCGGGTTCACTTCGAGGTCATTGTCACGGCTGTGCTCGCCAATGATCATGCCCTGATAGACATCGGCCTGAGCGCCGATAAAGAAGTGACCGCGATCTTCGAGTTTCCACAAAGCGTAGGACACGGCCTGACCGCTGTCCATGGAGATCAAAACGCCCTGACGACGACCCGGGATGTGGCCTTTATAAGGGGCCCAATCGTGGAACACGCGGTTCAAAACGCCGGTGCCGCGGGTGTCGGTGAGGAATTCGCCGTGATACCCGATCAAACCGCGCGACGGCACATGCGCGATGATGCGCGTTTTGCCGTTTTGCTGTTTCATCTCGGTCAGCTCGCCTTTGCGCACGCCGGTCAGTTTTTCGATCACTGCGCCGGAGTATTCGTCATCCACGTCAATGGTGACTTCTTCGATCGGCTCAACTTTGACACCGTCGAGTTCGCGCATCAAAACCTGCGGGCGGGAGATCGACAGTTCGAACCCTTCACGGCGCATGTTCTCAATGAGAACGCCCATCTGAAGCTCGCCACGACCGGCAACCTCAAAGGCTTCGCCGCCGGGGGTGTCGGTGACTTTGATAGCCACGTTGACTTCGGCTTCTTTCATCAAACGGTCACGGATGACGCGCGATTGCACCTTTTTGCCATCGCGGCCCGCCAGCGGGCTGTCGTTGATGCCAAAGGTGACGGTGATGGTGGGCGGGTCAATCGGCTGTGCTTCGAGTGGCGCGTCTACTTCGAGGGCACAGAGCGTATCCGACACGGTGGCTTTCGACATGCCCGCGATGGAGACGATGTCGCCTGCGATGGCTTCAGGAATTTCCTGCATGCCAAGGCCACGAAACGCCTGAATTTTCTTGACCTGGAATTGTTCGATCTTTTGACCGTTGCGGGTCAGCGCCTGAATGGTCGCGCCGGTTTTGAGCGTGCCGGTTTCAACCCGGCCAGTCAGAATGCGGCCCAAGAACGGGTCAGCGCCCAAAGTGGTGGCGAGCATTTTGAAGGGCTCGTGCTGATGCTTGAGCTGACGCGGGGCAGGGACGTGGTTGAGCACGAGGTTGAACAGCGCGTCCAAATTTTTGCGCGGCCCGTCGAGTTCCGTGTCACACCAGCCAGAGCGGCCAGAGGCATACAGATGCGGGAAGTCGAGCTGATCGTCATCGGCATCAAGCGAGGCGAAAAGATCGAAACACTCATCGAGTGCGCGATCCGGCTCGGCGTCCGGTTTGTCGACTTTGTTGAGAACCACGATCGGACGCAGGCCAAGAGCCAGCGCTTTCGAGGTCACGAATTTGGTTTGCGGCATCGGGCCTTCGGCGGCATCGACCAGCAACACAACCCCGTCCACCATGGACAGGATGCGTTCGACTTCGCCGCCAAAGTCGGCGTGGCCGGGCGTGTCGACGATGTTGATGCGGTGGCCTTTCCACTCGACCGAGGTGGCTTTGGCGAGAATGGTGATCCCGCGCTCGCGCTCCAGGTCGTTGCTGTCCATAGCGCGTTCAGTGGTGGACTGATTTTCGCGGTAGGTGCCCGACTGTTTCAGAAGCTCATCGACGAGCGTCGTTTTGCCGTGGTCAACGTGGGCGATGATGGCGATATTGCGAAGATCCATAGGGTGCGGTTTCCGTGTGAGGTATGTCTTGCGCGGGGGCCTACCCGGCCCGGCGACAAAACACCAGCTTTAAAGCACCAGAGCGGTGAAAAACCCGCATTTGGCGCTAAAAATGCTTATGAATTGGGAAGGGTCAATGGGTCACAGTTTTTGAGAACACATTGATCACGAGAACCCCGGCGAGGATAAGGGCCATGCCGAGGACGGCGGGGAGGTCGATTTTTTGACCAAAAGCGACAAGTCCGATGAGGGTGATCAGGACGATGCCCAGCCCGGACCAGATGGCGTACACGATACCGACGGGCATGACTTTGAGCGTGTGCGATAGAAAATAGAACGACAGGCCATAGCCGATGACCACGATGGCCGAAGGGATGAGTTTGGTAAACTGATGCGAGGCATTGAGCGCGGTTGTGCCGATGACCTCGGAGACGATGGCCGCCAAGAGGAAGAGATAATGTTTGGGCATATTGATCCCTCCTTACATTGCAATATAGCGGTCGCGGCGGTGGTTGATCGCGATCACAAGGTTGACGACGACTGCACCGAGCAAGGAATAGAGCACCTGTGGCAACGGCAAGATGAAGGCGGCGACGGCAAAGAGACAGGCGTCAAAGGCCAGTTGGACATAGCCCGCTTTGAATTTGGTCGCGTCTTGCAGGTAGAGCGCCAAAATGCCGATCCCGCCCAGCGAGCCGCCATGCCGGAAAATCGCCATCAACCCCGCGCCGGTCATAAAGCCCAGCATGATCGCCCCAAACACCGGGTTGAGCGTTTCAAAGGAGACGAAATGCGGGAAAATTTCAGAGAAGACCGAAATCAGCGCCACGCAGGCAAAGGTTTTCAGAACGAATTTGAGGCCCATGCGTTTGTAGCCAAACCAATAGAACGGCAGGTTCACCGCAAAGAACACCCAGCCAAAAGGCAATTTGAACATATAGGAGATCAACAGCGCCAGACCGGCGGTTTGCCCGGTCACCAGCCCCAGATCGCGCAGCATCACAAGGGCAAAGGCGCACATGGCGGTGCCGAAAATAAACCCCTGCGCATCTTCGAGTAGGCTGTGTGTGTCGGCTTTTTGATCGGCGGTTTGCATGCGTGTCCTCGGGGCTTTTGACGGCCCTGATGCGGACCTCAACTGGCGATATATCTGTCGCGGCGGTGATTAAAGGCGATCACACCATTGAGGATCACCGCGCCCAAGAGGGAATAGAGTACGCGAGACGGTTCGAAAAGGAAGAAAGCCACGGCAAACAGCACAGCATCAAAGCAAAGTTGCACAATCCCGGCGCGGATGCCGTATTTATCCTGTGCATAGAGCGCAACCACGCCCAATCCGCCCAGCGACCCTTTGTGGCGAAACGTGCCCAAAAGCCCGTATCCAGTAAGGATGCCAAAGGCGACGGTGCCAAACACCGGGTTGAGCGTGTCAAACGACATCCATTTGGGAATCACCGCGACAAGGATCGACAGTGCCGTGACGCAAAGCGCCGATTTGATGGTGAATTCCTTGCCCATGCGAAACCAGGCGAGGGCGTAAAACGGGATGTTGATCAGCCAAAACACCCAAGAGAAGGAATAGCCGGTGAGATATGAGATCACCAAAGCCAAGCCCGCCGTCTGGCCGGTGATGAACCCGAGCTGGGCGATGATGGTCAACCCTATGGCGGTGGTGATCAGCGCGATGGAGAACCCTTGGAGGTCCTCGAACAGCGTGTGTTTCGCCGGGTTTTGCGGAATGGGAAAGGGTGCGGGCATAGCTGACATGTAGGACAGGAATGCTGACCTGTCTAGCATAAAATGCTCGCCTTGGTGTCCCAAAGAAACGGGGCAGGGCGCCTGCCATAAAAAGCGGCAGATCAGCCAGACTGCGCCATAAACCCAAGCAGAGATTGCGCCAAAGCGGGCGGTGGCGTGGCGCGGGACGGCACAGCCTGTGCCTTGGCCCGATCCGCTTGGGCTTGCGCGTGGATCTCCTCAAGCCGGTCCAGACTCTTTTGGGCAACTTCGATCGGATCTCCGGCCCGCCGTGACATTTCGATCTGAAATTTGAATGAGGCGATGACATCGCTTTTCTGCGTGCCATCGAAAGAGGGGCTGTTGGTGATCCCGGCCTGATAGAGGCAATTGCACAGATGCTGTTGAAACCGCGTGCCACGGGTTTCGAGCATCATCATGTCGCCAAACTCATAGATCCCGGCCTCACGCAGCCGGTCTGTCATTTCGTCGATCTCATCGGGCGAGATATGGGTCAAATCATAGTCGGCATAGATCGCCTCTGCCGTGGGGGCAGACGGTTGATCGGTGAACCCGCTGCGCTCCGTTGTGTGCGTGACTGGGGCCTGCGGTCCTGACGTGGCGCTGGCTGTTTGGACGGAGAGGCTGGTTTGGGGGAAATTGGGGGCGATCAACATGGGCTGCCTTTCGTCAGAATTTCGTCAAGAGAGGTCATTCAATCCAAAGCCTCTGGGCCTGAAACAACACAAGCGTCTCTGCCATCTGCGCCGAAGGCCCGGTGGGGGCCGCGGCAGAGGGGCGCTTCATATGCGCCGCCTCCAATTTGGCCAACTGACTGTCAAGCCGTTCGGTGGTTTGGCCATAACGGTGGGCCAAATCGCGCTCGGAGCGGGTCTTGGCCAAAAGATCCATCGGTGCCTCCGCGTCGAAACCGCTGTTCGTCTCATACCCCAACACATTGGCGCGGCTTTCCATCTCGGTGCGGTAGGTCGCGCCTTGACGCTCCAACCCCATGAGAAAGCCAAGATCGTCAAACCCCGCCGTTTTCAACTCGGAGGTCATCTGATCAATTTCGGTCGCCGAAATTTGGGTCAGCTCGTAGCGGGCAAACACCGCATTCGCAGCCGAGGCTTTGGATTTTGCGGTGGCTTTGGCGGTCTCTGCCGCGCTGTCGATCGTGCTTTTTGTGGGTGCAGGTGAGCCAGTTTGGCGAGGCTTTTCAGGGGCTTTTTGATCTTGGACCGGGCCCGCCGTTTGAGCGTTGTTGTCAGACAAAGCCGAGGCCCCGTTCCCCTCCGGCGTGGCGGAGGGTGAACGGAGCGCCTGTTGCTCTTGCGCGCGACCGATGAGGGCCGCAGATGTATAGGCAGATGCCAACTGCATGTCGGAAACCTTCTGTTCTCCGTTTGAGACAGGGTTTAGACACACAGGCTTAAGGGGCCACTAACATCTAAAATTGTGCAGAAATTTAGGGCCTTAGCCGAAGACCAGCGACAGGCCCAAGAGTGTGGAGGCCGCCCCCAAAGCGCGGGGTGCAAAGGGATGCGCGCGGGCCATATATTGGGCCAAAATAACACCGGAGGCGTGCAGTGCAGCCGTCACAAGGATAAAGCCAGCCCCAAAGGACCATGCGGTGGCCGCCCCGAGTTCGGCACCATGGGCATGACCATGAAACAGGCCAAAAAACGCAGCCACGGCCACGCCGCCCCAAAGACCCGGTCGCAAAGCCAGCATCACAAGCACACCAAAGAGGATCGAAGAGGCGAGGATCATCGGTTCGACAAAGGGCAAAGCCACCCCCATGCGCGCCCCCATATAGCCCAACGTCATCGCGCCGACAAAACCCGCAGGCACGGCCCAGATCGCGCGTCCGCCGATCTGAAGCGCCCAGACGCCGACCGCCAACATGGCCAATATGTGATCAAGGCCAAACAGCGGATGCGAGGCCCCGGCCAGAAACGACCCATGCTCTTCGGGCGGCAAATGCGCGAAGGCGGGGGAGGCGGCGAGGGCGATCAGGGTCGCGCCGAAAAGAGATTTTGTGAGGTCTTTCATAACTGTTCCTTTTGAGGTCAACATCGGCACCCCGACATGGGTCACGCCGTGGCGCAGTCTGTCAAAGCCCGTGGCGAGGTGCAAGACCGTGTCGAGGTGGACCACAGACACAAAAGGCCGGGGCATGTCGGCCCCGGCCCTGATGTCATCGCGAGAGTGCGGTTTAGCCGCCCAATGCCTTGTTCAGGTTCTCGTCGATTTTTTCCAAGAACCCCATCGTGGTCAACCAGCCTTGATCCGGGCCAACCAAAAGCGCGAGGTCTTTGGTCATGAAACCACTCTCAACCGTGTCGACGATGACCTTTTCCAAAGTGGTGGCAAAGCGCATCAATTGATCGTTGTCGTCCAATTTGGCACGGTGTTTCAGGCCTCCCGTCCACGCAAAAATCGAGGCCACGGAGTTGGTCGAGGTGGCTTCGCCCGCTTGGTGTTGACGGTAATGGCGGGTGACAGTGCCGTGGGCGGCCTCTGCTTCGACGATCTTGCCATCGGGTGTCATCAATTGCGAGGTCATCAGGCCCAAAGAGCCAAAGCCCTGTGCGACGGTGTCTGATTGCACGTCACCATCGTAGTTTTTACAGGCCCAGACGAATTTGCCCGACCATTTCATCGCACAGGCGACCATGTCGTCAATCAGGCGGTGTTCGTACCAAATGCCAGCCTTTTTGAAATCTTCGGCAAATTCGGCCTCATAGACCTCTTCGAAAATGTCTTTGAAGCGACCGTCATAGGCTTTGAGGATGGTGTTTTTGGTCGACAGATACACCGGCCAGCCGACATTGAGGCCGTAGTTCAACGAGGCGCGGGCAAAGTCGCGGATGCTGTCGTCCAGGTTGTACATCGCCTGATACACACCGGCGGAGGGGGCGTCGTAGACGACTTTTTCAATAACGGTGCCGTCGTCGCCAACGAATTTCATCGTCAACTGGCCCTTGCCGGGGAACCGGAAATCGGTGGCTTTATATTGGTCCCCAAAGGCATGACGCCCGACCACGATCGGCGACGTCCAACCGGGCACAAGGCGCGGCACGTTTTTACAAATGATCGGCTGGCGAAAAATTGTGCCGCCAAGGATGTTGCGGATCGTGCCGTTGGGCGATTTCCACATTTGTTTGAGGCCGAATTCTTCGACGCGTTGCTCGTCGGGGGTGATGGTGGCGCATTTGACCGCGACACCGACCTCGCGGGTTTTCATGGCGGCGTCGATGGTGATCTGATCATCGGTGGCGTCGCGGCTTTCGATCCCGAGGTCATAATAAAGCAGATCAATGTCGAGATAGGGCAGGATCAGTTTTTTCTTGATGAAGTCCCAAATGATGCGGGTCATTTCATCGCCGTCCATCTCAACGATGGGGTTGTCTACCTTGATCTTGGTCATAGGACTGTCCTTGGAGCGGAGGAGGGTGGGGAGTCGTGGTTTTCATAGCGCATTGGAGAGTAAAAGGGAAGTGGAGTATACCAATGTATACCGAAAATGAGATGTGTGGCTTGGGTCAGACAGATTTGAGGGGCATTGGTGGAAAAACATATGGAAGGTTTGGGGTCTTCAGGCAAATGGAGATTTTGGACTGAAAAGCTGGGAAATTATGGGGTAAAATAATACCTATTTTGTAATGCGTTGAATTTGTTGTTTAAAATAAGATTTGAGGCGCTTGACGTGGCGTGTGAAACCTATAGAACTCGCCCAATCAAATTCCCACCCTAAAGGGCACGACAAATGAAAACTTTTTCCGCAACACCGGCGGACATCGACAAGAAATGGATCCTGATCGACGCTGAAGGCGTTGTTCTGGGCCGTCTTGCTTCGATCGTCGCTATGCGTCTTCGTGGCAAACACAAAGCCACCTTCACCCCGTCCATGGACATGGGTGACAATGTCATCATCATCAATGCTGACAAAATCCAGCTGACCGGCAAAAAACGCACCGACGAGCGTTTCTACTGGCACACGGGTCACCCGGGCGGCATCAAATCCCGCACCATCGGTCAGATCCTTGAGGGCAAATTCCCCGAGCGCGTCGTGACCAAAGCGGTTCAGCGTATGTTGCCGGGCGGCAAACTGTCCCGTCAGCAAATGACCAACCTGCGCGTTTACGCAGGTGCAGAGCACCCGCACGAAGCTCAGAATCCCGAAGTTCTGGACGTTAAGTCCATGAACAAGAAAAACACTCGGAGCGCATAATCATGGTTGAAGAAATCAAATCCTTGGACGCGCTGAACGCTGCTGTTGGTGACACTGTTGTCGAAGTTGCGGCTCCCCGTGAGCCCGTTCGTGACTCCCTTGGCCGCGCGTATGCGACCGGCAAACGTAAAGATGCGGTCGCTCGCGTTTGGATCAAACCGGGCTCCGGTAAGGTCACCGTCAACGGCAAAGAGCAGAACGTCTATTTCGCACGTCCCGTGCTTCAGATGATCCTGCGTCAACCGTTTACCGTTGCTGGCCGCGAAGGCGAGTTCGACGTTGTCGCAACCGTCAAAGGCGGTGGTCTTTCTGGTCAGGCCGGTGCTGTGAAGCACGGTATTTCCAAAGCCCTCCAGCTGTACGATCCCTCCTTGCGCGCCGCTTTGAAAGCCGCTGGCTTCCTCACCCGCGACTCGCGCGTTGTGGAACGTAAGAAGTTCGGTAAAGCCAAAGCCCGTAAGAGCTTCCAGTTCTCCAAGCGTTAATTTCGCTGGATATATATCGCAAAAGGTCGCCGCAGAAGGGTCTGTCGGCGGCCTTTTTTATGGCGCGTTTGGTGCCGTCTTTCGGACCCAACGGCTGCGGCGCGGGGGAGGGTGCCCTTGTCATAAACCTCTGGCTGAGACATAGTTTTGAAAACTGTGTTGTAAGAGTGCCATTTGACCCATCCATACTCAGATTTGCCGCCGAAGGCCTTTTGGAAAACCGGCGTGGTCCAAACGGATAAGGCCCGTTGGCCAGACGTGTTCACGCCTAAGTTTCAGATCACGCCGTACTCTGCGATTGCCACGGCCGGAAGCTGTTTTGCGCAACGTATTCGTCAAGCCTTGGCGGGCGAAAACATCCCTATTTTGGATGCCGAACCTACCCCGCCCGAATTCAACGAGACCCTTGCGAAAGAGTTTGGCTATGGGCTGCATTCGGCGCGCTATGGCAATATTTACACGCCGCGCCAATTGCTTGAGCTGTTAAAGGATGTTGCGGACAACCGTGTTGATGAGGCGTTGTTTTGGCAAAAAGATCAGCGATTTTTTGATGCGCTGCGCCCAAATGTCGAACCTGAAGGCTGTGTGAGCCTAAAGGAGGCTGTTGAGCTGCGCTACCAACATCTTGCGCGGGTCAAGGCGCTGGTTGAAACGGCTGATGTGTTTGTCTTTACCCTTGGGTTGACGGAGGCATGGATTCATTTGCCAACAGGGCGGACTTTGCCCGTGGCGCCGGGGGTGATCGCCGGGGAATATGATCCCGAGCTCTATAAGTTTACCAACTTCACCCACGCTCAAATGTTCAGAGATCTCAAGGCGATCCGGCGGTTGTTCAAACGGTTTAATCGCGGATTGAAACTCGTTTTGACGACCTCTCCGGTCCCCATTACGGCAACGGCGTCGGGTCAGCATGTGTTGGTTGCCAGCACCTACACCAAATCGACCCTGCGTTCTGTTGCCGGGGAAATTGCGATGAAATTTCACAATGTGGATTATTTTCCGGGCTATGAATTGGTCACCACATGGGGACGTGACGACGCCGCCTATGCGCCCAATTTGCGCACCATTCGCCCGGAAGTGGTGGCCGAAGTCATGGCGATTTTCTTGGATGCCTATGGCTTGCGCCAGAAAGAGGGGACAGCAGGGGCGGTTGCGTTAAAGACACCGCAGGCCCGCCCTTTTGAAGGCCACGACGAGGACAGAGACGAGGACAGCGACGACAATGATGCCGACGATGATTTGGTCTGCGAAGAGATCCTGTTAGAGGCCTTTCAAAAATGAGCAAAAAGGGGCTTTTGATCGGAAACTCCCATCTGGCGGCCTATGCGCGCGCCTTGGAGGTTGGGGCACAGCTTTGGCCGGATCAAAGCTATGACAGATTTGGGGCCTACGGCGATTGGTTGGACAGTTTTGGCATCGAAGACGGATGGCTCTGTTCTCAAGATGACAAGGCCAATCAAATGGTTGCATCCTTGACCGGGGTCTCAAAGCGGCGTCCAGATGAGTATGATTTCATCGTTCTTGCCGGCCTCAGATTTTCAATCTTTGCGCTCATCCGGTTGTTCAAACAGAAAGGGTGCGTGGCCATGGCCAGCGCACAGGACTATGAGACCGCGCGAGCCAACGGTCTGACGCTTGTGTCTGAAATGCTGTTGCAGCATTTGGCGCAAGAACAGTTGAACACGTCGCTGGCCATGAGATTGGTCCGTGACATACGCGCCGTCACCGATGTTCCGGTGTTTCTGGCCAGTCAGCCGCGACCCACCCGACAGGTTCTGATCAAGGGCACAAAATTCGGTACGTTTTACGAGATAAACCGACTGAAAGAAGGGGCCTTCGTCTCTGCGTTTTATCAGAAAATGGCCCATAAGGTCTGTGCCGAGGCCGGGGCGATTTACCTCCCCCAACCGCCGAAAACCATCGAAGACGGCCTTTTCACCGAAGAGAGCTACATGATCGGGACCGTGCGCCCCTATCATAAAATCCGGCCCGGGAAAAAAATGGACTATCGCCATGCCAACGCAGAGTTCGGGGCGTTGATGTTGGATCAAATCGCGGCGCATCTGAGCTAGCACCTGTCTGTGAGTCTGCCCCTGCGCCATCTGGCAGGGGGGATCAAAGGAGCGTGATGGACCGCGAGCGTTGCGGTGCAAAATCTCTCTAGGCTGCGCCTTATTTTGCGCGTTTAATGATCGACATGGGGGGAATAGTGGTGAATGTGACGGACGTGACGCAGAGAGATCGAAAATCGCTTGCAGATTTGATCAAATCCGTGGAGCGTAAAAGCAACACGACGCACTGAGGGGCACATATGATGACAGCAGGGGAAAAACTGCGACGATTTTTTAGAACCGATCAAGGGGTTGGGCTTTTGCTTGTGTCCCCCACGGCGCTCTACGCGCTGTTGTTGTTGGCGGTGCCTTTAGTGGCGATCTTTTTGATTTCGTTTTTGACCCAGACGGGTGTGCGGGACTTTGCCCCAGGTTTGTCACTGGCCAATTATAAAGAGGCGCTGACCGATCCGCTTTATCGCCAATTGATGCTGCGTTCGCTGATGGTGTCGGGCTCCGTAACGGTGATCACTGTTTTGCTGGCCTTCCCTATCGCGTATTTCGTCTCTTTCGGGGTTAAGCCGGAGCATAAGTCACTTTGGATTTTCCTCATCACCATCCCGTTTTGGACCTCCTATCTGATCCGCGTGTTCCTGTGGAAAGTGATTTTGGGCTACAATGGCGTGTTGAACTCAGGGCTGAAACTCGTTGGAATCATTGATGAACCTCTGACCTTTATCCTTTATAACGTCAACGCCGTGATCATCACGCTGGCCCATGCCTATGCGCCCTTCGCGATTCTGCCGATCTTTGTCGCGCTTGAGAAAATCGACCGGTCTTACCTTGAGGCCTCGCGCGATCTGGGCGAAAGCCGCACCATGACGTTTCTGCGCGTGACCCTGCCTTTGGCCGCTCCCGGCGTGGTCGCGGCTGTGCTGATCGTCTTCATCCCGACCATCGGTGATTACGTGACCCCACGCCTTGTCGGCGGCCCCGGCGGTTTGATGATTGCCAATATGATCCAAACCCAATTCCTGCGCCTCAATAACGCGCCTCTCGGGGCCACTTTGGCGGTGCTGGCGATGTTGATTGTCGCCGTGATTGCCATCGTGTTCTTGATCATTGGTTACCGTGCCGCAGGTGGTGGTAAAAAAGGAGGGCGCAGCAAATGAAGACGCTCAAAATCTATGCCATTGCCTATCTGGTGTTTTTATATGCGCCGATTTTCCTTCTGCCGCTCTTTGCCTTCAACACCTCGACGATCATCGCCTTTCCATTGACCGGGTTCACCACCGAGTGGTTCACCGCGCTCTTAGACATCACGGAAATGCACAACGCTTTGCTCAACTCGCTTGAGATCGCCGTCACCTCGGCCGTGTTGGCGACGATCTTTGGCATCTTTGGCGCGATGGCCTCGACGCGCTATCAATTCCCCGGCCAAAAGGGCATCATGGGCTTTATCATGTTGCCCTTGGTGCTGCCCGAAATCATTGTTGCAGTGTCGCTCTTGGTTGTGATCCTGAAACTGGGCATGTCCACGGGGGCGTGGTCGGTGATCGCCGGGCATACGTTGATCTGTACGCCCTTTGCCATCGCCATTCTCAACTCTGCCTTCGCTGCGCTCGACCCATCGCTGGAAGAGGCCGCTTATGATCTTGGCGAAACCCGCGCCTCGACCTTTCGCCGCGTGACCTTGCCTTTGGTCATGCCGGGGATCGTGTCGGCGCTGTTGATCTCTTTCACCATTTCGATGGATGAATTCATCATTGCCTTTTTCCTCACCGGTGCCGATCCGACGCTTCCGGTCTATCTCTTTTCCATGCTGCGGTTCCCAAAACTGCTGCCCGCCGTGATGGCGCTTGGGACGATCCTTGTGGTTCTCTCGATCCTGCTCATCACCATCGCTGAAATTTTCCGTCGCCGTGGCGCCAAACGCGCAGGCCTCAAAGACACCGGGGGCTTCCTCTAATGACGAACCAACCAAAACCTGAACGTAAGCCACTTATTTCGCTTCAGAATATCCAAAAGCACTATGGTGAGTATCACGCGCTGCGGGGGATCAACCTTGAGATTGGCGAGGGCGAATTCTTTTCCCTTTTGGGTCCGTCGGGGTGTGGCAAGACCACGCTTTTGCGCACCATCGCCGGGTTTGAAGACATCGATTCCGGCTCTGTGATGCTTGCAGGCAAGGACATGATGGGCGTGCCGGCCAACAAACGGCCGACCAATATGGTGTTCCAATCCTATGCGATTTTCCCGCACCTGACCGTGGCCGAAAATGTCGCCTTTGGTCTGCGCAAATCACCGATGTCAAAGGCGGAAAAAGCCCAAGCCGCAGAGGCCGCGCTCGAAATGGTCGGTCTTACGGGCTATGGCAACCGCGCCGCTCATGCGCTGTCTGGTGGTCAACGCCAACGGGTTGCGCTGGCCCGCGCTCTGGTCCTCAAACCGAAAGTGCTGCTGCTCGATGAGCCGCTCTCAGCCCTGGATCGCAAGATGCGCGAACAGATGCAGGTCGAGTTGATCAAGCTGCAACGCGAGGTCGGCATCACCTTTATCCTCGTCACCCATGACCAAGAAGAAGCGTTGGTCATGTCCGACCGGATCGCTGTGATGTTTGAAGGCGAGATCGCGCAATGCGATGATCCCGAAGTGCTTTACCGCCGCCCCAAAACCAAACGCGTGGCGGATTTTATTGGCGTGATGAATTTTCTCCCCGCCACATGCCGCCACGAGGCCGGTAAGAAAATCGTCAATATCGTTGGTCTGGGAGAAACCGAAATCACCGATGACCAATGCCCCGAAGGCTTCCCCGAGGGCGCGGCTACAGTCGGGTTCCGCCCGGAAACCTTGACCATTCTTTACGATACACAGACGCCGACCCATCGCGAGTCCCCGGCCTTGATCGAAGAGGTCGTCTACTACGGCGACATGACCTATTACGACGTGAAATTCGATGGGGTGGACACGCCTGTGCGCCTGTCGATGCGCAACCTGTTTGGTCGTGACGTGCTCGAGGTCGGCACCCGCGCCCGCATAAGCTGGTCGCCCGGCGCTTTGGTCGTCTTCGGCTAAAGCCAATAAAACAAGCGCTTTGGTCGTGTTCGGCTAAAACAAGAAAGCGGGCTTTGGTCATGTACGCCAAAGCCCGTTTTACGTCTGAAAATAGACAGATGTCGCTATTTGTCCTGTGGGATCAACCCCAGCCCGCGTAGGTAAATCCCGATGCCGGTTTCCAACAGGTCTTCGGGCGGAAACGGGCTTTTGGTGCCAGGGGAGCCGCGGGCAAAGAGTTCAACCACGCCATGCGACATCGCCCAGATATGGGCCGAAACCATTTGCGGCGGCGGGCGGTTCTCGGCCGGGATATGTTCGGACAGGTTGACGGCGGCCTGTTCCATCACGCCCAACGCGCGTGTGGCGACCTGATACAGATCGGGCGTGCGTTGCACCGAAATGCCGGACTCAAACATCGCCACATAATGCCCCGGATATTTGCGCGCAAAGGCCAGATAGGCCCGGCCCACGGCTTCGAAACTCGCCAAGGCGGAGGGCTGTCCGGTCTCATAGGCGTAATCCAACAGATCGGCGAAGACCTCGTAGCCTTGTCGGGCAATCTCGGCGATCAAGTCCTCGCGGCCCTCGAAATGGCGATAGACGGCGGCGGGGGTCACGCCTGCGGTCTTTGCCGCTTCGGACAAAGAAAACCCGGTCGGGCCTTTTTCCTCAATCAGGCTCAGAGCCGCATCGACCAAGGCCTGACGCAGATTGCCGTGATGATAGCCGCGCTTTTTGGTCATACGATGCCGCTCATTCGTCCACGTCGCCCGTGGTCAACAAGGCCGGACCATCCACGATCTTATCGTCAATCTCGCCCAGGCCTTTTTTATCCTTGCCCCTATAGTCAATCTGGCTGAGCACAGCGCGGATCGCATTGAGGCGTGCGCGGTATTTGTCATCCGATCGGATCACCGTCCAGGGCGCGGTGTCACTGTGGCTACGCTCCATCGTCTCTGAAATCGCCACAGTGTAGTCATCCCAGCGCTTGAGGCCCTCAACATCAATCGAGGACAGTTTCCACTGTTTCAACAGATCACCCTCACGAGCCAAAAAGCGGCGCAATTGTTCGGCACGCCCGACGTTGAGCCAGATTTTGAAAAGCTGGATGCCTTCGGAGACCAACATGTCCTCAAATTCGGGAAGTTGGTGAAAAAATTTGTTGCGCTGATCATCGGTGCAAAATCCGAACACTTTTTCCACCACGGCGCGGTTGTACCACGAGCGGTCAAACAGCACCAATTCACCCTCGGTCGGCAGGTGATCGACATAGCGCTGAAAATACCATTGCCCAGCTTCGCGTTCGGTTGGTTTTCCCAATGCCACAATGCGGGCTGAGCGGGGATTGAGGTTCTCACGAAAGCGTTTGATCGTCCCGCCTTTGCCCGCCGCGTCACGGCCCTCAAACACCACCACAATCCGCTTTCCCGTCTCACGAATATCGGCCAAAAGTTTGACCAATTCGCGCTGCAAGGCGTCCATTTCGTCTTCGTATTCAGATTTTTTCATCCAAGACGAATAGGGGTAAGTGTCTGACAGAATGTCCTTTTTACTGCCCTCCTCAATGGCTTTGCGGATGCTTTTGGGGGCTTCATCGGAATAATAGCGAGAAATCGCGCCATCAAAGGGCAGGTCGGTCATGTCACGGCTTTCGTGTTAATGCTGTTAACAATATGGGCCTTTTGGCACGGGAGTGCAATGCAACTGCGCGCTCTAGCGGTCCTCAAGACGTGCGGTCAATCGGTCGACGGCGGCCACAACCTCTTGGGTCGCCACGTGATGTGGCATATGGCCCAGACCCTCAAGCCGCACCAGATGATCGGAGTCCACATCGCGCGCCAAAGGAGCGGCATGCACCTCAAGACCCACAGTCGTATCCGCCGTGCCATGAACACTTTCGATCGGCAGCATGAGGGAGGGGTAACCTGTCGTCATATCGCGCAATTGCGCCTTGAGCGTCACGCGCTGTCGGGCGTTAAGCGTTTGGGTCGCGGGGCGGAGGGACAGGCGCGGTTGGAAAAAGGCAGTATAGCCCTCTGGCGCATGTTGCGGCGCGAACACCGCGTCTATTTCAGAGGCCAAGACCGGGGAGGGCAGATAGGCCATCAGCATCCAGGAAAAGATGTCGCCGATCACCGGGGTCGCCATCGTTCGGTAAAACAACGAAGGGTCACCCGCCCATTCATGCGAGGCGGCAGAGACCAGAACCAAACCGAGCATATTCTCCTGATCCTGCAACGCCCATTCAAGGGCCACCGCACCACCGTAAGATTGTCCCAAAACCATCAGCTTGCGCGGCTCCAGCTCAGAAATCGCCTCGCGCAGGGTTTGCGCCTGGGCCGCCAGGCTTTCGTCACTGAGAGCGGGCGAATAACCAAAGCCGGGACGATCGACAACATAGACGCGGTAGCGTTCCGCAAGTGCCGGAGCGAGACGGAATGTCATGTCATAGGTCGAGCCGGACGCGCCGTGAATCAACACGATGGGAGGCGCGCCCTCAGGGCCGTAGCGCTCGACATGGACGATTTGGCCGCTCAACGTGGTGACCATCTCGCCGGTTTGCGGCGCTTTGCGCATCGCGATTTGACCGCGCTTTTGGGCGATCAAAACCGTGGCGGCCATCAAGGCGAGGAGAACCGATAGACATATCAGAGCCTTACTCACCGATCTTCGCCAAATCATACTGCGTGGTTTGATACATTTCGTTGATCCAGTTGCCGTAAAGCAAATGCGCATGCGAGCGCCAGCGATTCACCGGACGCAACGACGGGTTGTCGTTTTGGAAATAATGCAACGGCGGCACGATGGGCTTTCCGGCATCGACGTCGCGGCGGTATTCTTCGTTCAACGTGCCGGTGTCATATTCGAAATGGTTGAAAATATAGAGCGCGCGATGCTCCGGGTCTTGTACCAGACACGGCCCGGTTTCGTCCGAGCCCAACAGCGGGATCAGCGCAGGAACCGCGTCAATTTCCGCTTGGCGCATTTCCGTCCAACGGCTGACCGGGATGTAACATTCGTCCGAAAACCCGCGCAGGTAGGGGGAGGCGGGGGCAAGGTTGTTTTGACGGAACAGGCCAAAGGCTTTTTCTGCCAAAATGTGCTTTTTCACCCCATGGAAATAATTGATCATCGCCATGCCGCCCCAACAGACGCCAAAGGTCGAATGCACATGGGTTTGAGTCCACTCAAACACCTCTTTGAGCTCGTCCCAATAGGTCACCTCTTCGAACGGCAGATGTTCAATCGGCGCGCCAGTGATGATCAGACCGTCGAATTTCTCGCCCGAGGCTTTGACCTCCTCAAAGGGGCGGTAAAACTCTTCCATATGCTCGGCGGCGGTGTTTTTGGCCTGATGTTCGCTCATCCGAATCAGTTTGAAATCAATCTGTAACGGTGTTGCGCCGATCAAACGGGCGAACTGATTTTCGGTCTGAATTTTCTTCGGCATCAGGTTCAAAAGCGCGATGCGAAGCGGGCGAATTTCCTGAGATTTGGCCCGGCCTTCGCCCATGACCATCACGCCCTCGGCCGAGAGCACGTCATAGGCGGGTAGGTTTTCGGGCAAGGTGATGGGCATAGTCAGGTCCTTCGTGGTGGAAGAGTGATTTAGGTCTGCGCAGCCTGCAAATCAAGCGCCGAGCCAATGAGCGCGTCAAAGCCTTCGGGGGTTTTGGCCGCGGCCACGTCTTCGGCGCTCACGCTCACCCCCCAATTTTCGGCCATGGCGGCATAGCGCGGCTGACGGTGGGCGAGGGCGCGGGCATAGGTGTAGCGGATGAAATCATCGGGGTTGACCTCGGCTTCGCTGACGCGGTTCTCGCTGAGGTATTCGTCCCAGATCGCCGCCAAAAACTCCGGCTGATAGGCCATCGGTTTGGGCGCGCGATCAAAGCGACGGATCAACTCTTCGGTATGGGCCTCCGAGCCCTTGATCCAGACCAAAAGCGCATCTTTCGAGAGGGCTTTGAGGATCGGATCACTCGGGTCTTCGGCATCGACCCATTCACAGATCGACCCGCCTGTGTCGCACACAAAATGCGGATAGCCGTAGAGGTCCTGGGCGCGATGGATGAAGTGCCCCGTGTCTAAAAGCGCGGCTTCTTCGGCGGCACGAAACAGCGCCTGACGGCGTTGAAATTCGGCCATCGGGATGCCGCCAAGCTCCGGCGCGCCGGGTTTGCCGAGGAAATAGGACACCGGGGCGAGATTGTTAAAGGTGATGTTGGATTTGATATAGATGCTGTCGGACAGGAATTGATCGCGCAAAAACGGATCGCGCATCGCGACCTTTTTGAGGTTGTCGTCAATCGCCTCGCCCAGATAGCGCGTGCCGATGCGGTAATCGACCGAGTAATGATACCAGGCTTTGGTGTCTCGCAACATGTTGGAAATATGGGTTTTTCCAAGGCCTGACATGCCAAAGAGAATGACTCTTTTGGCGCGACAATCACGCCAGTCTTTGCCCGAGGTGTAACTCATCTCGCATCCTTTGTTGATCTTCCCTTGGGTGCCATGTGGGCGCGGCTGGAGCAAGGGGTTTTGGCACGGTCTGTATTATGTTTGCGCCGGTTTGATGCCTTTGAGCCGCGTCAAAATCCGACCATCAATCACCAAAAGCCCAAGCGCGATCAAACCAAATCCGGCATAGGCCGAGGGCGAGAGGCTTTCGCCCAACACAACGGCCCCGAGCGCGATCGACACCGGGGCGACGATCAACGTGGTCAGCGACGTGTTGCCCGCCCCCGCAGATTTGAGCACGCGGTAGTAGATCAAATAGGTCACGCCGGTGGCCATCACCGAAAGGTACAACAGCGCCCTCCAAGTGGAGGCCATGAGAGACATCGGCGGCGGACCAGACGTGACAAACGCCACGGGCAGGGCAAAAATGGCAGCCCCCGACAGCATCCCTGCGGCGGCGACTTGCGGTTTGAGATCGCCCAAAAGTCTGCGGCCAATGACATTGGACAGGCCATAAGACATCGTCGCCGCGATCATCGCCAATTGGCTCAGCGAGGTCAGATCAAAGGCATGAAGCGCATCCGGGCCGATCACCGTGACAATGCCCAAAACGCCCAAAATCACCCCCGCACCTTTGCGCAGGCCGAGCTTTTCATCGGCAAAAAACAGCGCCGCAAACAGCACGCCGAAAATCGCGGTGGCGGCGTTGAGAATGCCCGCAAGCCCTGAGGGAATGCGATGTTGCGCCCATGTGATCAAAAGAAACGGCAGGGCGGAGGTCAGGCAGCCGACCACGATAAAACGCCACAAATAGTGGCGCATTGGCGGGACCGGCAGGCCTTTGATCAAGACATAGGACCATAACACCAGCGCCGCGATGGTGACGCGCCCGGCGACGACCCAATAGATCGGCAACTCGCGGATCAACAGCGCGACGGACAGGAACGACCCGCCCCAGAGCAATCCCATGGCGGCAAGGCCAAGCCATGCGGCGGCGGAAATGGTTTTTTGCGGGGCCATGATGGGTGTCCTGTGGGAACAGTTTCGCTTGGCGCGGACCATGGCGGAGGGCGCGGGCGCAGGCAAACCGGAATTTGTGCAAAAGAGGATCACGAAATGTGATCGGCAATGTGAAATGCATATGAAAAGGCCCCGCAGAGGGGCGGGGCCTTTGAAACATCCATTTTGACAGGGTGTTTGACCCGTGGATTAGAACGAGTGCGAAATTTTGATGCCAAACGCGGTGGCGTCATTGCCTGTGAACTCACCAAATGTGGTGCCCGGTGCCGTTGGGTTTTCGGTTTCGGCATCGCCGATCCAAACGTAGCGCACGCCACCCGAAATCGCGGTTTGCTCGGTGATCTGGTATTTCAGGCCAAGACCCAGCGAGGCGTAGCCATCGGTTGGGCCGAGGTTGCCGGAATAGCCGCCGCTGGATTTTTCATAGCCAACCATGATCGAACCGCTCAGTTTGTCATTGAACCGGCGCCCGACACCCAAGCTGTAGGAGATCGTGTCATTGTCGTAATCGACAAGCGCATCGCCAGCACTGGCGACATAGGCGGTCGGCGAAATGTCAAAGGCGGTCCATTCGGCCCAACGCACGGAGGCCATCAACAGCGTATCTGCGGCAATCCCGGTTTGAAAATCGAGATTGACCGATTGCGGCAGGCGGGTTTCCATCGGGCTGTCAAAAACGCCGTTCTCGGTCGTGGTAAAATCATGGGTGATTTCAGAGTTATAGGTCAGAGCCGCGCGTAGGGCGATGTCGGGGATCTCATAGGCCGCACCGATCACATAGCCCCAATCGGTTTCTGTGGTGGTCTTCATCGTATAGCCGTTGGACAGCGCAACTTTGCCTTTCGAGGTCACTTCACGCACACCACCAAGAACCGAGATGCGGTCGTTGATTTTGTAGCGCAGCACTGCAGTCAGGCTGTTGGAGTCGATCGAGGCTGTCGAACCGACATAGGCGTAGGGCGCGGGGGAGTCCGCGAAGGAATAATTGACGTCAGCCCCAAAAGGTTGGTCAAAAATCAATGCAACGCTGAATTTATCGCTGATATCGGTTTTATAGGCGGCACCGACAGATGTGTAGGACTCGACCATGTTGCCAGAGGTCTGACCCAAGCCCGGAACGACAGTCGTGCCGTCATTATAAGTGCCGGTTTGAACGCCTGATACCGTTGGGTTCACGCTCCCAAACGAGAATTCCAAATAGCTGCCATCTTCAAAAATTGGCGCGATGGATTGGCCGGACCGGTCGATCCCACCTGCAAATGCGCCTGTCGCACCGACGGTGCAGGCCAATGCCAAAATTGATGTGTTCTTCATATTCTCCATCCCTAAACGAGCCCTGGGCGCGTTTCCTTTATGTATTTTGCCGACACGGTTTTATTTTGTCGATCTGGTGGTTCAGTGGTGTTGTCACTGTCTTGTGATGTCATTGCGCGAATTGCCGCACTTGTTATGATCTCAGCCTAAGCCTGCGCGAAATTTCAAGCAATTCTGACGCCGCGTCATTGTTTTAAAATGATAAATTGCTGCGCTGCAACAGCGGGGTCACGCGGGTCGCTTTGCTGTGCGCCGGGATTCAGAGAGGATGTTGATGTAATTGGCGGCAAAAATGATACCAGCCCCAATAAAAACAAAAATATCAAGGCTTTCGCCATAAAGAAGCATCCCAACCACACCGATCACAGGCAGGCGCAGAAAGTCAATGGGCGTGACGATGGAGGCGGGGGCAAGGCTCAGCGCTTTGGTCAGACAAAAATGCGCGCCAAGCCCGGCCAGAGCGATCCAAACCACCCAAGGTAGGTCCGTAAGCGTGAGCCATGCGGCAGAGCCATCCATCATGGCGCAGACAAAGCCAAACAAAAGTTGCAGCGTCACCATCCAGAACATGATGGCGAGGATAGACACGTTGACCGTGCGGGTGAGTTGTTTGGTGAACAAAGCCGAGGTGGCAAATCCAAAGGCACAGGCCATGGCGGCAAGCAAACCGATGGACAGGCCATCGGCACCAAACGGGCGGGCCACGATCAGGATGCCGGCAAAGCCCATCAGCGCAGCCAAAGCCCGTGTTGGGGTCATTTTTTCGCCCAAAAATAGGGTGGCGCCCAAGCCCACGAGAATGGGATAGGAAAATTCCAGTGCGAAAAGTTGCGCCAGCGGGATCAACGTCAGGGCGAAGAGCCACAGGTTTTGACCGGCAAAATGGCCCAGGTTTCGACCGACGTGAAGCGGCAGGGACCGCGGTCTAAGCTCGGACAGGCGGCCCTGAAAAATCGCGACAGGCAAGACGATCATCAGGCCAAACAGCGAGCGGTAGCCCAAAATTTCGAATGTATCGAGGTTGGCCGACACCAAGCGCCCAGCCACAGCCATGGAAGAAAAGCCGAACACGGCGCCCATCATCCAAAAGGCGGCGCGGATCGGGTGCGTCGGCGCGTTGGTCATAGCACGCTCTTGGTGAAATCTCGGATCATATGTTTGGTGACGCGGCCCCAATCAGAGCTATGGGTGCGGTCCTGATGGGCGGTAAAATCGGCCTCACTGCGAAACACTTCGCTGACATGAAAACAGCACGGATCAAGTTCGTCTTGCCAAAGATCAAAGGACAGACACCCCGGTTCGGCCTCGCTGAGACGTTGGTGGCGGGGCAAAAGTGCCACAACGCTCTCGACCTCATGCGCGTCACAGCGCATCGTTCCTGTCAGCATGACTTTTGCCAAATCGCGCCCTCCCGTCGACTGATCCCCCAGTGGCAGCCGTTTTCCTTTTGACTGCTTAGTTCGAACCAGACCAGATTCCAAAGAAAATGCGCTGTGATCACAGAGGCATCCGTGCACAGGGGGCTTTTTCAAACGCGTCAGGCTTTGGTATGGTTTGGGGGATTTAGCGCTGGGATTTGGGGTCCAAATCGGTCCCGTAATTCGCTTTCCCAAGCGTCATACCTGTCCGCGTCGTCGTGAACAGGCGTGTTGCGGCGCAGCGGGGACAGATCAACGCCATATTGGGGTTCGATCTCGGCGCGCCGGTCGATCAAATCGTTCATCGTCAAACAGGGCAAACCCGCCTGACGCGCTGAATGCAATGTGGTGCAGTGGCTGAGGTAGAACATTTGATAGGCCGTGCGGGGTGTAAGCTGTTTTGCCAAAGTTCTGCCAAGTGCAATCTGGCGTTCAAAACCCGGTCGCCGCATCAAAAAGGCAAAGAGGGCCACGCGAGATATGGCATTGGGCAAGAGGTCCAAGACAACCTGACGCGTGGCCTTGGCGGACAGCAATTGGATCAGGGTGCAGGGAAGAAAATACTCATTTTGGGGCCAGCCATAGGAGCGGAACTGGCTGTGCGGGTCGCGGTAAAGGTAAAACCCACTCCCGTCTGCGCCAAGTGGCATGCCCTGCAAATGTCGACCTGAGCGGCAAAACCCGAAAAAGGCACGTTTTCCTTGATCGTCTGCGACACGTTTACAGGCCTCCAAATAGGCCAGCGCGCGCGGATTGGGGCGGGTCCGGTAGGGCGTTGAGAGTGTGCTTGATCTGTCGAACAGCCTCCAAAGCGGCTTTCCGGTTAAAGGGTCTGTCAGAAGATATGCATCGAAATAGCCCCCGGTCCACGTCGGATGCCGCAGCTCTTGTGTCTGTTTGGATTGGTTCTGTCGCGCCAGCTTGATCCGTTTGGGTGACCCGCAGGTTTCATGAAATGGCTCGTAAAAGACCAGATAGTCGTCTGAGGAAAGAAAGCACCGGGCAAGGGCTGTGCTGCCCGTGCGCCACATTGAATGCGCAAAGACGTGGCCTTTGCTGCTGTGAGGTTTGGGGCTCTGAACTGTTTTTTCCATTGAGACCCCCAAACCGATCAACACATGTTGATGTCATACCACAAGGGTGTCGCTCGGCTGTGCGCCCTTTCCTTGGTGCGCCCCTCATGTGCCCCTGTCGTCTGGACTGTTACTCCAGCTCAATCGTGCCCGGCGGCTTTGAGGTGCAGTCATAAAACACCCGGTTGATGCCTTTGACCTCGTTGATGATCCGGGTCGACGTTTCGCCCAGGAAATCATGGCTGAACGGGTAGTAATCCGCCGTCATGCCATCGACAGAGGTCACGGCGCGCAAGGCGAGCGCGAAATCATAGGTCCGCCCGTCCCCCATCACGCCGACGGTGCGCATCGGCAAGATTGCGGCGAAGGCCTGCCAAATCTCGTCATAGAGCCCATGTTTGCGGATCTGGTCGATGTAAACCGCATCGGCCTTTTGCAGAATCGCCAGTTTTTCGCGGGTGATTTCACCTGGACAGCGGATCGCAAGACCCGGACCAGGGAAGGGGTGGCGACCGATGAAGGAGGCCGGAAGGCCCAGCTCATGACCCAGCGCGCGGACCTCGTCTTTGAACAAGGCGCGCAGCGGTTCGACCAGTTTCAGCCCCATTTTTTCCGGCAGACCGCCGACGTTATGGTGCGATTTGATCGTCACTGAGGGACCGCCCGAGAAGGACACGGATTCGATCACGTCGGGGTAAAGCGTGCCTTGGGCCAGGAATTTCGCATCCTTGATCTCATTGGCGTATTTCTGGAACACGTCGATGAACAGCTTGCCGATGATCTTGCGCTTGGTTTCAGGGTCCGAGACTCCCTCCAATTCGCCTAAGAACAGGTCGGACTCATCGGCATGGATCAGTTTGATATTGTAATTGTCGCGGAACATTTTCACGACTTGCTCGGCCTCATTCAGCCGCAACAGCCCGTGATCGACGAACACACAGGTCAGTTGCTCGCCAATCGCCTCATGCAACAGAATCGCGGTGACCGAACTGTCAACGCCACCGGACAGGCCGCAAATCACATGATTGTCGCCCACCTGTTCACGGATTTTCGAAATCATTTCCTCACGATAGGCACCCATGGTCCAATCGCCGGTAAAGCCCGCAAGCCGTACGAAATTCTCATAAATCGTTGCGCCGTTCGGCGTGTGATGCACTTCGGGGTGAAACTGCACCGCGTAGAAGTTGCGCTCAAGATCCGCAGTGATCGCGAAAGGTGCGCCGGGGCTTGTGCCAAAGACCTCAAAGCCGGGGGCAATTTCGGCGACATGGTCGCCATGCGACATCCAGACTTGTTCTTTGCCTGTGCCATCCATGAACCAGCCGTTCAAAAACTCCGGGCGGGTCTCTGTTGGCGTCACATAGGCGCGGCCAAATTCGGCGGTCGCATGTTCGCCCGCTTCGACCCGGCCGCCCAGGTCATGCATCATCACCTGCTGGCCATAGCAAATGCCCAAAATCGGCACGCCCAGATCATAGGCCGCTTTCGGTGGCCGCGGGCTGCCTTCGCGCATCACCGAATCCGGGCCGCCGGAAAAGATGATCGCTTTCGGCGCAATCTCTTTCAGCAACGTCTCGGTGACGTTTTGATAGGGGTGAATTTCGCAAAAGACATTCAACTCACGCAGACGACGCGCAATGAGCTGCGTCACCTGAGAGCCAAAGTCGATGATGAGGAGGCGGTCATGGATCACTTGAGTCATGACATGCCTTTACCCGTAGGCCTGCCTCTGTGGCAAGATGGATTCCCGCCATATGTGCCCAATAAGCGGCCAATGAATGCGGATTTTTCTGGTCGCAGGGGTTCGCTTTGGCGTGTGGACGCTTTTGCACAAAAGAACCCCCCGTTTCGGCCCCTCTCGATCTTAAAACAGAGACGGCGGAAATGGGGGGTGTTGGCGCCCGGGCGGGGTGCTCAAATCAGGTTCAGGCGGCGGTTTGTTCGCGTGGCAAAAGGCGGGCCTCACCCATCAACGCAATCAACACTTCGACATGGCGCGTCACATTATAGGCCGCATCGCCTGAGCGGCGGGTTTCTTCGATCTTGGCTTCTTCTTCGATCAAAGAGGACACGGCGCGTGCGGGCGAGGGCGCATTGGCCGTGCGCATGACCCGTTTGAGGTCGCGGTTGCGGTTGTAATCATTGAGACCAAAGCGGGCGGCGCGGATCAAAAGGCGTGGGCGGCGCAGGGTATTGAGCAGGGTTGTGACATCATTCATGGTCTTGGTCTCCTGTTGCATGAGTGCCCGCGTTTTTGAGGGATGTCTGTGTTGGACATGTGGCCCCGTCATCGCGGTTCTTCATCACTTTTGCACAACCTAAGCGTGTGTTGCGCATTGTTTCCAAATTGCGAACGGTCCTTTGCGGGCTTGTTTATAAATTGGAAACGATAATGACCAAACGGGAAACAATTAACGTTTAGGTAACCAATGCAACTCATGGTTGTGGATAGATTCGGGGGAAATCGGCGGGATAACCTGTGTAAAACACATGTATATCCTGTGGGTTGGTGAAGGCTCTCGATTTCAACTGTGTCTAAAATGGAAACAATTCTGAAGAGTGAACTTGGGGGAACGATGTTGGAACACGGGAAGTATTTATCTGTACGGGGGCAGGCCCTGCCAAATTGGGTGCCGCAGGAGGCACAAAGATATTTGGCACATACGGAAGCGGGCGACACCATTCGCGAATTGGCCCGAAAGGGGGGCTGTGCACCCTCAACCGTGATGCGTCAGGTGCGTAAAGTTGAACAAAAACGCGATGACCCGTTGATTGACGAAGCTCTGACCACTCTCAGCCGCCTCACCCCAAAAGACACGCATGACACAGCCCCGTTTCAAGACGCAGGTTGCCCTAAGCCCCCAGCGAAGGACATGGACACAATGACAGACCAAACGCCGTTCGATCACGCCGATGGGCAGACCCCACCAGATGATGCCACCATTGCCCGCGAAGCGCGGCGCATTTTGCGTCGTTTGTCTGAGCCGGGCGCTTGTCTGGCCGTGGCGAAGGATATGGAAAAGGCCGTGGTGGTGCGCGATCTGCCGGATGGGCGCACCACACGTACCGCCGTTTTGGATCGCCCCATCGCACAGGCGATGGCGCTCAAAGATTGGATCACGGCGCAGGCCAAGGGCAAAATCACCCGCTACACCATTACGGCCGCAGGCCGCGCCGCGTTGCGCCGGTTTTTGGCCGAAGATGAGAGTGCGCGGGCCGGCTTTGCCGAGGCTCCGATGAAATTTGGCGATCAGCACCGCGATTGGGCGTTTCGCGATGAGCCGACCCTCTCTGAGGATAAGCCCAAACGCATCCGTTACAACGCCGCCGAAAGCCCGGTGATGGTCCTCTCGCGGCGGCGCGACAAAGGCGGCGAAGCGTTTTTGCCGCCCGATCTGGTGGCTGCGGCTGAACGGTTGCGCGAGGATTTTGAGCTTGCGCAAATGGGGCCGCGTGTGGCGCAAAATTGGGATCGCTTTCTCACCGGCGGCGGGCGCGGTGAGTTTTCCGGCGATGCCAAAGGCTTTGGCCCCGAAGCCGCCAAGGCGCGCGTGGCTGCGGCTTTGGCCGATCTTGGGCCGGGGCTTGGCGATGTGGCGTTGCGGTGCTGTTGCTATCTGGAAGGCATGGAGCAGGCGGAAAAGCGCATGGGGTGGTCAGCGCGTTCTGGCAAAATCGTCCTGCGCATCGCACTACAGCGGCTCAAAGCGCATTACGATCAGGCCGGATATTCGAATCTTATTGGGTGATTGGCGTTAAAAATCGCTCCAGTGGAGCGATTTAGCCAATCACGCGAAAACACTCCTGTTTTCGCCGGGGCGTTAAAAATCGCTCCAGTGGAGCGATTTAGCCAATCACGCGAAAACACTCCTGTTTTCGCCGGGGCGTTAAAAAACGCTCCAGTGGAGCGATTTAGCCAATCACGCGAAGCCCCCAGTTTTCGCCGGGGCGCTCTGTCTGACGAAACGCGCCACTGGCGCGTTTCCTTTGTTTTTCAGGCCATTAGGCCGCAGGTGTAGAATCTACACTGGCCGCAAAGGCCCGCGCCTCGGCGCGCTGGTCAGGGCCAAACATCTTGATTTCGATTTTTGGAAACAGCGGCTGTATCATCCCAACCCAAGTTCCGACCCAGTTGCGGTCGGTGACGATGGACATATGGTGAAAATCGCTCCAGCGACGGATCAAGGAGACTTCATAGCGAACATCTTCGATCAGAGCGCCAGCGGTGACATCGGTAAACCCAATGAGATCAACCATCAGCCCATAGGGCGCAGGCCGTTCCAACATGGGCGCAAGGGCTGCCTCGGCGGAGACGATGTCCTCTTTGCTGATTTTGCCCTCAATGGTGAGAGCAAGAGCTTTATCGTTGAGAGTATCTATGTGGATCATGGTGCTGTCCTTTTCTGGTCAGTCTGTCCTGTTCACCCCTTTTAGATGGGCATTTTTCAACAAAAATAAAGAGCCGGACTCTGTCCGACCCTTTCAAGTTTTATGTCAGGCCTGTGAGGCCGTTCAGGCGTCAAGCTTGGCCAATTCCGAGCGAACTCCGGCCTCATAGTCCGGGTGCACCCGGCCCAAAACCGCCAGCCAACGGTCCCGCACAGAAGGTGAGCACGGCGCCATCGCACCTGCCATATTGGCATGCAGGCGAGCGCGTTCTTCCATCCCCATCACCGCGGCGTAAAGTGCGCGGGGCTGGACGTAATCGGCATCCGCATCCTCTTGGACATATTTATCCGCGTCGCCTGAGATCTTCAGCGGCGGCTCGGCCACGCTCATATCCGGCTTGGCGCTCTCGGCATATTGGTTTGGTTCGTAATAGGCATCACTATGTCCGGTGTTCGGCCCCATGAAATTCATCGCGCCGTCTTTGTGGTAGTGATGCACCGGGCATTTGGGCGCATTGGCGGGCAGGGCCTCGTAATGGGTGCCAAGGCGATACCGGTGTGCGTCGGCATATGCAAAGACGCGGGCTTGCAACATTTTATCGGGGCTAAAGCCGATGCCTGGCACTTTGTTCGAGGGGGAATAGGCCGCGTTTTCAACCATTTGAAAGTAGTTGTCGGGGTTTTTGTTGAACTCCAACATACCCACGGGGATCAACGGGAATTGATCATGCGGCCAGACTTTGGTCAGATCGAACGGATTGAACGCCACCGTTTCGGCCTGTGCCTCGGGCATCACCTGAATGTTGAGTTCCCATTTCGGAAAATTTCCGGCCTCGATCGCGGCAAACAGATCCTCTTGGTAGCTCTCGCGGGTCTTGCCAATCAGGGTTTCGGCCTCTTCAGAACTGTGGTTTTTGATCCCCTGCTGGTTGCGGAAATGGAATTTGACCCAGACCCGTTCGCCCGCTTTGTTCCACATCGAATAGGTGTGTGAGCCGTAGCCGTGCATATGCATCGGGTTCACCGGGATGCCGCGATCGGACATCAGGATGGTGACTTGGTGCACGGATTCAGGCTGCGCCGCCCAGAAATCAAACATCGCCTCAGGAGAGCGCAGATTGGTTTTCGGGTGGCGTTTTTGGGTGCGGATAAAGTCGGGGAATTTGAACCCGTCGCGGATGAAAAACACCGGGGTGTTGTTGCCGACCACGTCCCAATTGCCCTCATCGGTGTAGAATTTCACCGAGAACCCGCGCACATCGCGCTCGGCATCCGCCGCGCCCAATTCGCCCGCCACGGTGGACCAGCGCGAAAGGATGTCACAGGTGTTTCCGACCTTCGAGAAAATATCGGCGCATGTGTATTGCGTGATGTCATGGGTGACGGTGAAAGTGCCCTGGGCACCCCAACCTTTGGCATGGACCACACGCTCGGGGATGCGTTCGCGGTTTTGATGGGCCAGTTTTTCGATCAACTGGTAATCGTCAAGCATCACCGGCCCGCGCGGACCTGCGGTTTTGGATGTATCATTGTGGGACACCGGCGCGCCGGCGGAGGTGGTTAAACGGGTGGTCATGTCTGTCTCTTCCTGAATGTGGGTCTGCATCTTGCGGAGAGTGTGTCACCGGGCGTAAATTAAATGAAATTGTACTTTATGTAGTTTGGTATTAGTTAAAATTATGGAGGCCTGCCATGTTGACGCTTAGACAAATGACCTATTTCACCGCCTTGGCCGACACGCGCAGTTTTTCCGCTGCGGCCGAGCGTGTGCATGTCACGCAACCCGCTTTGTCCCAGCAAATCAAAGAGATGGAATTGAATCTGGGCGCGCAATTGGTCGAGCGGCTGCCGCGCGACATTCGTTTGACGCGGGAAGGGCAAGTGGTGTTGGAACGGGCCCATAAGATTTTGGCGATGACCCGCGATCTGGAAGCCGAGATTCGCCAATCCAAAGGGCTGAGCGGGCGGTTGAGCCTTGGGGTGATCCCAACGATTGCGCCCTATCTGTTGCCGCGCGCCCTGACCCGGATCAAAGCCGCAGCGCTTGATCTCGATCTGCGGGTGCGCGAGGCCCAGACCGCCGATCTTTTGACGGCGGTGATCAACGGCCGGTTGGACGCGGCGGTGATCGCGCTGCCCTATGATGTGACTGGGCTGTTGGCGGAGCCGCTGTTTACGGATTGTTTCCTGTTGGCGGGTTCAAAATCCCGGATTGAGGCGCTCAGCGCGGCGATTGCGCCGCCGCGCCCCACCGATCTGCCGCCCGATGCGCTTTTGCTGTTGGACGAGGGCCATTGTTTGGCCGATCAGGCTTTGGATGTCTGCGGCCTGACCCGTTCGCGTCAAACCGTTGATTTGGGCGCGTCTTCTTTGTCAACGCTGTGTGGCTTGGTGGCACAGGGGTTTGGCCTGACCTTTGTGCCCGAAATCGCCCTGTGTTCCGAACAGGCGGCCAGCCCCGATATGACAGTCTTGCGCTTTCCCGACCCACAGCCGCAACGCACCATCGCTTTGGTACGGCGGCATTCGACGGAGGCCAAAACATGGTTCACCGATTTGGCCGCGCTTCTCTCAGAGGCGGGCAGTGAGGTGATGGAGGAGGCGCGCAGGCGCGGTTAACCGGCCGCCGCCAGACATTGTATGCCGCTGTTTGGGTCAAACATCGCCCAGCCCGCCGCCGTGACGCGCTCAGAGTGCGGGGCTGTGACGATGATATAGGTCCACGCGCCGATGTCAGTGTGCCGCGTGCGATACCAATCGCCGGGCTCAAGCGCACTGATGACACCGCTGTTCGACTCCGGTCCGGCCAAAAGCGACACCCCATTTCCGGTATAGCCCATACAGAGGAAGCCCTCTCCCTCTTCAAAAAGGCTCGGCTGCTCCACCAAAATCCTGCGGAACTGGATGTCATCAAGGGCGAGATAGGTGCTTTGCGTGTTGAGTTTACAGCCCTGATACTGTTCGATTTCCCGCAGTTCCGCCACGCGTTCTGCGTCCCAGGATGTCAGCGACACGTTTTTGCCAATGCAATCGGAATTGTCAAAATAGGTCTGGCCCAATGGTGTGCCAAAGCAATAGCCAGACCGGTCCATGATCCAATTTCGACTATACCACAGGTCCTCACAGGTCCCGGCATGGGCAGGGCCAGCGGGCAGGGCGAAGGGGAGAAATGTGAGACAGATCAACAGTAAGGCGCGCATATGAGCTCCGTAAATCAGTATTCGGCTGAACCTTAAGGTCATTTTCTAAACAACTGGTATTCAAATCTACAAATTGAAATCAGCTATGCGCCTCGCGAAGTCCCGTTATGCAGGCGTTCCGGTGGGTGTTCCCATGCTGCACATGCAAAAGGCCCGCAGGAGGCTGTCCCACGGGCCTTTCCAAGAGCTGTTCGACGGTCTTATGCGACGGCTTCGGCTTTTGCCTCTTTGAGGTAGGACAGCACGGTTTCGGGCGAGGAGACGCCATAGGGGTCTTCGCCGTGGTTGTCGCACAGGCCCGGCTCTTCGAACCAGGCTTCGATCATGCCGTCGTTGACGACAGCGGCATAGCGCCAGGAACGCAGGCCAAAGCCCAGGTTGTCTTTGCGCACCAACATGCCCATGCGGCGGGTGAATTCGCCGGAGCCATCAGGGATGACTTTGACATTTTTAAGCTCTTGAGATTGCGCCCATTTGTTCATGACAAAGCTGTCATTGACGGACATGCAATAGATCTCGTCGATGCCTTCGGCTTGGAAATCGGCAAAGCCATTCTCAAAGCCCGGCAATTGGTAGGTTGAGCAGGTCGGGGTGAAGGCGCCCGGCAGGGAGAACAACACAACGCGTTTGCCAGCAAAGTAATCGGCGGTGGTTTTGTCTTCCCATTTGAACGGGTTGTCGCCGCCAATGCTGTCGTCACGCACGCGGGTGTGGAAGGTCACTTCGGGCAGTTTATATCCGGCTTTCATAGCTCAGCTCCTGTTTGGGTGTCCCGGGAGAGCGGGACGCAGACTTCTATCGCAGCCCTTTTAGAGCGATTCTAAAGCGTGCTTCAATGCAGGCGCGGCGAAAAATGCCGCAGAAGCAAATGGCGTGGTTTTCGCGAGACATTTGCGGGCAGACTGCCTATATCATGGTCCAAACGGAGAAAGGCCCTGCCATGCGTGATCTCAAGATTCCCGACCAACGCCATCCTGAAAAGGCGCATCGGGCTGACAATGCCCAGCCGAAAAAGCCGGATTGGATCCGGGTAAAGGCACCGACCTCGGCAGGCTATAAAGAAACGCATCGCATCATGCGCGAGCATAAGCTGGTGACGGTCTGCGAAGAGGCGGGTTGCCCGAACGCCGGTGAATGCTGGTCGCAAGGCCACGCCACGATGATGATCATGGGTGAAATTTGCACCCGCGGCTGTACCTTTTGTAACGTCGCCACCGGCCGCCCGGATGCGCTTGATGTGTTTGAACCGGGCCGTGTTGCCGATGCCGTGCAAAAACTCGGCCTCAAACATGTGGTGATCACCTCGGTCGACCGCGATGATTTGGAAGACGGTGGGGCAGAGCATTTTGCCCAGACCATCCGCGCCATCCGTCACCGTGCGCCGGAGACCACGATCGAAATTCTCACGCCGGATTTTTTGAAATGTTCCGATGCCGTGTTGGAAACCGTCGTGGCTGCCAAGCCCGATGTGTTCAATCACAACCTTGAGACTGTGCCAGGTCTCTACCCGACCGTGCGTCCCGGCGCGCGCTATTTCCACTCGCTGCGCTTGCTTCAGCGGGTGAAAGAGCTTGATCCGACGATGTTCACCAAATCCGGTATCATGGTGGGTCTGGGTGAGGATCGCCAATCGGTGCATCAGGTGATGGATGACATGCGCGCCGCCGACATCGACTTTTTGACCATCGGTCAGTACCTTCAACCGACACCAAAACACCATGCGGTGGATCGGTTTGTCACCCCGGACGAATTCAAAGCCTATGAAAAAACCGCCTATGGCAAAGGGTTCTTGATGGTCTCGGCCACGCCGCTGACGCGCTCGTCCTACCATGCGGGCGACGACTTTGCGCGCCTGCGCGACAACCGTTTGCAAAAGCTCGGCCGGGCCTGACGTGACCGACCAGACATTTGAGATTTTCCTCACCGCCCCGCCGGGGCTGGAGCCGATGCTTATGGCTGAGGTGCAGCAGGCGGGGTTTGACGCGCCTGTGCTCTCGCCGGGCGGGGTGACGATCCGTGGCACATGGGACGATGTCTGGCGGGCCAACCTGTGTTTGCGCGGGGTGTCGAAAGTTTTGGCGCGGATTGGCGAATTTCGCGCCTTTCATTTGGCGCAACTCGACAAACGTGCGCGCAAATTCCCATGGGGCGAGATTTTGGGGCAGGGCGTGCTGACCGAGGGCCTCTCCCTCAAGGTCGAAGTCACCACCAACAAAAAGTCGAAAATCTATCACGCGGGGGCCGCGGTCGAGCGGTTTGAACGCGCCATTGCCGAGGAATTCGGCGCCAAGATTGCCGAAGGCTTGGAGGACGCCGATTTGGTGATCAAGGCCCGGTTTGACGACAATAACATTCAGCTTTCCGTTGATACCTCCGGCGAGGGATTGCACAAACGTGGCCACAAACAGGCGATGGGCAAAGCGCCGATGCGCGAGACCATGGCGGCACTGTGTTTGCGCGCCTGTGGCTATGATGGCACGGAGCCGGTGCTCGACCCGATGTGTGGCTCGGGCACCTTTGTGATCGAGGCGGCGGAAATCGCGCGGCACATGATGGCCGGACGTGCCCGCCGCTTTGCCTTTGAGAACCTTGCCACCTATGATCCGGCGCGGGTGCAAAACATCAAAGCGGATTGGCAAAATCGCGAGAGCGCTTTGCAGTTTTACGGCTCAGATCGCAATGTGAACGTTGTGCGCATGGCGAACGAAAATGCCGAGCGCGCGGGGGTGGCCGATATGTGTACCTTTCTGCCTGTGCCCGTGTCCGAGATCACCCGCCCCGAGGGTGCGACCGGCCTTGTCATCGTCAACCCGCCCTATGGTGCGCGGATCGGCAAGAAAAAGGACCTGTTCGCGCTCTATTCTGCCTTTGGCGAGGTGATGAAAGACCGGTTTTCCGGCTGGCGCGTCGGCATGATCACCTCTGATGATCAATTGGCACAGGCCACAACGCTCCCTTGGTTGCCCCCTCTGGCTCCCATCGCTCATGGCGGTCTCAAAGTTCGGCTGTATCAGACCGCGCCCCTGGTGTGATCCGGGGGGAATGGGGCCTGTTCCAGGGCGATCTGCCTTGTGCGAAAATGTGAATCCTGTGATCTCGCTCAATGCAATCTTGCACGCCTCTATGTTAAAATAACGCATCATAGCAAGAGAAGGTGTTTGATGATGCATAGGCCAAATTGGGATGATTTTCGCTTTGTTCTGGCCGTCGCGCGCACTGGCTCTGTTTCGGGCGCGGCGCGGGAACTGGGCGTCAATCACGCGACGGTGTTGCGCCGGGTTGCCGCGATTGAATCGCGTCTTGGTGTTGAGTTGTTCGAAAAATCCGTGCGCGGGTATGACATTTCGCCGGAAAAGCTGCGCCTGATTGAAGCCGCGCGCGAGGTCGAAATCGCCGTCAACGCGGTCGAGCGTATGGCGCGCGCGGGTGAGGCACCTTTGGCAGGGGTGATCCGCGTCACCTCGACCGATACGTTTTGCCATAAAATCCTGCCGCCGCTTTTGGCGCGTCTGTCGCAGCGCGAAACGGATTTGTCCTTCGAGCTTTTGTCGAACAACGCTCATCTTGATTTGTCGCGGCTTCATGCCGATGTGACCGTGCGTCCAACCTATAAATTGCCCGACGATCTGATCGGCGATATGGCAGCGCAAATGGGGTTTGGCTTTTATGCCGCCTCAAATGATGTGCCTGACGATCATTGGTTGGGGCTGACCGGGGCCATCGGACGTTCGCCCGTCGCGCAAAAGCTGCGCGAGGAATTGGACCGGCGTGCCGTCACCTTCACCGCCGCCGCCGACAGTTTTCTGTCGCTGCAATCTTTGGCCGAGGCCGGGTTGGGGAGGGTGATGTTGCCCGCGTTTTTGGGCAATGGGTCGGCGCGTTTGGTGCGGGTCGCGCCGGTGCTTGAGGTGCCGCCTGTGCCAATTTATGTCGCCTCTCACGCGGATCTGGCCGACGCACCCCGGCTGCGCTTGGCCCGCGCCCGGATTTCGGCGGCACTTGAGGCTGAGCAGGAGCGGCTCTTGGGGCGCAGATGATCTATGCCTTGCTCAGGGCGCGGGCCGGACCTTGATCTTGCTCGCGCCATTGACCTGCATCCAGTCGGGCAGGCCCACGAGTTTTTCAACGCCATAAAGCGCCACACAGACCGCGATGATCGCAAAGACGAATTTAACGCGTGATTTGGACGGCGGGTTCTGCGCCCAGCGTTTGGCGCGCAGCAGCCAGCGCAATTGGCTCACGCGGAAGCCTCCGGGGCATCCTCATCCTCAAACACAACTGTGCCAATATAGGGCAGATTGCGGTTGGCTTGGGCAAAATCAATACCGTAGCCGACGACAAAGGCGTCGGGGATTTCAAAACCGGTCCAAGTCGCTTTCAGCGGCACTTCGCGCCGCGCCGGTTTGTCCAAAAGGGCAATGGTTTCCAACTTGCGCGGATGGCGCGAGCGCAACAGCTCCAACACCGCCGTGAGGGTGTGGCCGGTGTCGACAATGTCCTCAACCACCAACACATCACGGCCCTCAATCGCCCCACGCAAATCCTTTAAGATTTTGACTTCGCGGGAACTTTCGGTTGTATTGCCATAAGAGGAGGCCTCGAGAAAATCGACCTCCACATTCATCTCCAATTCGCGCACCAGATCGGCGATGAACACAAATGAGCCGCGCAACAGCCCGACCACCACCAATTTTTCGGTGTCCTTATACTCATCGCGAATGAGGCGGGCGAGTTCTTCGATCCGTGCGGCGATGGCCTTGGCCGAAATCATGACGTCGATGTGATATGGCCGTTGCGACATGCTAACCCCTTGCATTTTGTGTCTCAGGCATAGACATACCGAGGGACGACACAGAAAACCAGTGACCATGCCGACGCACCAAGAAACAAAACATCTGCCCTATAGCGCCGATCAAATGTATGCGCTTGTCGCAGACGTTGAAAGCTATCCCAAGTTTTTGCCGTGGAACGCCGCCGCGCGCATCCGCTCGCGCACGAGTGTGGGCGATCACGAGGTGATGTTGGCTGATCTGGTGATTTCGTTCAAAGTGTTCCGCGAAAAATTCGGCTCCCGCGTTACGCTGTTCCCGAATGACAAAAAGATCGACACCGAATATCTCGACGGCCCGTTTCGCTATATGAAAAGCTGGTGGCGCTTTCAGGATGCGGAAGACGGTGGCTGTGACGTCGAGTTTTTCGTCGATTTCGAGTTCAAAAATGCGATTTTACAGGGGATTATTGGCATGGTGTTCAATGATGCGATGCAACGGATCGTGCGCGCCTTTGAACGCCGCGCGGCAGAGCTTTATAAATAAACTTTTCGACTTTGAGATGTGAAAAAGGCGGGAGAAACCCCGCCTTTTGTGTTTTAGGCCGTGATCTTTACGAATTGTGGTCGTAGGCGCTTTCCCCATGTTGGGAGAGGTCAAGCCCGGCGTGTTCCGTCTCCGCATCGACCCGAAAGCCGATCAAAACCTTGGTGATATGGACCAAAGCCACGGTCACCACGGTGGTGAACAGGCCAACAATCGCCAAAGCGCCAAGCTGCGCCGTCCAAGTGCCCGCACCAAAAGCGGCGATCATGATCGTGCCAAAAATCCCGCCCACGCCATGGACCGCAAACACATCGAGCGTGTCGTCGATTTTCATTTTGCCGCGGATCAGATTGACCATCTCCTGACAAAGAATGCCCGCGATCGCGCCAATCACCAGCGCCTCCACCGGGGTGACAAAGCCCGAGGCCGGGGTGATCGAGGCCAGTCCGGCGATGGTGCCGGTGACGATGCCCACAAGCGAGGCTTTGCCATATTTGATCCGCTCCCAAAGCGCCCAGGTCATTGAGGCGGCCGCGGCCGAAATATGCGTCACGGTGATCGCCATGGCGGCCCCGCCATCGGCGGCCAATTGTGATCCGCCGTTGAACCCAAACCAACCGACCCAAAGCATCGCCGCCCCGATCATCACATATCCGGGGTTGTGTGGTGGTTTGTTGTCCACTTTTCGACGGCCCAGCATCACCGCGATGATCAGTGCCGCAAGCCCTGCGGTTTCATGCACAACGATGCCACCCGCGAAATCACGCGTGCCCGTGGCACCGAAAATCCCGCCATCGGCCATAAAGCCACCGCCCCAAATCCAATGGGCCACCGGTGCGTAGCACAACAGCATCCACAGCCCGGAAAAGGTCAGCACGAACCCAAAGGAAATCCGTTCGACATAAGCCCCGACAATCAGCGCCGGGGTGATGATGGCAAAGGTCATTTGAAAGGCAAAAAACAGCACCTCGGGCAGGGTGCCTTTTACGGTGCCAGCATCGATGCCCAGGAGAAAGATTTTGCCCAAACCACCCCAATAGCCATTGCCTTCCCCAAAGGCGATGGAATAGCCGACCGCAAGCCAGAGCAGGCTCATCAAACAGGCGATGGCATAGACATGCATGAACACGCTCAACACATTGCGCGCCCGCACCAGCCCGCCGTAGAACAGTGCCAATCCCGGCAATGACATGAATAAGACAAGTGCCGTGGCGATGAGAATCCACGCTGTATCCGCTCCGACCATATTCCCCTCCTAAGGTCAAAATTTACGCTTAGTGGCGCGTAAAGCGTCTTTGGCAGGGGTTAAAAAAGGGCAATTGCGGTTTCATAGGGCTTAAAAATGGAGCAAATTATAAAAAGTCTAAAAAATATCCTCAAAAATAAGCCTGAGCATAAAAAGTAATCGAAAAAGGAATGTCAGTCTTGGGAGGTGCGCACCAAGGCCGCTTTCAGCAGGTTCAGTGCATGTGTCACAGTTGCCGCGCGCACATGCGTGCGCCCCAAAGCGCCAAATTCGACGGTCTCAACGCGGCATTCTTTGCCTGTGTGTGCCAGTCCAAAACACACCCGACCTTCGGGTTTATGCTCTGATCCGCCCGGTCCGGCGATGCCTGTCACCGAAATCGCAAGCCCCACACCCGCGCGCATCAGAGCGCCCTCGGCCATCTCGCGCGCGATTGGTTCGGAGACGGCGCCATGGGCGTTTAGGGTGGCGGGGAGAATGCCCAACATCTCGATCTTGGCGGCATTGGAATAGGTGATGAAGCCGCGATCTACCACATCCGAGGAGCCCGCGATTTCGGTCAGCGCACCGATGATCAAGCCGCCGGTGCAGCTCTCGGCGGTGGCGATGGTCACGCCCTGCGCACGCGCCAAAGCCAAGACCTCTGTAGCAAGCGCCGCTTGGGTCATCGCATGATGATCCCGTGATAGACGCCGGCAAAAGCCACCACCACAAGCGCCGCAAACACCCCGGCGATCACATCATCCAGCATCACACCCATTGCATCACCCCGGCGATCGGCCTTGCCGATGATCCAAGGTTTCCAAATGTCGAACAGGCGGAAGGCGAGAAAGGCCGTGGGCCACGCAGGCCACAGCGCGGTCGAAGGGGCGCCCGCCATGGCCGATCCAATCGCGACCGGCAACAGCGCAATCCATTGCCCGACCACCTCGTCGATGACGATTTCAGAGGGGTCGTGATTGTCCGCCCCCTTGGTCATCACGCCGGTGGCCCAAAGCCCGGCCACAAAGGCGACAACGATTCCGATGATCACGCCGGGCACGCCAAAGGCCAGATCGAGCGCCCAAAACAGCGGTACAGCGGCGGCCGAGCCCCAAGTGCCGGGGGCAGGGGTCATATAGCCGACGCGGGCGAGGGTGGCGATCAGTTCTGCAATGGGTTTCATGTCAACGATCCTTGATCAGCGCTGTTTCATCAATGCGGCTGTTGCCAGTGCGGCAATGCCTTCTTCGCGCCCGGTGAACCCGAGCCGTTCCGAGGTGGTGGCTTTGACAGACACTTTATCCATCGCGATGTCCATAATCTCGGCCAAGGCCAGGCGCATTGCCTGCGCATGTGGCCCGACTTTGGGGCGTTCACAGACCAAAGTGACATCGCAATTCATCATCTCATAGCCCTTGTCGCGCGCAAGTTTGATCGCATGGCGCAGGAAAATATGGCTTTCGGCGCCTTTCCATTGCGGGTCTGAGGGGGGGAAATGTTGACCAATGTCGCCTTCGGCCAGCGCGCCGTAAATCGCATCGGTCAGCGCGTGCATCCCCACATCGGCGTCCGAATGGCCCTGAAGACTGCGACCATGTGGCACTTTCACACCGCAGAGCCACACATGATCGCCCTCGCCAAACCGGTGCACATCATAGCCATTGCCAAGCCGAAATTCCATGCCATGCGTCTCCTTTGGTCCCACCTGATTTGCGGCCTCGCGCGCGGCCAAAAGCCGCTCTGCGCGGGCGAAATCTTCGGGGTGAGTGATTTTAAAATTATCTTCCGAGCCTTGGGTGATCCTCACCTCAATCCCGGCCTTGCGCGCCACTTCGACATCATCGGCGGCCTCACCCAGATGGGTTTGATGCGCGCGCAGGATGGCGTCAAAGTCAAAGCCCTGTGGCGTTTGGGCGCGAAACACTCCGCTCCGCTCGCGGGTGCCCTCGACACGGGTGCCGCTGTCATGCTCTGCACCGACCCAAAGCGCATCCGTGACGGCCAAGGCCGGGGCCGCGCCCGAGCTGGTGTCGAGTGCCGTCATCACCGCTTGGATCACCTCACGGGGCACCAGGGCGCGCGCTGCGTCATGGATCAACACCTGATCCACGCCCTGACCGTCCAGCGCCGCAAGCCCGGCTTTGACCGAGCCAGAGCGGTGCGCCGCACCCGGCACAAGCCTCACCTTTTCAAGCCTGTGCGCCAACGCCAGATCGTCGGGGTGATGCACCACCACGATCTCATCAACCAGATCGCGAAAGGCCGCCACGGCGTGATCAATCACCCGGGTTTGACCCAGCGCCTGCCATTGTTTGGGCAAAGCTCCGCCCGCGCGGGTTCCGCGTCCGGCAGCGACGATCAAAGCGGCGCGTTTTGGAAGTCTTTTTGTCATGCGGATGGGATAATCGGTGATGCGCAGCCTTGCAATGGCGCTGTTTTCACCGCCAGTGCGATTAAATTTTGTGCGTCGGCCTGTTTTCGCACCTTTTTTACCCTCATTCCTTTGCGACTCGCGGGCGTGAGCGCTACCCCTGTTTGAAATGCACAAGGATTAATCGCTTGCCCGTTCGTTTGGCGCACCTCACCCTCGACCCGCCGGTGTTCTTGGCTCCTATGGCCGGAATCACCGACCTGCCGTTCCGCGCGCTGGTCGCCTCCTTTGGGGCCGGACTGGTGGTCTCTGAAATGGTTGCCTCTCACGATATGGTCAACGCCCGTGCCGGATCGCGTGAAAAGGCCGAGCTGGGGTTTGGCGTCGACAACACCGCCGTGCAATTGGCCGGGCGAGAGGCGCATTGGATGTCTGAGGCCGCCAAGATGGTCGAAGCCAATGGCGCGAAACTCATCGACATCAACATGGGATGTCCGGCGAAACGTGTGGTCTCGGGCTACTCCGGCTCGGCATTGATGCGCGATCTGGATCATGCTCTGAGCTTGATCGAAGCCGTCGTGGCGGCCGTGTCGATCCCGGTGACGTTGAAAACCCGGCTGGGCTGGGATGACGCGCTGCGCAATGCCCCGAACTGGCGCGTCGCGCCGAGGCGGCGGGCATCGCGATGATCACCATTCATGGCCGCACCCGCTGTCAACTTTACAAAGGTCAGGCCGACTGGGCCGCGATCCGCGCCGTCAAAGAGGCGGTCAGCATCCCGGTGATTGCCAATGGCGACATCATTTCGACCGATGCCGCGCGCCGTGCGCTTGCGGCCTCAGGGGCCGATGGTGTGATGATCGGACGCGGGGCGCAGGGGCGGCCTTGGCTGTTGGCACAGGTCGCGGCCAATCTGACCGGCGCGCCCGCGCCAATTGCGCCGACGGGTCGTGATTTTGCCGATTTGGTGGCCGGACATTACGAGGCGGGCCTGGGCTTTTACGGCACAGAGTTGGGCGGCCGGGTCATGCGCAAACATTTGGGATGGTACATGGACGAGGCGGGCACGATGGATGAGTTGCGGCGGCGGATTTTAACCGCAAAAGCCCCCAAGGCGGTGTTCGACCTCTTGCCTGACGCGTTTTGCACAGAAGGACTTGCCGCATGAGTGATGCGCGTTTTGACACGCTCTGGCCCTCGCTGCCCGTGCCGGCCTTGATGATCAATGAGGCCGATCAGATCGTTGAGATCAATTCGAGTGCGGAGTTGTTCCTCAACGCCTCGGCCAAATCGCTTAAAAACGTGCCGGTGTTTGACAAATTGGCCATCGACGCACCGCTGGAAGAAGCCTTTTCACGGGTCCGTCGCGACAATTCGGCGATGTTCATCAACAACGTTGATGTGTCGGGGGCAATGCCGCCCCGGTGCAATGCAATATCCAAATCGCGCCACTGCAAGGCGTCGAGAACTGGCTCATCCTGTTGATGGAACCGCGCCAGATCGCCGACCGTCTGGGGCGTTCGCATCAGGTCAAAACCTCGGCGCGTTCTGCCATTGGCATGGCGGAAATGTTGGCGCATGAGATCAAAAACCCACTGGCGGGGATCACCGGTGCGGCCCAGCTTTTGTCGATGAGCCTGAGCCCCGAGGATTTGGAACTCACCGATTTGATCGTCGCTGAAAGCCGCCGGATCGTGGCCCTGTTGGAGCAGGTTGAACAATTCGGCAATCTGCGCCCGCCGGAAAAGCGCCCGATCAACATCCACGACCTGTTGGACCGCGCCCGCAAATCCGCCGAGCTGTCTTACGCGGCCTCGATGAAATTTGTTGAGGAATTCGATCCCTCTTTGCCGCCGACCTATGTCGATGGCGATCAATTGTTGCAGATTTTCCTGAATCTGTTCAAAAATGCATCAGAAGCTGCGGGAAAAGCCGGTGGGACGATCCGTTTGCGCACCTTCTATGACCTCTCTTTGCGCCTGCGTCGCAAGGATGGCTCGGGGGCGGCCCTGCCGCTTCAGGTCGAGATTATTGATGATGGCCCCGGCCTGCCGCCGGAGATTGCCGCCGATATTTTTGAACCTTTCGTCTCAGGACGTGAAAATGGCACCGGGCTCGGCCTTGCCTTGGTCTCAAAGATTATTTCCGACCATGAAGGTTGGATTTCCGTGGACTCCGTGCCCGGTAAAACAGTGTTTCGGATTTCTCTCCCCGTCGCCCCGCGTGATGAACGCGCCGATGGTTAACGAGAGACGTCATATAAGTGTGAAAATCCCCGTTCAAAAGGGGCAGAGCGCGGAACAGGTCCTTATTGGTCTGTTCCCAACGCGAGACGGACAAGGAGAACGATAATGGATGGCACGATTCTCGTCGCGGATGACGACCGTACAATCCGCACGGTTTTGACCCAAGCGCTGACCCGCGCGGGGTGTAAAGTCCATGCGACCTCATCATTGGTCACTCTGATGCGCTGGGTGGAAGAGGGCAAAGGCGATCTGGTGATTTCCGATGTGATCATGCCCGATGGCAACGGGCTTGAGGCCCTGCCGCGCATCGCGGAACTGCGCCCCGGCCTGCCGGTGATCGTGATTTCGGCGCAAAACACCATCATGACCGCGATTCAGGCTGCCGAAGCGGAGGCGTTTGACTACCTGCCCAAGCCCTTCGATCTACCGGATTTGATGAAACGGGCAGCGAAAGCTTTGGAGGTCAAGCGCCGCGCCAATCCTGCGCCCTCAAATGCCAAAGCGCCCTCGGAAACGGTGCAAGAAGACCTGCCTTTGGTGGGCCGTACCCCCGCGATGCAGACGCTGTATCGGTTGGTCGCACGGGTGATGAACACCGATCTTCCGGTGTTGATCACCGGCGAAAGTGGCACAGGAAAGTCCCTGATTGCGCGCGCCATTCATGATTTCTCGGATCGCCGCAGCCTGCCGTTTGTGGTGGTCTCTGCCTCGGATTTGGCAACGATGGAAGGCCCGGCGACGGTGATTTCGCGGGCTAAAAACGGCTCGATCCTGTTTGATGAGGTCGGCGATCTGGACGAGGACGCACAAGCGCGGATCGTGCGGATGCTTGACAGTTTCACCGACAATGCGCCACGCATCATGGCCACATCTCAGGCCGATCTGGGCGCGAAAATGGAAACCGGTGCCTTCCGTCAAGACCTGTTTTACCGCTTGGGCGGGGTGACAATTTCTGTGCCCTCGCTGCGCGAACGGGTCGACGATATTCCGCTTTTGGCCGATTTCTTTCTGAGCAAGGCCGAGCGCGATGGCATGGCGACGCGCCGCTTTACCAATGAGGCGCTGGATCTTGTGCGCGCTTACAGCTGGCCCGGCAACGTTCGGCAGTTGGAAAACACCATCCGCAGACTGATTGTCACCGCCCCCGAAGAGGAAATTACCCGCACCGAGGTCGAATTGGTGCTCGGCAATCAGCCCGCGATCGAGCCTTTGCAAGGCGGGGGGGAGGGTGAAAAGCTGTCCTCGTCTGTGGCCAAGCATCTGCGCCGCTACTTCGACCTGCACGGCGGGGTTTTGCCCTCTCCGGGCCTGTATCAGCGGATTTTGAAGGAGGTCGAAGGGCCGTTGATCGAAATCGCGCTCGATTCCGTTGGCGGAAATCAGGCCAAATGTGCCGATTTGCTTGGGATCAACCGCAATACCTTGAGAAAAAAGATCAACGACCTCGATATTCAGGTGACACGCCGCCGCAAACTGATGTAAATAGGCCACATCCGTGGTGATTTGGGCGCAGTGACAGGAATATCACGCCGCTGCGACCTTCGTGCCACGGTGAAGGGGGGCGTTTTGGCATCGGGTCACCGGGCCAGAGCGGTCTGGTGGATCTGTACGAGGTGGGCTTTTGGCACAGACAATCGGCAAGCAAAGCTGGAACAGGCTCATGCGCCTGCGACGCCAGCGTCGGTTGCAAAACGCTGCAACTGTGGCGGTGTTTGTGCTTGGCCCGGTCTTGGCGATCTCGACCTTTTTGGTGCTTGGTCCGTTGGACCACGGTCCCGCGTCGGGGTCGCTGCGTGCCGTACTTTTGGCCGATGTGGTCTATGTCCTTGTGGTGGCGGGGCTTGTTGCCCAACGCATCGCTCGGGTCATCGCCGCCCGCCGCGCCCATTCCGAGGGCTCTCGGCTGCACCTGCGCCTCTCTGGCGTCTTTGTTCTTCTTGCCCTGATTCCGACCATCACTGTGGCGATTTTTGCCGTGGTGACGGTGAATTTTGGTCTTGAGGGCTGGTTCTCGGATCGGGTGCGCAATGTGGTCGGGTCCTCCTTAGAGGCCGCCAAAGCCTATGAGAGCGAGCATCACGACGGTCTGGCCGAAGACACGCGGGCGCTGGCGAATTTCATCATCGAGCGCCGTCGGTCCATGACGATCCTGCCCGATGGCGCGCTGCGTCAGGTGCTCAATCAGGGGCAAGGGTTGATCCAGCGCGGTTTGCGTGAAGCCTATGTGATTGATCGCGCGGGCGACATCCGGGCGCGGGGCGAACGCTCCTATCTGTTTGATTACGAACAGCCCTCAGAGGCTGATCTGCGCCGTGCCGAAACCGGCGAATTGGTGTTGATTGACGATTGGGATCGCAACGAGAGCCGCGCCTTGCAGCGGCTTGCGGGCTTTTCGGATCGCTATCTTTATGTCACCCGCGATGTCGATGGCAAAATCCTCAATCTGCTCGACGACACCCAAGATTCCATCGCGCTCTACAACCAGTTGGAAAGCGAACGCGGACGGCTTTTGTTCGAATTTGGCCTTTTATATCTGGGCTTTGCGATCATTTTGATCTTGGCGGCCACCTGGCTTGGCCTGTGGTTTGCCGAACGTCTGGCGCGCCCCATCGGGCGGTTGGCGGGGGCAGCGAAACAGGTCGGTGAGGGGGACCTGTCGGTGCGGGTTCTGGTCGAGGATGGCGATGATGAGATTGCGACGCTGGGGCAGGTGTTCAACCAAATGACCGGCCAACTCAACATCCAGCGCAACGAACTTTTAGATCGCAACGAACAAATCGACAGCCGTCGCCGCCTGTTTGACTCGGTGCTTTCATCGGTGACGGCGGGGGTGATGGGCCTGGACGCCGAGGGGCGGGTGACCCTGTCCAACCGCTCGGCGCACGCGCTTTTGTCCGTGGGGGAGCGCGATGTGACGGGCGAGGCGCTGGCGGTGGTGGTGCCGGAATTCGGCCCGCTGTTTGACCTGTTGCGCAGTCAGGCGCGCGAAGTGGTGCAAGAGGAAATCCGATTGATCCGATCCGGCGCGCAAGAAAGCCTGTTGGTGCGGATCGCCACGCGGCGCGACGTGGACGGGTTGCTTGAGGGCTATGTGGTGGTGTTTGACGATGTGACGGACCTTGTTTCGGCACAGCGTTTGGCCGCTTGGGGCGATGTGGCGCGCCGGATCGCGCATGAAATCAAAAATCCTCTGACGCCAATCCAATTGTCGGCCGAACGCATTTTACGCAAATTTGGCAAAGGCCTCTCCGCGGAGGGGCGGGCCGATTTGGAGCAATACACCTCGGTGATCGTGCGTCAGACCGGGGATTTGCGCCGCATTGTCGATGAGTTTTCAAAATTCGCCCGGATGCCGACGCCTGAGCGGCGTGATCATGATCTGGTCGAATTGGTCAAAGGTGCCGTGTTGTTGCAACAAAATGCCCAGCCCGATGTGACCATCACCGCCGAGATCACGCCCCGGTCCGCCTGGGCCGAGGTGGATGCGACGATGATCGGTCAGGCGTTAACAAATCTTATCAAGAACGCTGGGGAAGCCATTGAAAGCCTTTATGAAAACGGCATACCAGAGGGCCACGCGCCGCATATTCATGTGGCATTGAGGCGCGACGGCACGGATGCGGTTGTGACCATCACCGACAACGGGATCGGCCTACCCGAAGACCGTTCGCGCCTGTTTGAGCCCTATGTGACGACACGCGAAAAGGGCACCGGGTTGGGCTTGCCGATTGTAAAGAAAATCATCGAGGAACATGGGGGCACCCTGACATTGACGGACGGTGTGCCTCTTGATCCCTCGGGACAGATCGGGGCACGGGCGACGTTACGTCTGTCCTTGATCGAAGAGGTGGAAGTAGATGAAAAACAAAAGCTTGCAGTATAATGTTGAGGTAAAGGGTGTGACACATGGCTGACATTTTGATTGTCGATGACGAACGCGATATCCGGGAATTGATCGGAGATATTCTACGCGACGAAGGCTATGACACGCGCTTGGCGTCGAACTCTGAGGAATGCCTCAAAGAGATCGCCGATCAGGTGCCCTCGCTGATGGTGCTCGACATTTGGTTGAAAGACAGCGGCATGGATGGGATCGACATTCTCAAACATGTCAAACGCGAACATCCCGACGTGCCGATCATCATCATTTCCGGTCATGGCAATATCGAAATTGCCGTGGCGGCGATCAAACAGGGCGCTTACGATTTCATCGAGAAGCCGTTCAATATTGATCAGTTGATGGTCGTTGTTGGCCGGGCGATGGAGACTTCGCGGCTGCGGCGCGAAAACGCCTCGCTCAAACGTTCCGGTGGTGCCGAGGTTGAAATGATCGGCGTGTCCTCGGCGTTCAAACAGCTCAAAATCAACCTCGATAAGGTGACCAAATCCAACGGGCGGGTGATGTTGACCGGGCCTGCGGGCGTGGGCAAAGAAGTGGCTGCGCGCTTCATTCACACTCATTCCGATCGCAAGGACGCCGCCTTTGTGACCGTGTCCTCGGCCACGGTCGAACCCGACCGGATGGAAGAGGTGCTGTTTGGCCGCGAAAGCCCGGAGCGCGGGATTGAAAAAGGCTTATTGGAACAGGCCCATGGCGGGGTGATCTATTTCGACGAGGTGGCGGATATGCCGCTTGGCACCCAGTCGAAAATCCTGCGTGTGCTGGTTGATCAGAGGTTCACCCGCGTCGGCGGCACGGCGAAAGTGTCAGTCGATTTGCGGGTGATTTCGTCCACTGCGCGCGATTTGGCGACGGAAATTGCCGCGGGCACCTTCCGCGAGGAGCTCTATCACCGGCTCAATGTGGTGCCGATTGAGGTGCCCGCGTTGGAAAAACGCCGCGAGGACATCCCGGAACTGGCCAATCATTTCATTGAGATGCTCAACCGTACCCAGGGTCTGCCGCTGCGCGCGCTCTCCGAAGATGCCGCCGCGATGCTGCAAACCATGACGTGGCCGGGCAATGTGCGGCAGTTGAAAAACGTGATCGAACGGGTGTTGATCCTGGGCGAGGCATCAGGCGACATCGAGGCCGAAGAATTGCCGTCGCAGGAGGGGGCGACCGAGGATGACACGCGTGCCATTCTGTCGCCCGCCATCGCAACCTTGCCCCTGCGAGAAGCGCGCGAATTGTTTGAGCGTGAATATCTTTTGACGCAAATCAACCGCTTTGGCGGCAATATCTCCCGCACCTCGACCTTTGTCGGCATGGAACGCTCCGCTTTGCACCGCAAACTCAAATCCTTGGGTGTGATGACCGGCAACAAACAGGGCGGGCGCGTCGCCTATATCTCTGAAGATGCCGAGTGAAGCCCGCGAGACGAGTTGACCGAAGGGATCAGACATGACAAGCCTCTTAGCTGAAACGACGATGTCAAAACAGTCAGGGATGATGCAATGAAAGTCATCATTTGCGGCGCGGGGCAGGTGGGTTGGCAGATCGCCAAGCAACTCTCGGGCGAAAAAAACGACGTGACCGTCGTCGACAACAACCCCGCCCTGGTGCGCCGCGCGACCGATACGTTGGACGTGCAGGGGATCGAAGGCTTTGCCTCCTACCCGGATGTGTTGGAAAAAGCGGGCGCACGCGATGCCGATATGATCATCGCCGCGACCTATTCCGATGAGGTCAATATGGTCACCTGTCAGGTGGCGCATTCGGTTTTTGCCGTGCCGCGCAAAATCGCGCGTCTGCGGGCACAAAGCTATCTGACCGCGATTTATTCCGATCTTTACCGCCGTGATCACATGCCGATTGATGTGGTGATCAGCCCGGAAAAAGAGGTGGCCGAGGCCGCGCTGCGCCGTCTGGCCGCGCCTGCCGCCTTTGACACCCAAGCATTTTTGGCGGGTCGAGTGCATCTTATGGGCATCTCCTTGGTCGAAGATTGCCCGGTGCTCAACACCTCGCTGCGCGAATTGTCGGACCTGTTTTCCACCCTGCGCGCCATCGTTGTCGGTGTGCGCCGCGACGGACGTTTGTTTGCCCCGGACCCGAATGATCAACTCTATGCGGGCGATGCGATTTACGTCTTTACCCACTCGGATGACATCACCCGAACCCTTGAAATCTTTGGCAAAAAGCAAGGCAAACAAGACCGGGTCGTGATCCTTGGTGGCGGCAATGTTGGATTGGCCGTGGCGCAGGCTTTGGAGGCGCGCACCGACCGGGTGCGGGCCAAGATCATCGAGAAAAACCGCAAAGTGGCCGAACGCGCTGCCGACAGTTTGGAGCGCACCATTGTGCTCAATGGTGATGCGTTGGACCAGGAACTGCTCTCTGAGGCGGGCATCAGCCGCACCGACGCGGTGCTTTGCGTCACCGACGACGATAAGGTCAATATGCTCTCCGCTGTGCGCGCCAAACAGGCGGGCTGTTCGATGGCGATCTGTCTGGTCAATGACCCGACCTTGGTGCCGATCCTCACCGCGCTCGACATCGACGCCTATATCAACCCGCGCGCCACCACTGTCTCCTCGATCCTGCGCCACATCCGCCATGGTCGGGTGCGCAATGTCTACTCGGTCGGCGATGGCGAGGCCGAGGTGATCGAGGCGCAAGTGCTCTCCACCTCACCAATTTCCGGCAAGCGGATCAAAGACATCGCTTTCCCCGAGGGCGTATTGGTCGGTGCGATTGTCAAAGGCGATAAATACATCAAACCCACGGGCGACACCCGCGTTGATGAGGGCGATGTGATCACCATCTTCTCGCTCGCCGCTGACGTGCCTGAGGTTGAGCGCCTGTTGCAAGTGTCGATCGACTTTTTCTAATGAACCGCTTTGCGCGCATGCCATTTTTTGTCCAGCTCATGCTGGTGTCTGGGACGGCGATGCTGATCCCGGCGGCCTATGCCATTGGTTTGCGCGAATGGGACGATGCGCGCGCTTTTGTCTATGCGGCGGTGTTGTTTTCCTCGCTTGCGATGTTCATCGCCATCGCCCGGTTTCGCCCCGAACGCACCGAAGATCGCGACAGCACGCGCGACCGCGACCGCGAGGGCCGCAATCAACTTTTGACGCTTCTGGCAACCTACACGTTGCTGCCGCTGATCCTTGCCGTGCCCTTTGCCGAGGCAACCAAAACCACCACCTATTTCAATTCTTATTTCGAAATGGTTTCGGCGCTGACCACCACGGGGGCGACCCTGTTTGATGATCCGACGCGATTGTCACGCCCGGTACATTTGTGGACGGCGTTGGTCGGTTGGCTGGGGGGCTTGTTTGCCTGGGTCACGGCTGTGGCGGTGTTGGCACCGCTGAATCTGGGCGGGTTTGAGGTGATTTCATCGCGCGAGCCGGGCCAAAGCGAGGTCCGCGCCTCACAAATCACCCGTATCGCCGCCGCCCCCGAACGGATGGCGCGCTTCACCGCCAAATTGTTTCCGATCTATCTGGGCCTGACCTTGGCGCTGTGGTTCGCGCTCTCCATGGTCGGCTCCTCCGCCTATGTCGCGCTCTGTCATGCGATGTCGGTCATGGCCACCTCGGGCATCTCGCCTGTGGGCGGGTTGGCGAATGGCAGCGCCGGGTTCATGGGCGAGCTTTTGGTCTTTGCCTTCTTGTTTTTGGCTCTGTCGCGCAAAACCTTCACCGCCGATCACCCGCGTCCCGATGCGCCGCCTCTGTGGCGCGATCCCGAGATGAAAATTGCGCTGGCCCTGATGATCTCCGTGCCGATTTTCCTGTTCCTGCGCCATTGGGTCAGCGTGTTGGAAGTGTCCGGCGATTGGACGTTCTGGCGGGCACTGTCCTCGCTTTGGGGCAGCTTGTTCATGGTGCTCTCCTTTCTTTCGACCGCAGGGTTTGAAAGCTCCGGTTGGGCCGAGGCGCGGCTGTGGTCCGGCTTGCAGGCCCCCGGTGTGTTGTTGATGGGGTTGGCGATCTTTGGCGGCGGCGTGGCGACCACGGCGGGCGGGGTGAAACTGATCCGGCTTTACGCCTTGGTGCGTCACGGCGAACGCGAGATTGAAAAACTGATCTCACCGCATTCGGTCGGGGGCGCGGGTGCCAATGCGCGGCGCATCCGCCGCGAAGGTGCCTATGTTGCCTGGGTCTATTTCATGGTCTTTGCCTTCACCATCGCCTTTGTGATGATGTTGTTGGCGCTGTTTGGCGTGGAATTCGAAGAGGCGGCGGTGTTTACCATTTCGGCGCTGACCACGACCGGGCCTTTGGTCAAAGTCGCAGGCGAAGCCTCGATGAGCTACGCCAGCTTGTCTGACCCGCAAAAAGTGATCTTGGCCGGAACCATGGTTTTGGGGCGGCTTGAGATGTTGGCAATTATTGCGCTGTTGAACCCGGAATTCTGGCGGCGTTAGCGGTCGTAGTGACGCAAAATTGTGCCGCCTTTCCCGGCATCTGGCCAAAATTCATGCCGTTATCTTGACATTCCTTAAGAACTCCTGCGAACGTGTCGCCAAGTGCTGTCGCCCGAGGGGCAGCTCGCATCATAAGCGCAAGAATAAAGGCAAAGTCTCATGGCCGGTGACAAACAGAATCTTCAAGACGCATTTCTCAATCATGTCCGCAAAACCAAAGTCCCCGTAACGATCTTTTTGATCAACGGGGTCAAGCTTCAGGGCGTGATCACATGGTTTGACAATTTCTGCGTGCTTTTGCGTCGCGATGGTCAAAGTCAGCTTGTTTATAAACATGCGATCTCGACCATAATGCCGGCGCAACCGATCAATCTCTACGACGGCGAAGAGTAAGCGTTGGGGGCTGTGCGACGCCGCAGCCTGACAATGCCTTACGACGCATGACACCGGCATTTTGTCCGGGGTGGCATGGGCCTTTGGGGCTGTGCCTTTTTGCGTTTCCCGGTGTCGCACCCTTGTAAATCAGAGTGCAAACCGCTACCTGCGGCAGAGTAGAGATTGGGTGAAATCCGGGGCGCAAACCGCCCGTGATCATCCGCAACCCCTAAGGAACACGATTGTCCGAACTGCACGAACATGAGGTGTTGAAGACCCGCGCATGGGTCATCCACCCAGATATCACATCAGATCGCAGCCGTCGCGACCCGGTCGCAGGGCTAGAAGAGGCCGTGGCCTTGGCCGATGCTTTGCCCGAACTCGAGGTGGTCGGCTCCGAGATCGTGCGCTTGCCGAAAATGCAGCCCGGTCAACTCTTTGGTTCGGGCAAAATCGCTGAACTGAAAGAGCGGTTGAAAGCGGCTGAGGTGGATTTGGTGCTGATCGACGGGCGCGTCAGCCCGGTGCAACAGCGCAATCTTGAGAAAGAGTGGAAGGTCAAACTTCTCGACCGCACGGGGCTTATTTTAGAGATTTTCTCGGATCGCGCCCGCACCCGCGAAGGGGTGTTGCAGGTCGAAATGGCCGCGCTCACCTATCAACGCACCCGTCTGGTGCGGGCCTGGACCCACCTTGAACGGCAACGGGGTGGTTTGGGCTTTGTCGGTGGTCCCGGCGAGACCCAGATCGAGGCCGACCGTCGCGCCATTGACGATCACCTGTTGCGGCTCAAACGCCAGCTTGAGAAAGTTGTCAAAACCCGCGAATTGCACCGTGCCGCGCGCGCCAAGGTGCCGTTCCCGATCGTCGCCCTTGTTGGCTATACCAACGCCGGGAAATCGACGTTTTTCAACAAGGTCACGGGCGCGGATGTGTTCGTGAAAGACATGTTGTTCGCCACGCTCGATCCGACCATGCGCTCCGTGGTTCTTGAGGCACCGCAGGGCGGTACAGACCGCGAGATCATCCTGTCGGACACAGTGGGCTTTATTTCCAGCCTCCCGACCCAACTGGTCGCCGCTTTCCGCGCGACGTTGGAGGAGGTTCTGGACGCCGATCTGATTTTGCATGTGCGCGACATTTCTCATGAGAAAAGCGAAGAACAGGCGGCGGATGTGCGCAAAATCCTCACGGATCTTGGCATCAAAGAAGATGCGCCGATGTTTGAGGTGTGGAATAAAATCGACCTGTTGGACAATGAGGCCCGTCAGGCCCGGCTTGAGCGCGCCCAATCCGAGGATGACAAATTCGCCATTTCCGCAGTGACGGGCGAAGGGGTGGCCGATCTTTTGGCGGCCATTTCGAAATATTTCGAAGAAGAAAAAATCAGCCGCGCGTTTCTGCTGCCCTATGCGCAGGGCAAACAACGCGCTTGGTTGTTTGCGGAAGGTGTGGTGGAACAGGAGACGGCGACCGAGGAGGGCTATCAGATGACGGTGCTCTGGACGCCGCGGCAAGAAAAGCAATTTCGGGAGATCTAAGATGGCGGACAAGATGGTGGCAAAAATGTACATGCTGTTGTTGGAGGCGACGGCAGGGCCGAAAATCGCCAAGCGCCCCGGTCTGCGCAACGCACTCATTGGATTTGTTGTTGCCCCCGCTCATGGCGTGGCTTTGGAACGCGCTGTGTTCAACCTGCGTGCGCAAGGCTGGGACAAAGTGTTTGTCAAAAACTGCAAAGCCATCTCCGCCAACCCCGACCGTCTGACCGATCCGGACCATAAGGCTGCGGCACAAAAGGCGCTGAAAAACGGCGCGGCGTTCATTGTCTTTGCGGGCAAGGCCAAGCGGCGCAAATTGAACGCCTGAGCAAGGTTGAGCAAGGGCTTGGTGTTAGTGCTGCGTGCTCATCACCCGCGCCGGATTGCCGACGACGGTCACACCGGGAGCCACATCTTTGGTCACAACACTGCCCGCGCCAACAATCGCGCCATCGCCGATTGTCACGCCGGGCAAAATGATCGCGCCGCCGCCGATCCAGACATCTGAACCGATGCGGACGGGCAGGGCGCGTTCGATTAACTGGCCGCGCAGCTTCGGATCGCGGTGATGATCGGCACAATAGATTTGCACCTTGGGTCCCAACATCGACCGCGCGCCGATCTCGACCCGGCCACTGTCCAAAATCACGCAGCCAACGTTCAAAAACGCCGCCTCGCCCAGATGGATGTTGAGGCCGTAGACGCAATGAAACTGGCCTTCGATCCGGGCAGTGTCCGGCGCTGATCCCAAAAGTGCGCGCAGCTCGGGGGCGATGTTGCCGCGTTCACTGGGACGCGTGGTGTTATGGGCGTGGACCGCGTCAAAGGCCCGCAAACGGCGTGCGTCCAACGCCGGATCAAGGCAGCAATACCACCCGCCCGCCTGCATCTTGTCAAACTCGTCCATGGCCACTCACCGGATGAAACCACCGCAGGATGTGCGGCTCAATGTGAGAGTTTCATGGTCACAATCCCGGCCAAAATCAAGCCCGCTGCGATCAAACGCGACAGGGTGGCCGCTTCGCCCAAAATGACGATCCCCACGATAAAGGCACCCACGGCACCAATGCCGGTCCAAACCATATAGGCCGTGCCCAAGGGGAGGCTGCGCATTGCCACGGCCAAAAGGCCAAAAGAGCAGAGTGCGATGACGATGGTCAAGAGGGTCTCAACGGGGCGGGTGAACCCGTCGGATTGTTTCATGGTGAAGGCCCAGACCACTTCGAGTAGCCCTGCGATGGTGAGAAAAACCCAAGCCAAATGATGTTCCTTTGAGCGCGTGTGTTGGGACAAGGATGCGGCAGTGCGGCGGCTCTGGCAAGTCCTTGTTAAAAATATTTCCAGTTAGGAAATAGGGGTGATTTGAGAGTGACGCGGATCAATCCTGATGCAGGTCTGATCCGCGTCATAGCGCTCACTGATCTTGCGCATCTGCGGGGATCAAATGGGTCACGCCCACACCCGCCGCGCGCGCCAGATCGGGGTCCAAACTCATCGGCACATATTCGCCGCGCCGCCACAGTTCACCCAGATCATCGTAATGACGTGACAGCGGATGCCCCGATTGCCCGGTGGCGGTGATAAACACCGAACTGTCAGGATCGGCAAAGTCATAGACACCGCGATAGGCCGCGCCATGCACGTTGGCAAAAGGATCATCGCCCTCGCCAGAGGTCACGCCACGCATCAAAGTGTTGTCACCACCTGAGGTCGATTGCCGGATGTTCACCACCCATTTCAGGAACGGCACATGGCCCAAAACCGGATGGTCGTGTTTGGCGATATGCGCGTCCCCCCACCGCAGGCTCTCAAGATTGGTCGAATAATGCTCGCCGATCCACAACAGCGCGTCGTCCAAGGCCAGGCGGGCAATGTCGGTACAGGTCTCGACTGGCGCGGATTGCAACACGTCACACCACACAGAGGCACCGTCGATATTGCGGTAGACCCGTTCGATAAACAGTGGCTCAACATGGGTGAATTCATGCGACAGCGGGCCAATCTCGTCGCGGATCAGGCGATCTTGCAGAGCGCGCATCCAGGCGTAATAGATCAAAGGTTCCGGCAGATGTTCGTTCATCTCACCATTCCATTCCGCCAAAAGATCAAGCGCACGTTGGCGTTGGCGCTCGGGCGTGCCCTCAGGGGCGGCCTCACCAGTGAACCAAAGATCGGCACCCACAAGCGGCAACAGGGCGCGTGCCGAGGGCGATACCACGTCGTTTTGCACTTCGATGAAGCTCTCGCGGGTGTGGACCTCGCGCGATTGCATCAGCCGTTGCCACCGTTGAATGCGCTGACTGTCGCCCCAGTGATAGGACAGGTGATCAGGGAAGGGTGCATCAACGGTTTTGTTGTTGGTGTTGCCGATGATCTCATCCGGCCCTGCGTCGAATTCGGGCAGATCGTCATAGCTGCGCCAGCCCTGCCAGCGGTTGGTTGCGATCCAGCCGGGGGAAGGAATGCGGCCTTTGGATTGATGGGCGGCGTCACGCAGAGGCGCGCGACCGATGACTTTCATCGCCACCCGATCCGGGTCAGTGAGCGCCAGATTGAGCGCAGGGGCGGCGAAATCACGTCCGGCCGCCAAAGCGGAGGTCATCGTATGGGCGTGGTTCAACGCCACAACCCCCGACATCGAGCGGTCATCTGACACCAGCGCCGTCCAAGCCACCGACATGGCATGGCCCGGCGGCGTGATTGTGCCAACATCAAAGGCGCTTGGCGGGAGGATCGGCCCGTTTTCTGACCATTGCAGCGTCAAGGTCACCGGGGCCGCGTCTTTGATCTGGATGATCGAGGGCCGCGTGCGCATGGGTTTGAACCCGTCTGGGGTCAGAACCTCGCCCTCCTTGTCCGGGTTGAGCTTTTCAACATAAAGATCGGCGTCATCGAGATAGGCGGCGGTGATGCCCCATCCGAAATCCTCGCCCCGCCCCGACACAACACCCGGTATTCCCGGCACAGTCGCGCCAATCACGCCTCCGGTGGAGAGTTCCAGCCGCGCCAAATACCACGCCCCCGGAGCCGAAAAGCCCAGATGCGGGTCATTGGCCAATAGTGTTGCGCCCGAGGCCGAGCGTCCGGGGGCGGCGGCCCAAACATTGGACGCACCCGCAAGCCCGGCCTCGGGGAAAGGGGCGAGCGCGTACTTGGTGCCGGAGGCAGGGGTGAAGGGCGCAACATCGGGGAAAAGAGACGCGTATTTCGGCAAAAGGGCCGCGCCTTGACCCGGCGCGTCAGGCATCAAATCGGCCAGCCGTTCGGGCGAAATTAACAAAGAGGTGCGCGCACGCAAAACTTCGTTGGGGATCTGATCGGAAAGCTGCACCGCGACGAGTTTCAGAATGGCGATGGAATCAGTAGGCCGCCAATAGGCAATCTCGGTGGGGAACAAAAAGAACTCGGGCGCACCGCGTCCCAAAGCCCCTTTGTTGACCTCTTCGATCCACGCATTCACACCGCGCGCATAGGCCTCAAGCGCTGCCGTGGTTTCGGGTGTTTGCACCGCAACCGAAGCCTCCGCCGCGGCATAAAGCCCAAGGCGGCGCATCAATGCATCGGTGGCAAAGGTGCGTTGGCCATAAACCTCAGAAAGTTTGCCCTGCGCCGTGCGCCTGAGCAGCATCATCTGAAACAACCGATCCTGAGCATGAGCAAAGCCCAAGCCATAATAGACATCCGCATCCGTGGCGCCAAAAATATGCGGCACATTGGCATTGTCGCGGGCGATCTCGACCGGGGCGGAAATCCCCGCCACGGTGTGAGCGGCGTCATAATCGGGCAGGGAGCGCGAGGCCAACCAATAGGTCAACCAGATGCCCAGGACCGTGATGAGCACAAGGGTGGACACGAGTTTGAGCAACAACGAAAAAATGCGGGGCATGGAGGGCATGGCGAGGGGCATGGGGATCAGTCGTGTTGGGTCGGACCCGAAGGCCCGCTGTGCGGATATGGGTGTTGACGCGCCGCCCTGATGGGCTACGCTTCTGGCCTCGCGTTAAAGCACATAGATTGCAAAGGGGAAAGCCATGGCGAAAGTCGCATTTTTGGGTTTGGGCGTCATGGGATACCCGATGGCCGGGCATTTGACCGCCAAGGGGCACGATGTCACCGTCTACAATCGCACCACAGCCAAGGCACAGGCCTGGGCCGAGGCGCATCAGGGCGGGTGTGCCGCCACGCCGCGTGAGGCGTCTGAGGGGTGTGATTTCGTCATGGCCTGTGTCGGCAATGATGATGATCTGCGCTCGGTCTGTCTTGGCGCGGATGGGGCCTTTGCGGGCATGAAAAAAGGTGCGATTTTTGTCGATCACACCACGGTCTCTGCCAAGGTCACCCGCGAATTGGCCGAGGCCGCCGCCGGGTTTGGCATCGGCTATGTCGATGCCCCGGTGTCGGGCGGCCAAGCGGGCGCGGAAAACGGGGTGCTCTCGGTGATGTGCGGCGGGGCTGAGGCGGATTTTGCGGCCGCAGAGCCGGTGATGGCCGCTTACGGAAAAACCGTAAAACGTCTGGGCGCGGTCGGCATGGGCCAGACCGCTAAAATGTGCAACCAAATCTGCATCGCCGGTCTGGTTCAGGGCCTCTCTGAGGCGCTGCATCTGGCGGAAAAATCCGGGCTGGATGGGGAAGCTTTGGTAGAGGTGATTTCCGGCGGGGCCGCCGGGTCATGGCAAATGGTCAACCGCCACAAAACCATGTTGGCGGATGAGTACAACCACGGTTTCGCCGTCGATTGGATGCGCAAAGACCTGGCGATCTGCCTTGCCACGGCCGACGAGGTCGGCGCATCGCTGCCGGTCACCGCACTGGTCGATCAGTTCTACAAAGACGTCCAGAAAATGGGCGGCGGACGCTGGGACACGTCGAGCCTGATGAAGCGGCTGAAGGCGTTTGAGTGAGGCCTTTTTCGATGACATAGGTGTGTGACATGACGGCAATACTCGGGCGCATCCTCATTTACACGAAGAAGGTCGAAGAGATGGTGGATTTCTACACCGGCCTCTTTGGCTTTGAGGCTCATTGTGAAGAGGGTGACAGGTTGGTTGAGCTGCGTCACCCCGACACAGAGTTCGCGCTGTTGTTGCATCCGGCGTCAAAGGGGCAAAAAGAAGGTCAGGCGCTCATCAAACTCGTGTTTGATGTTCGCGATGTTGCGGGGTTCTGTCGCGAGGCTGAGGCCAAAGGGATCGCCTTTGGCCCGCTCCATCACGCCGACGGCTATGTGTTCGCCAATGCCAAAGACCCGTCCAAAAACTCTGTCTCTGTCTCAAGCCGCGTCTATCGCGACGATGGCGGGGTTTGAGACCGCAACACCCCCTTTCCCCCATGCCCATCCCCCTGCTATAAGGTCCCCGATCAAAGGACCCAAAACACATGACCGAAAAGAAAAGCTCAGGACGCGGTGCGCGCGAACTGCGGGTGAAAGTGAAATCAGCGCGGGGGCGCAAGCTCTCGTCGACGCTTTGGCTTGAGCGCCAACTCAACGACCCCTATGTCAAGCGGGCCCAGGATGAGGGCTACCGCGGGCGGGCGGCATTTAAAATCTTGGAACTGGACGACAAATTCCGCTTTCTCGTGCCCGGCGCGCGGGTGGTTGATTTGGGCTGTGCTCCGGGCGGTTGGTGTCAGGTGGCGGTCAAACGGGTCAACGCTTTGGGCGAGAAATCCGGCAAGAAAATCGGGACTATTCTGGGCGTCGATTTGCAACAGGTCGATCCGATCGCGGGCACCGAAATCCACCAACTTGATTTCATGGAAGACGATGCCGATCAAAAGGTCAAAGAGTGGCTTGGCGGCAATGCCGATGTGGTGATGTCGGACATGGCGGCGGCCTCGTCGGGGCACAAACAGACCGACCACCTGCGCATCATGGCGCTGTGTGAGGCGGCGGCGTATTTTGCCTTTGACGTCTTGGAACCGGGCGGCACCTTTGTCGCGAAAGTGTTGGCCGGCGGTGCGGAGGGCGATTTGCAAAAGCTGCTCAAACAAAAGTTTGAAAAGGTCATGCATGTCAAACCGCCCGCGTCACGGTCGGACAGTTCGGAAAAATTTGTTGTTGCCACTGGGTTTAGGGGCTGATCTTGGAGCGCTGGCTGAGGATTCAAGCGGGGCCTGCGGACCTGGCCTTTGATCCTGAGGTCGGCAATATTCGCCGTTTTTCTCTAAACGGTCACGATATCCTGCACACCGCCCATTGGGTTGGCACGCCCTCGGCGCAGGCCGCAGACAGCGTGATTGACGCCCATTTGGCCGGGGATTTTCTGGCTGCGCCCTTTGGCACGTCTGATCTTGTGGCTGACCCGCCGCATGGCTGGAGCGCCAATTCGCGCTGGCATCTGATCAGCCGCTATCAAGGCGCGGGCTGTGCCGGGATGAAACTGATGTTGGATCACGACATCATGGGCGCGCGGGTGACGAAAGAAATCCGGCTTTGCGAAGACCACCCCGTGCTCTACCAAACCCATGTGATCGAAGGCGGACCACAAGAGGCAACCGCACCGGGTGGTCTGACCTTTGCCCATCACCCGATGATCCGTGTGTCTCCCGGCGATGCCATTGCCACTTCGCCCAAGCGCGCGGCTTTGACGCCCGTTACTCCTTTGGAACCGGCGCATATTTTGGCCTATCCGGGGCGCAGCTCCGATCTGACGCGTTTTCCCGCCGCCAATGGTGGCACGGTGGACCTGACCCAATATCCGCGTGGCAGCGGGCATGAGGATTTCGTCACTTTGGTGGAGGCGGAGGCCGGTGTCGGTTGGACCGCCGTGACCCGTGCGGCGCAAAATGATATTGTCGTGGTGCTCAAAGACAGCGCGGTGATGCCGGTGACAATGCTGTGGATCTCCAATGGCGGGCGCGAGTATGCGCCGTGGGACGGGCGACATGACGGGGTTTTGGGCATCGAAGATGGCTGTACCGCCGGGGCGGAGGGTCATAAAGCGGCGCTTGGCGACAATGCGATTGCCCGCGAAGGCGTGCCGACCGCGCTCACCATCACGCCCAACACGCGCCACACGCTGCGCCATGCCATCGCCGTTCTGCCGCGCCCGGCGGGGTTTGATGGCGTAAAATCGCTGATGATCTGCGAAAATCGGCTTGTTTTGACCGCAATCAACGGGTCTGAGGCCGAAATCCCGTTTGAAAGCGGCTATTTCTCTATTTGAAATATACCTTTCTGATGTAGATCAACGTGGCGCAAAAGCACCGCTTTATAAGCTGCCACAGATCTCACAGGGAGCCCCCCCGCCATGCGGCTGACAATCCGAACCAATCTTGCCATGCGCGTGTTGATGGCCTGTGCCGTGAACTCCGGCCATATGGTGCGCCGCGCCGAGATTGCCAAGGCGGCGAATGCCTCAGAGAACCATTTGGCGCAGGTGGTGCATCTTTTGGCCAATGAGGGCTATATCGACACCACGCGCGGGCGGGCCGGCGGCATTGCTTTGGCACGCAGCCCCGACAGCATCACGATTGGCGACGTGTTTCGCCATTTCGAAGCGGGTGTGCCCTTTGCCGAATGTTTTGCCGGGGCCGACAACACCTGTCCGCTCAGTTCCGTGTGTCGGTTGCGCGTGGCGTTGATGGCGGCACTTGAGGCGTTTTACGGCGTGTTGGACAGTATGACCCTGCAAGATATGGTCGAAGACAACGCCGGGCTTGAGGCGCTGTTGAACCTGCCACACCCGGATATGATGCTGCCGCAGGGGGGCTGCACGATTGCGCCGCAGCTCTAAAGCTCGGATTTATTTTGCCCGGTATGCTTTGGCCCAGACTTATTCCGCTCGGCGTTTGGCCCGCAAATGCGGCTGATCCGGCTCGCGCAGCACCACGGTCAGTCCCGCCGCCAGCACCAAACAAAGCGGCACCACCGACAAAGCCAGAGCGTGATCATTGTCGGTGAAGTCCAAAAGCACCCCCACAAGCGGTTGAAACACCAAAGCCGCCCCAATCCCGATCATATTGACAAAGGCGGTGACGGTGCCGACGGTTGATTGATCCTGGCCCTCTTTGGCCATGGCAAAGGTCAGCATCTGCCCGCCACAAGACAGCCCGCCGAGGAACAACAGGACAGACACGATCCAGAGCTGCGTCAGCGGGAGGAAAATCACCACGCTCCACGCCAGCATCGCCAAGATCGCACAGCCAAACACGATCCATTTGCGATGGCCCAACGCGTCAGACACCGCGCCCCACAGCACCGATCCCAATGCCATCCCCCAAAACACCATCGACACGGCGGTTTCGGCGGCAACGGAGGAGAGGCCGTGATCTGCGGTCAATTCCTCGTTGCCCCAAAGCCCGCCGTAGACGTTGATGGGCATGTAAACCAGAGCGCCAACACAGGCGACCAACCAGACCTGGGGGCTTTTGATCACCTGTTTGAGCGGGCCGATGGGAGAGGGGTGGGTGGCACTGTCCCCCGCAGAGGGCGCATCACGAAAGGCAAAAAGCGCGAGGACAAAAAGCGCCAATCCAAAGACGCCAATGCCAATGAAACTTGGCCGCCAGCCCGCGCTTTGCACCAAAGAGGTGAGCCAAATCACCCCCACCGCCGTGCCCAACATGCCCACCGCATTGACCAGACCTGACAAGAGGGCAAAGCGTTTGGGGGCAAACCAATGGTTGACCACGTAAAGCGCGCCGACAAAGGCGAACGAAGCGCCAAACCCGGTCAAAATCCGCCCCAAAGCCGCGACAAAGGCCGATGGCGCGACCCCGATCAACATCATCCCACCGGCACAAAGCGCAATTGCGGGCACCACAAAGCGGCGCGCGCCATAGCGGTCAAGCAAAAGCCCGACACCGATTTGCATCGGTGCGTAAATCCAAAAGAACAAAGAGGAAAACACCCCAAGCCCGGCGCGTGACAGACCCAAATCGGCACTGATCGTCTCTGTCGCGGTCGAGGGGGAAACGCGGGTGACGAATTCAAACAGAAAAAACACCGCCGCAATGCTCAGCGCAATGATGGCGTGACGAGAGTGTTTTCCGTCCGCAGCGACAAGATTGGGCTTTGAGGTCTTGGACAGTTTGGCGTTTTCCATGGGGTTTGGCCTTTCATTCTTCTCCCCGGTATCTGGGCTTTGCTCCGCTCATGCAAGCCGAAGAGGTTGTCCTGCCGCGCACGCGCTCACGGCGAGAGATGGGGTCGGGGCCTCAACCCGTTAAAGGCCCCTCATTTCAAGAGCCGTAAGAGCGGTGTTCAGCACGGTGTCAAACGGCGCTTTGGCGTCGATCTCAATCACGTCTGGCTCACCTGATGGCGGTTCTAACGTGGCGAACTGGCTGTCGATCAAGGTGGCGGGCATGAAATGATCCGCGCGGGCGCTGACGCGGGTTTGGGCCATGCCTCGGGGCAGGGCAAGGTAGATAAAAACCACGCCCTCCCGCTCACGCAACCGATCCCGATAGGCGCGTTTGAGCGCGGAGCAGGAGACGACGACGCCCGCGTCCTGAGCCATTTCTGCCGCGATCCGGTCCAACCACGGGGCGCGCGTCGTGTCATCCAATGGCCGCCCCGCCGCCATCAGGGCACGGTTTTCGGGCGGGTGAAGATCATCGCCCTCGACAAAGCGTCGCCCAAGCCGCGCCGCAATGGCCCGCCCGAGCGTGGATTTGCCACACCCGCTCACTCCCATAATGACAAGGCTCTGTGCCATGCTGTTCCGCCTGTTCGTTGTTTGTCTCTGTATGGTGTCTCTGTGATCCATCAAAGGCATAGTGATCCATCAAAGGCATAGGCTCCGACAAAGCCGCCCGTGTTTGCAAGACACCATACCCTCTTATATCGGCAAGGCTCGTCCGATCTGAGCGGATTGACCTCACGCGTTTGTGTACTGATCCGTCCTCATATGCTGACGTGGGTCAATGCCATTGTCGTGGTTTTCTGTCAGGCTGCGCCTATTGAACAGGACTCGCTGTCTGGCGTGCTGCGTGCGCGAGGTGGGATTTTAAAAGGGTCAATATACGATGAATGTGACGCCGAAAGAGGCTCAAAGCCAGAGTGATCAACCGGGCAGGGATGCTGCGGATCACAGGCCTCCGGTTGCCCCCGTGCGGGTCACATCGCCGCCATTCGTGGCGGTGTTGTTGATGTCGCCTTTGACGGGGATGTGCCCCATATCCATGATCTGCTCTATGCGGGCGATGTGGCGCTTGAGGTGGCGGCGCTGATCGGCGACGGTTTGGTGCGCGCCATGGCCTTGGCCCCCGTGCGTGGGCTTGGTTTGGGCATGGCGGTGCATAGCACCGGCGGGCCGATCACCGTGCCCGTGGGGGATGAGGTCTTGGGGCGAATGCTGGATGTGTTCGGCGCGCCGATTGACGGACGTCCTGCGCCCAAAGGTGTCGCACAGCGCTCCATCCACCAAGCGCCGCCGAAGCTGAGTGATCGGGTGTTGCAGTCAGAGACGCTTGAGACCGGGATCAAGGCGATTGATCTTTTGTCTCCGATTGAGCGCGGCGGCAAAACCGGACTGTTTGGCGGCGCGGGGGTGGGCAAGACCGTGTTGATCACCGAGTTGATCAACAACACCGTCCAACATCACAAGGGCGTCAGTCTGTTTTGCGGCATTGGCGAACGCTCGCGCGAGGCCGAGGAGCTGTACCGCGACATGGGCGAGGCCGGGGTGCGCGACAAGACGGTGATGCTGTTTGGGCAGATGAACGAAGCCCCCGGCGTGCGATTTTTGATCGGCAACACCGCCCTGACCATGGCGGAATATTTCCGCGACGACAAAGGTCAGGATGTGTTGCTGTTGATCGACAATATTTTCCGATTTGTTCAGGCCGGGTCCGAAGTCTCCGGGCTGATGGGGCGGATGCCGTCGCGGGTGGGGTATCAGCCGACATTGGCGACCGAATTGGCCGGGTTGGAAGAACGGATCACCTCGACCCACAAAGGCTCTATCACCTCGATCCAAGCGGTCTATGTCCCGGCTGACGATTTCACCGATCCGGCGGCGGCGCATATCTTTTCGCATCTCTCGGCCTCGGTGGTGTTGTCGCGTAAACGCGCCAGTGAAGGGCTTTATCCGGCGGTCGATCCGCTCGCCTCGGCCTCGGTGATGTTGACGCCCTCGGTGGTGGGTCAACGCCATTATGACATCGCCCGCGCGGTGCGCCGGACCTTGGCCGACTACGAAGAATTGCGCGACATCATCGCCATGTTGGGCCTCGAAGAACTGTCCTCGGCGGATCGGGCCACCGTCGCGCGCGCGCGTCGGTTGGAGCGGTTTTTGACCCAGCCGTTTTTCACCACCGGCTCTTTCATGGGCACGACGGGCAAATCGGTGCCGATCGCGGACACGTTGGATGGCTGTGAGACCATTCTGGGCCAAAGCCAATTCGATCTGCCTGAAAGTGCCTATTACATGATCGGCGGGTTGCAGGACCTGAAGGGGACGACATGAGCCTTTCGAGTGAGATGAGCGTCACCTTGCGCCTGCCGACCAGGACGCTGTTTGAAGGGCAGGCAACGCGGCTGACGGCGGTGGCGCAAAACGGCGGTTTTGGGATTTTGCCGAACCATATGGATATGGTCACGGCGCTTGTGCCGTCGGTTTTGACGCTGGTTCTGACGGATGGCAGCGAAGTGATTTTTGGCCTCGATGAGGGGCTTTTGGTCAAAAAGGGCCATCACGTCAGTGTCTCCACCCGGCGCGGCGTGGCGGGCGATGATCTTGTCAGCCTGCAAGACCGGGTGCAGGACAGTTTCGTGCAGATGGACGAAGACGAACGCATCGCGCGCGCCGCCCTGTCGCGGCTTGAGGCCAATATGGTGCGCCGTTTTGCCGAGTTGCGAAAGCCACCGCTATGAGCAAATCCCCTGATCCCAAATCAGACCGGTCTGCCCGCGACATTGCGCGTCATGCCCAGCGGATGAAATCGACCCGCGATCATCCCGCCCCAAGCCCGTTGCGTGGCATCAGCACCTTTGGCATGGTCGGTTGGTCGGTTGCCGTGCCCACGGTTGGCGGGGCGTTTTTGGGTCTGTGGCTGGACCGGGTTGCACCACAGACGTTTTCATGGACCATCGCGTTGATTTTGGGCGGTGTGGTTCTTGGCGCATTCATCGCCGGGGCATGGGTCAGCAAAGAAGGAGGCGAGCGATGATGTCAATAGACGCGGTGAGCGTGGATTGGATGGCTTTGCTCATCGGGCTGGTCAGTGGCGCGGTGATGAGTGCGGTGTTTTTCGCAGGTCTGGCCTATGGCATGCGGCGCGCTTTAAAGGCCGCACACCCGGTGTCTGTGCTGATCCTGAGCGCGGCTTTGCGCATGGTGCTTTTGCTTGGCGCGGGCTGGATCGTGGTGGCATGGGGCGGGGTTTGGGCCTTTGCCGGCTTTGCTTTGGCCTTTGTGATCCTGCGATTTCTCGCCATTCGTTTGGACCTGTTCACCCCCGGATCAGGAGCCACATCATGACCCTGTCGCCTGACCAAACCATCCTGTTCGACCTTTGGGGTATCCCTTTGAATGCCACGGTGTTTTTCACTTGGATCGTTATGTTGGTGCTGACTTTGGGCTCTATTTTGATCACCCGAAATCTGCGCCCCGATGTGCCGCCAAATCGCTGGCGGACCACGTTGGAGGTGATCGTTCAGGGCATCGAAAGCCAGATCAAAGAGATCGCTGGGCGTTCGGATCGCCCGTTGCTCTACTATGCCGGGACGCTGTTTTTATTCGTCGCCGTCTCCAACCTGTTGCTGGTCATTCCGGGGTTTGAACCGCCCACTGCGTCGCTGTCCACCACCACTGCGCTGGCGCTCTCGGTGCTCATTGCCGTGCCACTGTTTGGCATCACCAGCCGGGGCCTTGGGGGCTATCTCAAGACCTATCTTGAACCCTCATTCATCATGCTGCCCTTCAATATCATTTCCGAATTTTCGCGCGGCGTCTCTTTGGCCGTGCGCCTCTACGGCAACATCATGAGCGGGGCGGTGATTGCCACGATCCTGCTCGGGGTTGCCCCATTTTTCTTTCCGGTGATCATGGATGTTCTGGGTCTGCTGACGGGCATGATCCAAGCCTATATTTTCGCCATTCTGGCAACGGTTTACATCTCAAGCGCCACAGACTCTTCAACAGCCTCTTCATCCGACCCCGCACATCCTCCCCAGACTGAAAAGGAAACATTATGACTGATCTCGGTCTCATTGCCGCCATCTCGATCTTTACAGCGGGCATCACCGTGTCGTTTGGCGCCATCGGTCCGGCGCTTGGCGAAGGGCGGGCGGCCTCCACTGCGCTTAGCGCCATTGCCCAACAACCTGACGCCGCCTCAACCCTGTCGCGGACCCTGTTTGTCAGCCTTGCGATGATCGAATCCACGGCGATTTATTGTTTCGTCGTGGCGATGATCCTGCTCTTTGCCAACCCGTTTTGGAACGCAGCCGTTGCGGCGGCTCAGACGGCTGCTCCGGGTGTGGGCGGGTAAATCATGTCCATCGACTGGATCACAGTTGCGGCTCAGATCGCCAATTTTCTGGTGTTGATCTGGCTTTTGAAACGGTTTTTATACCGGCCGATTTTGGATGGCATCGACGCGCGCGAGGCCGAGATTAAGGCCCGGATGCAACAGGCCGCTGAGGCCGAAGCCGCCGCCAAAACGACGGAGGCCTCCTATCGCGCCCAGATCGCAGAGATGCAGTCGGCACAATCCGATGTCTCTGAGCGCCTGCGCCAAGAGGCTGAGGCCGAGCGCGACATGCTTTTGGCCGAGGCCCACGCCCGCATCGACCAAGAGCGCAAAGGCTGGCAGGCGCATTTGACAGAAGAGGGGCAAAAATACAGTACCAAATTGTACCGCGCAGGGGCAGGGGCATTGTTGTCTTTGACCCGTAAGGCCCTGATAGATTTGGCAGATGATACATTAGAAGGGCGTATGGCCCACCACCTTGCGAGCCAAATCAAACCGATGGTCCCTGACATCAAACAGGCCTCTGGACCGGCGACAGAGGCGGTTTTTACCAGTCACGCGGCCCTGCCAGAGGCGGCACAAACGGCCCTTGGTACGGCGTTTCAGGCCGATTTTCCAGATGTGACACTGGCATTTCAAACCAATCCAGACCAAGCGCCGGGGCTTGTCCTGCGCATGGGCGGCGCACAAGTGGCGTGGACCGTGGACACGTATTTGGAGGGGTTGGATGCGGTGATGCAGGACCACCTGTCCATGGGGGCCGACCTCAAGGCGCATTCAAATGACGCATGACAGCGATATGCAGGGCGGCGATATGAATGTCCCGAGGATCGACCCCGACCATCTGGTGGAGACGCTGTTGACGCTCAAAGCCCCCAAACCGCATCTCAGCGAGATCGGCAGGGTCACGGAGATTGCCGATGACATCGTGATTGTCACCGGGCTGGAGCGCGCGCTCTCTGATGAGGTGTTGCTGTTTGAGGGGGGGTGCAGGGCATCGTTTTGGACCTTGAACCGGACCGTTTGGGGGTGGTGTTGCTGGGCCCATCTGATCGGATTGCCGTGGGCGATACGGTGCTGCGCTCGCACCGGGTGGTCAGCACGGCCGTGGGTTTTGCGCTGTTGGGGCGGGTGGTCAATGCGCTTGGCGCACCCTTGGACGGTTTGGGGCCGATCAAAGCCCAAGCCCAACATCCGGTCGAAGCGGAAGCGCCGAAAATCCTCAACAGACAGGCGATCAAGCGCCCTTTGGCCACGGGGATCAAAACGATTGACGCCGCTGTGCCCGTGGGGCTGGGGCAGCGCGAATTGATCATCGGGGATCGGCAAACTGGCAAAACCTCTCTGGCGGTGGACGCGATCCTGAACCAAAAAGACAGCGATCTGATCTGTCTTTATTGTGCCATTGGTCAGCGTGGCGATGCGGTGGCCAAAGTCATCGGAGCGCTGCGTGACGGCGGTATGATGCCGCGCACGATTGTGATGTCGGCAGGCGACGAAGACGCCGCAGGTCTGGCCTATGTCGCGCCCTATGCGGCGATGAGCCTGGCGGAATTTTTCGCCGCTCAAGGCCGGGATGTTTTGGTGGTGTTGGACGATCTGACCCACCACGCGCGCTCCTATCGCGAGCTGTCGCTGTTGCTGCGCCGCCCGCCGGGGCGCGAGGCCTTTCCGGGCGATATTTTCTATATCCATGCCCGGCTTTTGGAACGTGCGGGGGAATTCACCGATGAGGCGGGCGGTGGCTCGATAACCGTGCTGCCCGTGGTCGAAACCCAAGCCGAAAACCTCTCCGCCTATATCCCCACCAACCTGATTTCCATCACCGATGGCCAGATTTACCTGTCGCCCAGATTGGTGCGCAAAAACCAATTTCCGGCGGTGGATTTGGGCGTGTCCGTGTCCCGTGTTGGCGGCAAGGCGCAAAGCCAAGCGTTCAGGTCCGTGGCGGGCAACCTGCGGGTGATGCTGTCGCAATTTGAGGAGTTGGAAGACTTTGCCCGCTTTGGCACACGGCTTGATGAGGCGACACGGGCGCGGTTGACACGCGGGGCTGCGGTGCGCGGTGCCTTGCGACAGGCCGAACGTGACCCGATGTCGGCGGTCGAACAGCTCACGGTTTTGGTTGCCGCGATGGAGGGGCAGTTTGACGGGTTGAGCGAGGCGGAGACCATGGCGGTGATGGGGCGGTTGCGCGCCCGCGCCCGTGCCGATCTGAATGATCTGGCCAAACGCATTGCTGAGAACGCGCCGCTCAGTGACGCGGATCGGGCTCGGATGGTCGAACTGGGTCAACAGGTGCAACAGGCGGGCGATGTGACGGGTAAGGGGGGCGCAGGATGACCCAGTCGCTTGAACGCCTGAGCCAACGCAGCGAGAGCATGAAAAGCATTCGCGGCATCGTGCATACGATGAAAACCCTCTCTGTCATCAACGCCGCGCCCTATGACCATGCCGCCCGCGCCATAGAGGCCTATCACGACACGGTTTTGACCGGGTTTCAGGCGTTTTTGCATCACTACCCATTGGACGCGCGGGACACGCCGATTGCGATGCGGGTGCTGATTGTCTTTGGCTCGGATCACGGATTATGCGGCAATTACAACGAGGCTCTGGCGGCTCATGTTGCGCAAGCATTGACCGATTGGCCGGAGGGGCCGCGCACCCTGCTTTGTGTGGGCGCACAGATGCAGGATGCGTTGACGGATCAAGGTTTGGCCCCAAAAGAGACCCTGTTTCCGCCTGCCTCGGTCGACGGGATCGGACGTCTGTCCAATCTGTTGACCCAGCGCCTTGACGACATTCGCCACATGGTTCATCCGGGCGACATCTCTGTGTCTCTGGCCTATTTCACCCGCGAGGACGGGGCCGGGCAAGTGCCAGACATCAAATCCCTTTTGCCGCTCGATCCTGCGCTTTTGCACGACCTGTCCGCGACACCATGGGTCTCGCGCACGCTGCCATCTTTTACAATGCCGGCCGAGGAGATGCTGATGGCGCTGATCCGCGAACATCTGTTTGCCAGCATGTTTCGTGCGGCCGCCGAGGCGCTGGTCACGGAAAACGCCGCGCGGATGTCTTTGATGCAGCAGGCGGAACAGTCGATTGACGACCGGTTAGAGGGGTTGATCGGGCAAATGCGCGCGGTGCGTCAAGATGACATCACCACCGAATTGTTGGATGTGATTGTCGGTTTTGAGGCGCTCAAAACGGGCAAAAAGCGTAAGAAACGCACGGAATGATCGCCACAGCGCATGGGCCTTACATGGGCCTTTCATAGGCCTTTGGGGTCTTGTGTTTCGGAGGCCACTTTGGGCAGCCCCCGAAAAGATCAGATCGCAGACCTTATATTTTGACCCCGGTCAGGCGTTTACTGCGTTGTATACTTCGGTTTCAAAATCCATTCTGGACCTGTTACGCTTTCGTGTCATTCTACGCGCTCGTTTAGGCCACCTTCTGCTCGAATGCGACGAGGCTTTCCAGCTCAGTGCTAAGTGTCGGCGGCGTGGATTGTCGAGGCCGTTTATGTACTCGAAAATCGCCATCTCAGCCTTACGTCGTGTTGCCGTCATTGATTGATATTGGCACGACTGGGCCGTTTGTGCGTGAGGCTCAACGGCACCTAGCTCAATGGGGGCTTGCACCTGTGGCGGCTCTTATGGCGCAGGAAGCGTCAGACAAGCTGGGCGTCCCTGTCACCATTGATGTGATGCGGCCCTTGCAAGCGTTCGATGCGGGTGGCCGTGCGCGGGCCATGGCGCAAATAGTGGAGGCGATGGCGATGGCGAAAGAAGCGGGCGTTGATCTCGATAAAGCGGCGCAGATCGTTAATTTTGCGCCAGAGGGTGGCACGATGTAAATTGAGGATGTGGCGGGGGTTTTTGGCTATGCGGACGGCCTTGATTTCCCCCCGCCACACTCTTTGTCAAAATAGCGCACTCCGACCCCTCGCAGAAATGCGGGGGTTATTTTATTGGATGCGTTGCCTTGATAGTGACGCGCCTGCCATGACTTCTTTTGAGATTTCATCCCATTCACTAGCTTTAGCTAATGAGAATGTAACGGCATCGTTAAGAGCTTGGTCAAGGGTTCCGCAAATAGATTTAATGTCTTCGGCGGATAGGTCATTTGCAGATTCGCTTAGTACCGCTGAAATCACCGAGATACGCGCAAGGCTATCAATTAAGCCTGTATAGGGGGCGCTCTCGATAAAGCGACCATCAAAATCGGCTCTATTAGCATCGCTCATATAACTTTCCTCCAATTGCTAAAAAGTGCAGTGAAGGTAGGCCGAAACGTGGTCTCTGGCAATAACTTCTATCTGTTCCCCCAGTGTTCCCCCAGAGTATTTACGAACCAAAAAGGGCCTAGCTGAAAGTCAGCTAAGCCCTTGAAGTCTTTGGCTCCGGCGGTAGGGATCGAACCTACGACCAATTGATTAACAGTCAACTGCTCTACCGCTGAGCTACGCCGGAACATGTGGCGCTGTATAGCTATGTGATTTGGGCCGTGCAAGGGGGTTTTGTGACAAAATTTGGATTTTTGTGCCGCTTTCTTTTAACGCACTGAAAAGGTCGCGGTTTCAGAGAGTTTTGGCGTGGCTGAAATCCTGTTTTGTTGTTCCAGGTCAATGAGATGAGCCAATGTGTTGCGCGCAGCTATAGGCAGGTGGGAGTGGGGGAGATCTGTGTAGACGGCGCGGGTGAGCGTGGTGAGATCCATTGGGGTATCGGCCAAAGCGCGCAGTATTTGCGCCTCACGCGCGCCGCGGTGGAGCAGCAGGAACTGGATCCGTTCCCTTGGGGCTTTGACCGGTGCGCCGTGACCGGGCAGGAGCTGGGCCGGGGCGTGGGTCATCAGCAATGCACAGCTGTCGCGAAAGGCCGCGGCATCGCCATCGGGCGGGGAAATCAACGACGAAGACCAGCCCATGACCAAATCGCCGGAAAACACTGTGTCACGAAAACCAAAACAGAGGTGATTGCCCATATGTCCGGGAGTGTGCAACGCTTTGATCGCGCCCGCCGGGGTGTCCAGCACGGTGTTATGGGGCACACGCTCGTCGGGAACAAAGCTGTGATCTAAGCCTTCGCCTCCGGCCAAAAGCCCATTGCGGGCCAGCGCGTCCATATGTGCGGCGCGCCCCGCCTGGGCATCGCCAAAGGCAAAAACCGGCGCGCCGGTTTCTTTAGCCAAAGCGCGCGCGCCAGCGCTGTGATCGACATGCGCGTGAGTGACGAGGATATGGCTGAGGCGGGTGCCATGGGGCAGGGCGTTTAAAATCGCTTGGCGGTGGCTGGCGTCATCTGGGCCGGGGTCAATCAAAACGCGGGCGTTTCCTGTGCCCAACACATAGGTATTTGTGCCCCAATAGGTCATCGGCGAGGGGTTCGGCGCCAAAATGCGGATCACGGCGTCGTCAAGCTGGGTCAGGGTGTCTGGGCGCGGGTCCACTCGATTTCTCTTTCCATTGATGCGGCAGCAAGGCTACCAATAGCGCATGTTTTTTACTTGGCTCAAAAAATATATGCCACGCGGGCTTTATGGGCGCGCGGCTCTGATCCTTTTGGTGCCCGTTGTGGTGATCCAACTTGTGGTCATGGTAACCTTTTCGCAACGCTATTTTGAAGACATCACGCGTCAATTGATGCGCGGGGTGGTGGCCGAATTGAACCTTTATGTGGCGGCGGTGGAGGGCATTCCTGAGGCGCAAATCCCGGCAGCCCTTGCAGAACTGGACGCGCGGTTGGAGTTTTCCTCCACCTTCGGTACCACCGAGCCAGTTTCTACCGCGCGGCCTTGGTATGACATCTCCTCAAGGGTTATTGCTGCGGATTTGCGCGCAGGCATTGAGGGGGTCGAGGGCGTGGATGTCTTGACGCAGACCGCTGTGGTGCATCTGTCGATTCTGACCGACAAAGGCCGGCTGGATGTGACCTTGCCGCGTCGCCGTGCCTCGGCCTCAAACCCGCATCAGTTGATGGTCTGGACCCTGTTCACCGGCGTGGCGATGTCTTTGATTGCCGCGATTTTTCTGCGCAACCAATTGCGGCCGATCCGGCAATTGGCGCGCGCCGCCGAAAGCTTTGGTCGCGGTGAAATCCGCCCCTACAGGTTGGCGGGCGCGGTCGAAGTGCGGTCCGCCGGGGCGGCATTTCTCAATATGCGGGCGCGTATTGAACGCCAGATCGAACAACGCACTTTGATGTTGTCCGGCGTGTCACATGACCTGCGCACGCCTTTGACCCGTATCCGGCTTGGTCTGGCGATGCTCGATGTTCCGTCGGATGAGGCCGAGGACATTATTGCCATGCAATCCGATCTGGATGAGATGGAGCGGTTGATTGATGCCTTTTTGGCCTTTGCCCGATCGGACACGTTGGAAGAGCCGGTGCGGCTTGACCTCTGCGCCCTGATTGTTGCCGCAAAAGCCAAGGCCGAACGTGCCGGGGGTCGTGTCAACCTTGGGAAGATGCCTGCAGAGGAGGTGTGGCTCACCGCACGCCCCGAAGCCTTGGCGCGCGCGCTCGACAATCTGGTTTCGAACGCCCTGCGCTATGGCAATCAAACCCAACTCAGCCTACGCCTTTTTGAGCGCGCGGTGGTTCTGTCGGTCGAAGACGACGGACCGGGGATCGAAGAATCGGCCCGCGAACGCGCTTTGCAACCTTTTGTGCGGCTTGACGAAGCCCGCAATCAAAACCGCGGCTCGGGCGTTGGGCTTGGCCTCGCCATTGCGCTCGATGTGGCGCGCCGCCATGGCGGTACGCTTAGACTTGGGGTCAGCGAGACGCTTGGTGGCTTAAAAGTCGACTTGGTTTTGGCGCGCTGACTTGGCACATCACAGCACCAAACCCGCGCCAAAGTCGGGAGAGGGCGTCAAAATGCCCGTCTCTCCAGCAGTTCTTTGATGTGAAAGAGTTTTGGTAGGCCCGGCAGGACTTGAACCCGCAACCAAAGCGTTATGAGCGCTCTGCTCTAACCAATTGAGCTACAGGCCCCTACCAATGCCGTGACTATTGCGGACGCGCGCCGGGGTCAAGAGTGGCTGTGATTGCACGTGCTTTTGCAAGCTCACGCTTTTCTTTATCCCCCATCTGCGTTAAAGCGCGGAGCAAATGATGCCAGTTTGGGGACCAGAGATCATGAGCGACGGCAAAAACGGCCTGACATATGCGGATGCGGGTGTGGATATTGATGCGGGCAATGCGCTTGTGGAGCGGATCAAACCGGCGGCGAAAAAGACGGCGCGTCCGGGGGTGATGTCCGGGCTGGGTGGCTTTGGTGCGCTGTTTGATCTGAAAGCTGCCGGGTATGATGACCCGATCTTGGTCGCCGCCACCGATGGTGTTGGCACCAAGTTGCGCATCGCGATTGACACCGATCACGTCTCCACCGTGGGCATCGACTTGGTGGCCATGTGCGTCAATGATCTGGTCTGTCAGGGCGCGGAACCTTTGTTTTTCCTTGATTATTTTGCAACGGGCAAACTCAAACTCGACAATGCCACTGCCGTGATTGAAGGCATTGCCAAGGGCTGCGAACTCTCTGGCTGTGCGCTCATTGGCGGTGAAACCGCCGAAATGCCGGGCATGTATGAGGATGGCGATTTTGACCTTGCGGGCTTTGCTGTAGGCGCAATGGAGCGTGGCTCCGATTTGCCGGCAGGGGTTCAGGCGGGCGATGTATTGCTGGGGCTTGCCTCCAACGGGGTGCATTCCAATGGCTATTCCTTGGTGCGTAAAACCGTTGAAGTTGCAGGTTTTCGGTGGTCCGACATTGCGCCGTTCTCGGATGAGACCTTGGGCGATGAATTGCTTAAACCGACCCGGCTTTATGTCAAACCCGTGCTCAAAGCGATCCGTGCGGGCGGCGTTCATGCCCTTGCCCATATCACCGGCGGTGGCCTGACCGAAAACCTGCCGCGTGTTTTGCCCGAAGGGTATGGCGCCGACATCAACCTGAATGCTTGGACTTTGAGCCCGGTGTTTGCTTGGCTGACCGAAACGGCGGGCCTGTCGCAGCACGAATTGCTCAAAACCTTCAACGCCGGGATCGGCATGGTCGCCGTGGTGGCCGCCGATCAGGCCGAGGCCCTGAGCGCATTGCTTGAGGCAGAGGGCGAAACGGTCTATCGCCTTGGCGAAATCACCGTGGGCGGCGGCGTGACCTATGAGGGCGAACTTAAGTGAGCGGGACACATAAAAAGGTCGCCATCCTGATTTCGGGTGGCGGCTCCAATATGGTGTCGCTGGCAAATTCCATGGTGGGCGATCATCCGGCGCGGCCCTGTTTGGTGCTCTCCAATGTGCCGGGTGCGGGCGGTCTGAACAAGGCCTCCGACATGGGCATTGCCACTGCCGTTGTCGATCATAAAGACTTTAAGGGGGATCGAGAGGCCTTTGAAGAGGCATTGATTTCCGCGATTGATGCCCACGCACCCGATGTCATTGCTCTGGCCGGGTTCATGCGTATCCTGACGCCGCGCTTCATCACCCATTATGCGGGCAGGATGCTCAACATTCACCCCTCGCTTTTGCCGAAATACAAAGGTCTTCATACCCATCAACGCGCGATTGAAGCGGGTGATGCGGAGGCCGGATGTTCAGTCCACGAAGTCACCGCCGAGTTGGATGGCGGGCCGATTTTGGGACAAGCGCGTGTGCCCATTTTGGCCGATGACAGTGCCGAAACCCTCGCCGCACGCGTGCTGCCGCGCGAACACGCGCTTTATCCCGCCGTCCTTAGACGCTTTGTCGTTGGGGATGTCACCCGTGTCGATCTGTAAGGCCGCTGTTCCCCGCGTTTTGGGCAAAGCACTTTCTTTTCGCCCGCAAACCCCGTATCACGGTCCAATCGGCGGGATGACCCCGCGCCGCTCAAAAAAGAAGTCTAGATGATCACACTCACAACGACCGAGGGCCTTCAGGCCTTCTGCGACCGCGCCAAAAAGCAAGCCTATGTCACGGTCGACACCGAATTCCTGCGCGAACGGACCTATTATTCCAAGCTCTGCCTCGTTCAGCTCGCCATTCCGGGCGATGCCGAAGAAGATGCGGTTTTGTTGGACCCGTTGGTTAAGGGCCTCGATCTTGCGCCGCTCTATGAGCTGTTTCGCGACACCAATGTCGTCAAAGTGTTTCATGCGGCGCGTCAGGATCTTGAGATTTTCTTCATCCAAGGCGGCGTGATCCCCGATCCGCTGTTCGACACGCAAGTCGCGGCCATGGTCTGTGGCTTTGGCGAGCAGGTTGGCTACGAGACCTTGGTGCGCAAAATTGCCAAGGAAAACTTGGACAAGACCTCGCGCTTTACCGATTGGTCGCGCCGTCCGTTGACCACGGCACAGGAAAACTATGCGCTGGCCGATGTGACCCATCTGCGCGTGATTTACGAATTCCTGCGCGATGAGATCAAACGCGAAGGTCGGGAGCGATGGGTGGCCGAGGAGCTCGAAATCCTCACCTCGCCCGCGACCTATGTGGTGGAGCCGGAGGAGGCGTGGAAACGGGTCAAAACCCGCACCAGCTCGGGCAAATTCTTGGCCGCGGTCAAAGAACTTGCTGCCTTTCGCGAGATTTATTCGCAAAGCCGCGACATCCCACGCAACCGCGTGTATAAAGATGATGCTTTGTTGGAATTGGCCTCGACCAAACCGACCTCGCTACAAGACCTGTCGCGTTCACGGCTTTTGCTGCGTGAAGCGCGCAAGGGCGAGATCGCCGACGGCATTCTGCAAGCCATTGAAAAGGCATCCAAATACACTGCCGCCGAAATGCCAAAACTGGACATGAGCAATGATAAGTTGCAGGTCAATCCGGCTTTGGCCGACATGTTGCGGGTGCTGCTTAAGGCGAAATCCGACACCTATAATGTCGCGGCCAAAATGATCGCTTCCGCGTCCGATCTGGATATGATCGCCGCCGGAAAACGCGACCTTCATGCGCTGAAAGGCTGGCGCTCCGAGGTGTTTGGCGTGGATGCGCTGCGCCTGTGCAAAGGCGAGATCGGCCTTGCCGTCAAAGGTCAGCGCGTGGATGTGATCGAACTGTAAAGGATCGGGCTGAGGGGCCTCGCGCGCCTCAGCCCATTCTTTAGCTTAAAGCCATTACAAAGCGTGGGCCTCTGGGGGCCAAAGGTGCGAATCCACAGGCCAAATAGGCCGCTTGTGCCGGTTTGTTTTCCGCATGGGTGCCGACCGTCAGTTGCACACAGTCCAGATTTCGCGCGGTTTCCCGCGCCGCCTCGATCAGGGCGCGACCAATGCCCATGCCGCGTTGAGCGTCATCGACGTAGAGATGGTGTAAATCCATGGTGCGCAGGCCAAATTGCAACTGAAGCCCACCGACAAGCGCGGCATAGCCGACGATGTTCCCGTGATTTTCCGCCACCAAAATCCGTGCCCAAGGCGAGGGCGCATAAATCAGGTCGATCAACGAGGCTTCATCAAGGCTCATGCGGTCGCCATTGTGGCGTGTCAAGGCGTCGATCATTTGCAAGACGCGCGCAGAATCGTCCCGTTCCATCGGACGGATGGACAGGGGCACATGCGTCAAATGAGAGGCTGAGGCGAGGCGGGGTTTGGTCATCTCTTGGGTCTCCTGATTACGCGCCACAGGACACCAAGAAAGGTAAAGCCGCCCTATGGCGGCCGTGAAATTTACATGACAAATGGCCGCTTCCTATGTGGAGCGGCGATAATACGAGGTCATGGCGCATGTTTGTGTCATGGGGCAGAGTGTGCGAGAGGCGGCGCGGCCTGTCAATCTGAAAACGTGGCATGAGGTACTCTGAGGCCCTTAGGGGGCTCGCTGTGAAAGGAGCGTCTCAATGGTTTGGATTTGATCAAACATCAAGGCCTGATTGTATGAAATCGCGAAAAAACCCGCCTCTTTTTAACGATTTGAGGCGGGTCTTCGCTGATTTGGGCTGTTGTTTCGGGGCTTAGCCGTCGTAATCGACCTCTTCGGTCAATTTCAATGCTTCACCGCGCTCGTTGGCGATGGCCATCAGGCTAAGGTTGTCGGGCGTCAAATCACCCCAGCTTGCGACCAGGGCCGAGGGCTTTGTGCCCGGCACAACCGGGTATTCCGAATTGGCTTCTGCGTAGATTTCCTGCGCTTCTTTGGAGGTCAAAAATTCAATGAATTGAGTGGCCTCAGCGATGTTCTTCGAGGCTTTTGTCAGCGCCACGCCGGAGATATTCACATGGGTGCCGCCGCCCTCGACGTCAAATTTCGCGAAATCTAGACGTACCGAGTCGGCCCAGACCTTTTGCTCCGGGTCAGCCAACATTTCGCCCATGTAATAGGTGTTGCCCAAGGAAATATCGCATTCCCCGGCCCAAATCGCCTTGACCTGTGCGCGGTCATTGCCTTGGGGTTTGCGGGCAAGGTTGTCTTTAAGGCCTTGAAGCCATTGCTTTGTTTCTTCTTCACCGTGGTGAGCGAGGTAGGCGGAGGTGAGGCCGATCATGTAGGTGTGCATGCCAGAGCGGGTGCAAATCCGGCCTTTCCATTTCGGGTCCGCGAGGTCTTCGTAGGTGGTCACTTCGCCGGGGGCCACGCGCTCTTTCGAGGCATAGACAATCCGTGCGCGTGTGGTCACGCCCCACCAATTGCCCTCGGGGTCGTGGTAGGCGGCGGGGATGTTGTTTTCAAGTGTCTCGGTCATCAATGGCTGGGTCACGCCCGCATCGACGGCCTCGGAAATGCGTGCAATATCAACGGTTAGGATCACATCCGCGGGGGATCGGTCACCCTCTGCCTTGAGCCGTTCGACCAAGCCTTTTTCGAGGAAAGCGACGTTGACTTTGATGCCGGTTTCTTTGGTGAACGCCTCGGTCAGCGGCGCGATCAATTCGGGCTGACGGTAGGAATAGACGTTCACATCGGCGCTTGCTGCCGTGGCGGCCAGCGTCAAGGCGGTGGTCAGGGCGAGGTTGGGTTTAAAAGACATCAGACTCTCCAAGGCTTCATTTGCGCCGCTTAAACCCGACAAAAATGCTTTGGTCAATAGGTGATTGATTTACTCAGGAAAAGTCACAGCACTATTTTCCGGCTTTCTCGCTCGCTTTTACCGCATCCCAAAGGGCATCCATTTCCGCCAAATCACTGTCCTGCGGGGATGTACCTTTGGTTGAAAGGGCGTCTTCTACCGCATTGAAACGGCGTGTAAATTTCGCATTGCACCCACGCAGGGCCTCTTCGGCGTCAACGCCCAAATGGCGGCCTAGATTGACCACAACGAAAAGCAAATCGCCGAATTCCTCGACCACATCGGCTTGGGTTTTCGTGTCGCGCGCCTCGACCAATTCCGCAGATTCCTCAACGATTTTGTCGATCACATGCGACACATCCGGCCAATCAAATCCGACACGCGCCGCACGTTTTTGCAATTTTTGCGCCCGCATCAACGCAGGCAATCCCATCGCCACCCCGTCCAAGACCCGTGTTTCGCCACGCCGATCGCGCTCGGCGGCCTTTTCACGTTCCCAATCAAGGGTTTGTTGTTCTGGGCTTTTTTGATTGCTCTCATCGCCAAAGACATGCGGATGGCGTGAAATCATCTTGTCCGAGATCGCTTTGGCAACATCGTGAAAGTCAAAAAGCCCTTTGTCCGCCGCGATTTGCGCCTGAAACACCGATTGAAACAGCAAATCCCCAAGTTCCGATTTCAAATCCGCCATATCGCCACGGGTGATGGCGTCATCGACCTCATAGGCTTCTTCGATTGTGTAGGGCGAAATCGTCGCGAAATCCTGTTCAATATCCCAAGGGCAACCGCCCTGTGGATCACGCAGGCGCTTCATGATTTCCAAAAGCTGTTCGATGCCCTCGGGCACCGCGTGGATCGGGTCGGAATTGGGGGGCTGTGTCATGGTGCTAAGGTGACGCGGCAAAAGGGGCTTTGCAAGGCCAAAGCCGCTGGCTATAAGAGCGCATGACCAATATTTGCACCATCATTATTTGCTGCATTATCTGCTAACGAAAGTTACGCGGGGTCGGTCTCTTTTCTCTCAAAAAGTAAGCTGATAAGCCCGCGGGGATGGCCCTGAGGAGCGCTTATGACCGTGATCAAGCTGACCAACACGAAAACCCGCAAAAAAGAGGTTTTCACGCCGATTGATGCCGACAATGTGCGGATGTATGTCTGTGGGCCGACGGTTTATGACCGCGCTCATATTGGCAATGCGCGGCCTGTGATCGTGTTCGATGTGCTCTATCGGCTGTTGCGCCATGTTTACGGCGCCGATCATGTCACCTATGTGCGCAACTTCACCGACGTGGATGACAAGATCAACGCACGGGCCGAGGCGAGCGGTCGCTCGATCCGCGAGATCACCGACGAGACGACGCAGTGGTATCTTGATGATATGCGCGCCGTTGGGGCGATGGACCCAAATGAGATGCCGCGGGCGACCGAGTATATCCCGCAGATGATCGCGATGATCGAGACGCTGATCGCAAAGGGCCACGCCTATTCGGACGGGGCGGGGCATGTGCTGTTCTCGGTCAACTCCTATGAGAAATACGGCGCTTTGTCGGGCCGGTCTGTCGATGACATGATTGCCGGTGCGCGTGTCGAAGTGGCGGATAACAAACGCGATCCGATGGATTTTGTCCTATGGAAGCCGTCCTCAGAGGATCAACCGGGATGGGACAGCCCTTGGGGGTATGGTCGTCCGGGGTGGCACATCGAATGTTCCGCTATGTCTTATGATCTCTTGGGCGAGAGTTTTGACATCCACGGCGGCGGCAATGATTTGATGTTCCCGCATCACGAAAACGAAATTGCCCAAAGCTGCTGCGCCCATGGTCACGAGCATGATGGGGCAGGGTTCGCGACCTACTGGCTGCACAACGAAATGTTGCAGGTCGAGGGCAAGAAAATGTCCAAATCCTTGGGCAATTTCTTCACCGTGCGGGATTTGTTGGATGGCCATGACGGAATGCCGGGGGTGCCGGGCGAAGTGATCCGGTTTGTGTTTTTAAGCACCCATTACCGTAAGCCGATGGATTGGACGGCGGAAAAGGCGGAGCAGGCGTGGGAGACATTGAAAAATTGGCGTAAAGGAACTTCAGGTGTTGTTCCATCCCAGCCATTAGAAACTATCGTCGATGCGCTAGCTGACGATCTAAATACGTCCAAAGCCCTTACCGAATTGATGAATCTGCATTCGCGTTTGGAACTGGCTTCCGTTGGCGGCACGAATTTTCTAGGGGAGTTCGAAAGTAGCGCCGAAATGGCAAGTGCATTCCTAGCTTCAGCAAATCTACTTGGCCTACTTACATCTGATTTAGGGGGATGGGAGGTTTCTTCAGTTGATCTTTCTTCGTATGCCGACGCCCTCTTCGCTCTCCGCGCCACCGCTATGGACACCAAAGACTTCTCCGCCGTGGACGCAATGAAAACCGCGCTCCTCAACGCAGGTGTCGAAGTGCGGATGTCGAAAACAGGTGTTGAGCTTGAACCCGGACCGAACTTTGATCCGTCCAAATTGGAGGGATTGCTGTGAGGTTTGTTCTAAACGTTGAGGGCTGCGCCTGCCTGGGTGGGCGCAAAATGCGCCTGCCGGGGGGCAGGCAGGCGCAGCCCGGCGGTTCCCGCCGAGCGAAACAGAAATGGGGGGGCTCTTATGACCGCGCCTCAAAAAGACCGCCTCTACCTCTTCGACACAACGCTCAGAGACGGCCAGCAAACCCAAGGCGTGCAATTTTCCACACCGGAAAAGCACATGATCGCGGAAGCGCTCGACCATCTTGGCGTTGATTATATCGAGGGCGGCTGGCCCGGTGCCAACCCGACCGACAGCGAATTTTTCGCCAATCCGCCCAAAACCCGCGCCACGTTTCTTGCCTTTGGCATGACCAAACGCGCCGGGCGATCGGCGGAGAATGATGAGGTGCTCGCGGGCGTGCTCAACGCGGGCACCAAAGCCGTCTGTCTGGTCGGCAAGACCCATGATTTTCACGTCACAACGGCGCTCGGCATCACGCTCGATGAAAACGTTGACAACATCGCCAAATCCTTTGCCCATCTGGTGAAAGAGGGCCGTGAGGCGCTGTTTGACGCCGAACATTTCTTTGATGGCTTTAAGGCCAATCCCGACTATGCGCTGACCTGTCTCAAGGCCGCCTATGACAATGGCGCGCGCTGGATCGTGCTTTGTGACACCAACGGTGGCACGTTGCCGGGTGAGGTCTATCGGATCACGTTGAAGGTCATCGAATCCGGCATTCCCGGCACCCATTTGGGCATCCACACCCATGATGACACCGGCAATGCGGTGGCCAATTCTTTGGCGGCGGTCAATGCCGGGGCGCGTCAGGTGCAGGGCACGTTGAATGGTCTGGGCGAACGCTGCGGCAATGCCAATCTGACCACGTTGATTCCGACATTTTTGCTGAAAGAACCGTATAGGTCGACGCTCGACACCGGGGTGTCTGAGGCCGCGCTGAGTGATCTGGTCAAGGTGTCGCGCATGCTCGACGACATCCTCAACCGGGTGCCTTTGCGCAGCTCGCCCTATGTGGGCGCCTCTGCCTTTGCCCACAAAGCGGGTCTTCACGCCTCTGCCATTCTCAAAGACCCAACCACCTATGAACACATCCCGCCGGAGACCGTGGGCAATGCCCGGATCGTGCCGATGTCCAATCAGGCGGGGCAATCCAACCTGCGCTCGCGCTTGGCAGATATGGGACTGGATGTGTCGGAAAAGGCCGATCTGGGGCGGATTTTGGACCGGATCAAAGAGCGCGAGTCGGAAGGGTATTCTTATGACACCGCGCAGGCCTCGTTTGAATTGGAAGCGCGGCGCGAATTGGGTCTGATGCCTGCGTTTTTTGAGGTCGAGCGCTACCGCGCCACGGTCGAACGTCGCAAGGACGCCAAAGGCCGGGTCATCCACCTGTCCGAGGTCACGGTGGTGGTCAATATCGCGGGCGAGCGGCATTTGTCGGTGTCTGAGGGCATCATGGCGGATGGCTCCGACGGCGGCCCGGTCAACGCGCTCTCGAAAGCCCTGGTTAAGGATTTAGGACCGTATTCAGACTTGATTTCCGACATGGAACTGGTTGATTTTAAAGTCAGAATTACCAATGGCGGCACAGAGGCACGCACCCGCGTGATCATTGATCACGAGGACACATTGGGGCGGCGTTGGTCGACGGTCGGCGTGTCGTCGAACATCATCGACGCGTCTTTTGAGGCGCTTTTGGATGCGGTGCTGTGGAAATTGACGCGCGATGGCGCGCAGGCGCTCGGCGCAGAATGAGAGCGAAATAATGTCCGTACAAGCCTGCGCTGAGATCGTCCAAAAGGGCGACGAAGACCGGTTCCGCGCCACCATGGCCGCGCCTGTGGCCGCGCGCGAGGTGTTGTTTCCGATCCATGCCTTTTGTCTGGAGGTCGCGAAAGCGCCCTGGGTGACGAAAGAAAGCATGATCGCGGAGATGCGCCTGCAATTTTGGCGTGACGTGTTGACCGAGAAAACCGAAGGCAAAGCTCCGCGCGCCCATGAGGTGGCCGCGCCTTTGGCCGCCGTGTTGGACGTGGCGTCCGCTGAGGCGCTGGACGCCACGGTGACGGCGCGGCAATGGGATATTTACCGCGATCCGCATGAAGACGCGGCGGCGTTGTACCGTTATCTCCACGCGACCTACACGATCCCGCTGCATATTGCGGCGCGGCTTTTGGGGGCGCCGGATGCGGTCTCAAAGCCGCTCAACAGTCTGGGTCAGGGCGGGGCTTTGGCACGGTATTTCATGGCGATCCCGGCGCTTGTTGACGCGGGCCGGGTGCCGTTGCTCGATGGTCGGCCAGAGGCGGTGGCGACATTGGCAAAAGCCACGTTGGAACAGGCCCGTTGGGGCGCGCAGCAGTTGAGCAAGCTCAGCAAATCCGCACGCGCGCCAATGATCGACGCGGTGATGATGTTGCCGATCCTGCGGCAAGCGGCAAAAGACCCAAGCGCGGTTTTGGACGGCCGTCTGAAACAGGGGCCCGCGCGCAAATCCCTGCGCTTGGCACTGGCGTCTCAGTCGCCGACATGGGGCTTGTTCTAAAGCAGTTTTTTCTGAGTGTAATCCAAGACATAGACCCGGATCGCGGAGGCCAGACCACTGTCCACGCCGCGGGTTTCATCAATCTCGGCGGCCAGCACATTGATCGGTAGATCGCGCTCTTTGGCAATGGCGCGAAAGGCGCGCCAAAACGCGTCTTCGAGCGAGACAGAGGTGCGGTGACCGTGCAGCGTCAACGAGCGCTTGACCGGACGCGCGCTCATCTGTCGTCTTTCTTATGAGCGTCCAAAACGGCCTTGGCTTTGGCGGCTTGCGCCTGTTCCAGCGTCTTTTGCGCCTTGCTGCGACCGAATTTGACCGCATTTTCATCGGCCAATGCACGCTTGTCCGCGCGGGCCTTGGCCTTGCGAAACTGATTGAGATTGGTGACGGTGTGATCGGTGCTCATGGCGGCAATCTATCCCATACGCGGGCCAGCGCCAAGATGCGATGCGAAAGCCCCGTCCAGCGCGATGGAGAGACGGGGCTCATGTCTTGAGCTGAGATCGGTTTACATGCGTTGGAGTGGCACGCGCACGCCAATGCTCACAACCTGATTTTCGACGTCGAATTTCAGCGGGGTGACCGGGGATTCGCCGCCATCAATCGGGGTGCTGCCACCTTGGGCCGTGCCGAAATTATAGTAGCGATAGCTGGCCTCCAGGATGACGGGCCATTGGCCGGGTCTGGTGAGCTGCCAACTGGCACCAAAGCCTACGGAATAGGCAAGGCTGGTCGAACTGTCGCCCTCAAAGCTGCGATTGACCCCGGTCACCAGGCTGTCATTGGTCCGGGTCCAGTCGCCAACTTTGTTGTTGGCAAGACCAAGGCCGACCACGACAAAGGGGTTGAAGGTGGTGTTTTTGCCAGCCGCCTCAAGCGGCGAATAATAGAGACTGCCCATCAAGGCGTTGGTGTTCAGCGAGGCCGAGGTGATGTCGGCGTGACTGGCGCAATCCGACCCATCGGATGCCGAGGCGCAGGGGCCAGTGACGTTCATCGACTCGGAAAAGGCCACGCCCAGATCGAAACGATAGCCATTCATCCAATCAAAGCCTATTGCCACAGCACCAAAGCCGCCATCTTGGCCGCTTAGGTCAAAATTGACTTGCGGATCAGTCGGGTAGCCATGGGGTTGCCACGATCCATCGGTGATATCCGTGGTGGCCATGCCCAATTCGGCACGCAGATAGGGGCCGTAGGTGACACTGGCAAGGCCTGCACCGGGCAGGTTGTCGGGGGCCGCGGCCAGAGGCGCGGAAAGCATGGCGAGCACCGTCACACTCAAAGCGAGCGGTGCAAGGCGGGAGATGTGCGCGGACGGTTTCATAGGGGCTCCGTTTGTTTTTATCTGTACTCTGAGGGGCAAAAGCCACTGGTGCGGGAGGCCCCAGTGGGGCCTCGCCTTAGCGCTGTGTGGAGATAAAACGGGCAGGGCTTAACCGTGTCCTGCCAGTACCGCGATGCGAATGGCCTCGGCATCGGCCGCAAGGGCGGCGGCCTCGGCCGCACTCATCGGCACGCCGAGAATGGTCGTGACAGCGATCACCGTATCCGTCGAAATCGGGACAGTTTTATCGGAGGCGATCCCCAAAAGCGCGGCCAAAATCGTATTGATATCGTTGCTCACGCCGCTGGCGGCCAAGGGAGCTTGCCCTTCGAGATAGGCCTGAAACAAGGCCAGACTTTGCAGCGGGCTGTCGATGATCACAGTGTCATCCCAGTTGAGGGACAGCTCGGTGATCATGTCTTCGAGGCTCAGATTGTAGAATTCAACCGCGTCGCCCGACAATTCGGCAAGCGCTTCGGTGAGCGCCCGATCCAACACATGTTCGGGGGAACGGGCGACATTCAGACGGCCAATTTCAACCTCTGGGATGCCTTCGTCGGCCCAAACCGGCCCACCAGCCCCTGCGTTGGAACTGTCTTGATTGGCACGCGGACCTGAACCATCAGATGCGTCGCCCGGCCCACCTTGGCCAGACCCCTGTGCTCCGGTGGATTGGCCACCATGACCTTCTTCACCGCCGCTACCAGAGCCAGCGTTTGGGCCTTTTTGCCCCCCGTCGCCCTCGTCTTCGGCGGCATAAGCAGGTGTCACAACATCTACACTCATTACATAGGCCGTGGTTCCAACCAAAGCCGCACTCAATGCCAAAACAGACAATGCACTCATAAGTTTCGATTTTTTGGATGTGGCAAAGTATGTCATGATGTCCTCCCCCTGTCACATTATGTCCAATGGCTTTGGGGCGCGAAGTCTGCCCTTGCCGTGTTGGACGATGTCATCATTATAGATCACAGGCGGAAAATTACCTTGATGCGGGTCAAGGCGAAACAATACGTTCATTTAAATATTGTTATTCTTGCATGCTATGACTTTTTCGCATCACCTATGCGAAAATAACATATCTAAACGGGTCTCTCGTAAAATGCGCACAGCGTTGGGGGAGGGGCGTCCCTCAGGAAAACACTGTCACTGGGGCGCGCCCCCCCGCGTTACGAAACGGCTGGTGTGGATGTCGGGGGCGGTTGAGCACCGAGGATCATCTCCGTGGCGCGCTGGGATCAGTTTTGGATCGGGCCTTCTGGTCGATAGTGATCCATCACAGCATCTAACCTGTCGTTGGTGATCGCTGCATTCTCGCGTTGCAAACAGGGCAAAAGGATCGCCTTGTTGTCGTGCTGGCGCGCAGCAGTGGGTGCGTGATCGACGTCCGGGGCAACGTTCATGAAACAGGTGACGAACACCTGTTCTGGAATGCCCAAATCAGCAGCGATCAAATCCGTTGGACGGTTTGGATCTGCGCGTTTCAAATCCTGAGCCTGGAGCTGTGTGGCGCACAGCATGGCAAGGGCGAGCGTTGTGAGACGTATCATATTTGACCTCCTGTCGGTGAGGTCAATACGTGGGGCCTTCGGGGTTCCGTCGCCGTGACAGGCAAAAAGGGCGACCAGAGGCCGCCCTTTGTCACAGTCCTTTGGTGAGGAGAGGGGTTAGTCTTTCGGGCCGATCATCTGTTCCGGGCGGACCACGGCGTCAAAGGTGGCCTCATCGACAAAGCCCAAAGCGATGGCTTCTTCTTTCAATGTGGTGCCATTTTTATGCGCGGTTTTGGCAACTTTGGTGGCGTTGTCATAGCCGATGGTCGGGGCCAAAGCGGTGACCAACATCAAGCTCTCATGCAAGAGTTTCTCGATGCGCGGTTCGTTGGCTTCGATGCCCACCACCATGTTGTCGGTAAAGGCGGAGGCGCTGTCACCCAAAAGCTGCATGGATTGCAAGACGTTATAGGACATCATCGGGTTGTAGACGTTGAGCTCGAAATGACCTTGGCTGCCAGCAAAGCCCACTGCGGCGTCATTGCCCATGACATGGGCGCAGACCATGGTCAGCGCTTCGGCTTGGGTCGGGTTGACCTTGCCCGGCATAATCGAAGACCCCGGCTCGTTTTCTGGCAGGATCAATTCGCCCAAACCACAGCGCGGGCCGGATCCCAAAAGGCGGATGTCGTTGGCGATTTTGAACAGCGAGGCGGCGACGGTTTTGAGCGCACCTGAGAACATCACCATGGCGTCATGGGCCGCGAGCGCTTCGAATTTGTTCGGCGCGGTCACGAAGGGCAGGCCAGTGATCTCGGCCATGTTTTTCGCCACAGCTTCGGCCCAGCCTTTTTGGGTGTTGAGCCCGGTGCCCACGGCGGTGCCGCCCTGTGCCAGCTCATAAATCGCGGGCAGGCACATCTCGACGCGCTTGATGCCCATGCGGACCTGATGCGCATAGCCAGAGAATTCCTGACCCAATGTCAGCGGGGTGGCGTCCTGAGTATGGGTGCGACCGATTTTGATGATGTCTTTAAAGGCGTCGGCTTTGACGTCAAGCGCTTCGGCCAATTTGGTCAGACCCGGCAGCAACACATCACGCGCCTGCATGCCGATGCCGACATGCATCGCGGTCGGGAATGTATCATTCGAAGACTGACCCATGTTGCAATGATCGTTCGGGTGAACCGGCTTTTTCGACCCCATTTCGCCGCCGAGCATCTCAATCGCACGGTTCGAGATCACTTCGTTGGCGTTCATGTTGGACTGGGTGCCGGACCCGGTTTGCCACACCACGAGCGGGAAGTTGTCGTCGAATTTGCCGTCGATCACCTCGGTCGCTGCGGCGACAATCGCATCGCCCAACTCTTTGGCCAGATTGCCTTGGGCCATGTTTTCCATCGCGCAGGCCTTTTTGACCACGCCCAGCGCGCGGATGATCGGCACCGGCTGACGTTCCCAACCGATCGGAAAGTTCAGGATCGAGCGCTGGGTTTGCGCGCCCCAATATTTGTCGGAAGGAACTTCGAGCGGGCCAAAGCTATCAGTTTCGGTGCGGGTGGTGGTCACGGGGGTGGACATGGGGGGATCTCCCTTGGTGCAATGCCAAATATTGCCTTGGCTATACGCGCTCAGGGGGGCTCATGCAATGTATACGGACGCATACATCTCCATGGTAGCGCTAAAAGATCGCCGGGGTGGCCGCCTGTGCGTCTAAATCGGCTGACGCGTGTATTCAAACACCCGCGCGGGCGGCAAATTGGCCCAGATCGTGCCCTTTTTGCGTGCGGTGATGCCATGTTGGCGCTGCATTGCCGGGTCAATCGGAGAGCTGAACGCATAGGTGAATTGGGTAAAGACGCCGCCCGGACGCAGGCAGGCAAAGACCGAGGCAAGGATGCCGTCCTGTAGCTCGGGGCGGTTGAGCAACGGCACGCCGGACAAAACCGCGCCGACATTGGCGGGCAGAACGTGATGGATTTCGGTGGCGGAGCGGTTGAGCACCTGAACACCGGGGAATTTGCGGCGCAGATCGTCGCAGAACCGGGCGTTCAGTTCAAACAGGGTGAGCCGCTCAGGGGCCACGCCGCGTTCCAAAATCGCGCGGGTGAACACGCCGGTGCCCGGCCCGATTTCAACGATAGGCCCCTCACTCTGCTCAAGCCCTGCCGCCATGACCCGCGCCATCGCCGAGGAGGAGGGCGCAATCGCGCGCACATCGTCAGGGTTGCGGATCATCTCTCCTAGGAAAACAGCAAAATCGCGCGGCATATCGGCTCTCCTCTGGCGTGACGCTGAGATAGCAGTGCCGATAGGCGCGTGATCTGACAAGGGGAGAGCTGTGCGTGTTACGCAAAATTCACGAAGCTGTTTCGTGGTCGTTAAATGAGGGCCAGTTAAAAGGGGCCTGTTAAAAAGGGGCCGCGCGGGCCCCTCTCTCATTTGCGAAACTTGTCGAGCGAGACGATTTCCGCCTCTTTCGGCCCATCCGCTGTGGCGTCTGATGTGTCGGTCTCTTCCTTGCGCTCAAAGCTTTTGACTTCGGCGTCATGCGGGATCTCGTCACCGTCCATCTCTTCGACATCGTAATCTTGGGTCTCAAAGCGCAGGCCGAATTCCACGGAGGGGTCCACAAAGGTGCGGATCGCGTCATAGGGAATGTACAAAGGCTCCGGGCTGTCTCCGAAATTCAATGTGATCGCCACGCCATCATCGGTGACGTCAAGATTGTCGAACCAATGCTGAATGACGATGGTCATTTCCTCGGGATAACGATCCGAGAGCCAATCGGCCAGTTCCACATCCGGGTGCATGGTGTCGAAGGTGATAAAGAAATGATGATCCCCCGGCAGGCCATCTTTGGCCACGCCGTCAAGCACCTTACGGATCAGACCACGCATCGCGTCATGCATGAGGTTCCCGTAGTCGATGGTTTTGGCCATCTGTGCATCCTTTCTGTGTCTCCTGTGGTGCAGCATACGAGATTCTGCGGCTAAGGAAAGAGGTCATCAAAGGACAATATGAAACGCGAGCCCCGCAAGTGCCACAAGGGCCAGCACTGTCATCAATCCGCGTTTGAGCGCAAAGAGCAAAACCGCCGCCAGTGCCATAAGGGCGAGGGCCTTGAGATCAAGGCTCTGCAGCATCGGTAGATCAAGGCGCACAGGACCGGCCTCTATCCGGGTGGTTTGGGCAAAGAGCACATGCAGGGTGAACCACCAAGACAGCGAGGCGATAACGCCCACCACGGCGGCGGTGATCGCCTTGAGCGCGCCGGAGAGCCGCGGGCGGGTGCTGATCCAGCCGATGTACGGTGCTCCGGCGAAAATCCAGAGAAAACAGGGCACAAAGGTGACCCAAAGCGTCAAAGCCGCGCCGATCACGCCGCCCCACAGGCCCAAAGGGGTGGCCGCCATATAGCCGACGAACTCGGTCACCAAAATCAGCGGTCCCGGCGTGGTTTCGGCCAGTCCCAAACCGTCAAGCATGGCCTCGGGCGTGAGCCAGCCTTGGGTGTTCACCACCTCTTGGCTCATATAGGCCAACACCGCATAGGCACCGCCAAAGGTCACCACGGCAAGGCGCGAGAAAAACAACCCGATCGCCAAAAGCCGCTCTTGGCCCGTGGCCCAAAGGGCAAGCAAGGGCGCGGCCCACAGCGCGCCCCATACGAGGAGCGTGCGGGGGAGATGGTGGGCTTTGGGTGCGGCGTGGGGTTGGACCTCTGCGGGGGCAGCGGTGAGCGCTCCGACGAGCGCGGCCGCAAAGACGATCACCGGGAACGGCACGGCAAACACCGCAATCATCACGAAAGACATCACCGCCAAAGCCCAACGATCCGGCCGCCCCAAAGCCTTTTTCCCCAAACGAAACAGGGCTTGCAGCACGATCAGGGTCACTGTGGCTTTGACGCCTAAAAACAGCGCTTCAGAGAGGGGCAGGTGGCCGAATTGGGCGTAAAGGGCGGCCAGCACCAACATGACCAACGCGCCGGGGAGGACAAAAAACAGTCCCGCGATGACGCCGCCGGGCACGCCGCGCAAACGCCAGCCGCAATAGGTGGCAAGCTGCATCGCTTCGGGACCGGGCAACATCATGCAAAAGGACAGCGCGCTGAGAAACCCGTCCTCGTCCATCCAATCGCGGCTTTCGACCACTTCGCGGTGCATCACTGCGATTTGTGCTGCTGGTCCGCCAAAGGACAATAGGCCAATGCGGGCGAAGGTTTTGAGAAAGTCGGGCAGGGGTGCCGGGGGCAAGGGTATCGGGGGCAGGGGCGTCATCTGAGCGCTCACGTTTGTCCGGGCCACATGTCCGGCGCGCCTTTGGTAAACGCCCCTGCCTCTGGGTCAAGGGGTCGTGCGTCAATTCGCCAAAGAGAGGCGCACCAAACCGCCGGTTTCGCCCTCAAGCACGCCATGCTCCGCCGAGGTCGGTTTCACCATCGCCTCAACCAAGACCGGCACCGAGGTCCAATAGGGGATGTACCATTCCTGATCGACCTCCAGGATCAACACCTCGTCCTTGGTGGCGTCATAGGCGCCGATCACGGAGACATGCGGGCCGTCCCAGTCGCCGGTGACGACGCCTTGGTTGAAATAGACCATCATCGCGTCTTCGGCGCTTTGCTCATTCAGCGTCAACCACGCGCGCACGGTGGCGAGTGTGGCATCTGAGGCATCGGTGGGTTTAAAGGAACTGACTGTATAGCTGTCGAGACCGGCCGCTATGAGCGCCTCACCGGCATAGGTTTCAAGTTCGGCAAAGGTCACACCATCGCCGCCCTCGGCGGAGATGTCCGACCAATGGGCATCGCCGACGCGCTCCAACAGGTCGGGTTGGGTCATCACCGTGTCTTCGGCATTGGCGGGCAGGCCAGAAAGCCCGTTGACCGCGCCTGTGATGGCGGCAACCGAGCAGGCGGAGGTGGTGAATTGCATTTTAACATAGGGCGAGAAGGCCCAGTAATCAGGCGCGGGTGCTTGGCGCAGATAGTCCGTGGCCTGTGTGACGGGGGTCGCGTTTGGCCCGAGTTTCGGCAGCGGCGCGTCCTGTGCGCTCAGGGGCAAGGACAGGGACGCAAGCGTTGCAAGTGCCAGTGGAAGAGCAAAGAATTTGGTCATGGATCACCTATGGAAAGACGCCGGACAGGCGATGATCTGCCTCGGATGGACCGGCCTGTCCGACGACAGCGACCGGGTGGGGCTCTGCGTTTCGACATAGGGCGGGCATTGAGTTGAGGCAGGGCAAAGGGCCCGGCGAGATCACTTTTGATCAAATTTTGCGTAAGGCAAGAAAAATCGTATTTTGCGCGTGGTGCATCGAAGGCTTAGCTCAAAGATTCACCCGCAAGGCAGAGCGCCACCGTGTCGGGTGGCAGGTTACCCATTTGTTCAAAATAGCTGACAAAATCAAAGTTGTTATAGGCTTCGCAGATTTTGCCATCCTTGGTGCGGATCATCACCTGACCTGAAATAGAGACGGGTTTCATGTCCATCGCGCGTTTTGCGTTCAGCCGCATTCGGACCCAGGCCCGATCGTCCTGTTCCATCGAATCAAGAATGTCACAGGACACATCGCGCAACGCATAAAGCACAGCGGGGACGAGGACGCGAAAATCCTCAAGCTCGGCGGCCAGATCGCTCATCAACCCGGAGGCGGCACCAGAGATGTCGAAATAGTCGTCAATGGCGGATAAATCGCCCTGAACCCAGACCCGTTCATACCATGCTTTGAGCAGTTCAACGCCGTTCATTTTTTCGTCCGCCTCTGTCCATGACCTTAAAAAACTATGGGCAAAAACTCTAAAGGATTGGTTTAAATCCCGACGGGTTTATGGCTTGACCTAACGTCAAGTGACTTGTCCAAAACAAAGGGGAAAGTGCAGGTTTCTGTTGCCAGGTACCTGCGAACCCCGCCTTAAGTCGCTAAACCTAAGGGCTTAATTTTCGATATTTCGCACAGCTTACGCTGCGAGAGCCATCGGAGCTTTGTTGTCATTTGCAACTAGCTTTAGTGTACCGATAACGGTGGTAACTCACCGAAACAAAGCAAACCCCTTTAGACGTCCGTCGATCCTATTTCGTCCCCATGATCCAAATCGCCAAGGCCTCAAATGAAGGTCCAAACCGATGGGTGTATGGTGGAGACGCCGGGTACCGCCCCCGGGTCCGATCCGCGTATTACGAGCGCGTTTATGTCCATAGTTCCCGAAGGAACAGGCTACAGATAGGCGATGCGGCCCGCCGTTTCAAGTGCTCGATTGATCGGAGCTCAGGCGGTAATGGCCGGTAATCGGATAGACAAAGAGAAATCTCTGTTCACGTGTGCCTGCGCCGACGTTGTGCAGGATCAAGGGCTCTCCCGTTTGCGCATCCATCCGATCCGAGACAATGCCGATATGCGGTTTGCCGGGAGCCAAGAGCCAAGTGACCAGATCACCGGGCTGGTAGTCCGCCGCTCGGTCGCTGATCGGCAGCGACTGGTCATGGCGTTCGAAATACCGGCGTAGATTTGGCACCCGGCGGTGGTCGATATTGGCATCGGGGCGGCTCAATCCCCACAGCGCCGGATAGGCGGAAAAGGCGTGGGACATGTCTTCGTGGACGCTTTGTTGGAGGTCGAGACCATGGGCCACACGTAGAGCACGGATGATAACATCGGTACACACCCCTGTTTCGGGCGCCACATCACCATTGGGATAGGACAGCCGCACATAGGCGCCGTTATAGCGCGTGGTGACACCGATCTGGGCACGGGCTGCTGTGATCAGTGCGGAGGACCAAGGATCAGAAGGGCGGGTTTGCGATTCAGAATCAAGGGGGGCTGGGCTGAGGTCGGAAAGCGTCGCAAGGACAATGGATGTCGCAGCAGGAGAAAGCTGTTTCACACCGAGACCGGCCAGGGTGAGACTAAGAAAAACGATAAAAACCAAACGATTGCGCATAGGCGCTACGATCGGGCATTTGGTTCAAACTGTCGATTGTGTTCTTCTCAGATCGGCAAAACGCCGCCCATAGGGGGCGGCGTTTCGTGGCGTCAATGAAAGACTGGCTTAGAACCCGGCTTTGATTTTCTCAAAGGCCTCGGATTGCTTTTCGCGCAGTTCAATGGGCATCGGCAATTGGGCCAAGATCGGGGCCTCGATCGGTTCAAGACCGGCATCGACCAAGGTGTCATCGCCCAAAGTGGCAAGGCCTTTCAGGTTTGGCGTGCCGTAACCCGCCTCCATCAAAGGGGCTGCGTTGGAGACATCCAAGAAGCTGTTGATATAATCATAGGCTTTGTCTTCCGAACCGGGAGCGTCTTTGAGGTTCACATAGCCGCACAGCCACAACGAGGAGCCTTCGGTGGCTTGGCGTTGAAAGCCGATCGGGAACTCCTCTTCGACCATGGTCGGGTAGGTTTCGTTCCAGGCCCAAGCCACCAAAACTTCGCCAGTTGCCAAAAGCTGGGCCAATTCGCCGGGATCGGTCCAATAGGTGCGCAGGTTCGGGTGCACTTCGCGCAGCCAGTCAGAGGCGGCTTCGAATTGCTCATCCGTGGCGTTTTGCCAATTGGTCGTGCCGGTTGCCAGATAGGCCAGCGCATATGCGTCATCGACATTGTCCGGCAGGGTCATGCGGCCTTCGTATTTCGGGTTTTTGAAAACCTGAAGCGAGGCAACATCTTCGGCGGGCACGTCTTCGGTATTATAGGCGATAGCGGTCGAGCCGAAATCGGTCGGGATGAAATAAGACGTGGCCGCGGCCGTATCTGCGCCCAACAGGTTGCTGTCGAGATCCGCGTAATCCGGGATCTTCGTGGTGTCCCAGGCTTCAAGAATGCCGCTTTCGACCCATTTCATCACCGAACCGGCACAGACGTGGCTGACGTCGGCTTTAAAGCCGGACACGAGTTTTTGCAGCGCTTCGTCTTCTTCGCCAAAGAAGGCAAACGACGGCAAATCGCCATTTTTCTCAATATATTTGGTATGGAATTCGGGGTTTTCAAAACCGGAGTAATCAAACACAAGCAGATCCGCGTCCTCAGCAAACGCTGCGCCTGCGAGCGTGGCAAGGGCCGTTGAGGCGCACAGAAGTTTAAAGGTGTTCATTGGGTCGTCTCCCTAAATGGACCAATTTCAAAGATCGACGCTATCACGGAGTTTGACATGCGCAAGAGGGACCGTAGGCCGGTTCACGCTTTTTCTATCGCTTTGCTGATAATTTGATCAAATTAAGGGGCGAGGCTGGGATTTCTGTGCGCGTGCAGAGCCTCGATGGCCGCCGCTTGACCGAGCGTGAGGGTGCAAAGCGCGTCCAAAAGCTGGTCAAGTTGCTGCGCGTCGCGGGCCTCAAGCGCATCTGTGATCTGGGTGTGCAGCGCCACAATGTCTGCCCGGTCGCGGCTGCGAAAGGTGATCATATTCATCAAAGGCTGCATCCCCTCTACAGCTCCCGCCAAATGCCAGGACAGGACCGGGTTGTTGGCACCATCGACCAAAGCCCGGTGAAACGCCACATCTGAGGCGCAAAAGGCTTCGTCTGAGAGGCCGGGTTGGGATTGACGGGTGATTTCGGCCCGCATCGCCGCCAAATGATCGACGCTGCGGTTGTGCGCCGAAAGCGGGGCACAGCCGCGCTCAAGCGCAAACCGGGCGCGGCAGGCGGTGGCAAAATCCACCTCATTGAGGCTGAGCAACAGGGTCGCTGTGGTGGCCAATTGGCTATAAGCCTCGGGATAGGACAGCCGGTGCACGAATGCCCCGCCGGACGCGCCGCGTTTGGTGCGGATCAGGCTTTGCGCTGCCAACCGTTTGAGCGCTTCACGCACGGTTGGGCGCGACACGCCATAAGTGTCCGACAGCTCTGCCTCAGAGGGCAACCGATCATCCGCCACCAAATCCCCCGACAGGATCGCATCGCGAATGGCCTGCGCGATTTGGGCGGACAGGTCTTTTTCAGCCGTTTTTTGCTGAGGTCTTGAATTGTCAGACATTTGACTTGCGCTCACGATTTAATTGTCAGACATTTATGGCGAGACTCAGCGGCGCTTGCAAGGACATCTGGCAAGTCCTGCCGCGCAACTTCGAACCATTTCGACAGGACGGGAGAGACATATGTTTAAAGCTCTGGTGATGGAACAAGGCGAGGACGGCCTGGCCACGGCGCAAATCAAACAGATCGACACGGACGCGCTGCCTGCGGGCGATGTGGTGGTCAATGTCGATTATTCCACCCTCAATTACAAAGACGGTCTGTGCCTGTCGCCCAAAGGCGGCGGTTTGGTCCGCACCTATCCCCATGTGCCGGGCATTGATTTCGCCGGCACAGTTGCACGCTCGGACAGCCCCGATTTCAAACCCGGCGATCCGGTTGTTTTGACCGGTTGGCGCGTCGGCGAGGTGCATTGGGGCGGCTATGCGCAACAGGCGCGGGTCAAATCCGATTGGCTGGTGCCGCTGCCGAAAGATCTGAGCACACGCCAAGCCATGGCGGTCGGCACGGCGGGTTTTACCGCGATGTTGGCGGTGATGGCATTGGAGGACCACGGGTTGAAACCGGGGCAGGGTCCGGTTTTGGTCACAGGGGCGTCGGGCGGCGTCGGATCGGTTGCCACCGCGATCCTCGCCCATCTCGGCTATGAGGTCGCCGCCGTGACAGGACGGCCTGAAAGCGCGGACTACCTGCACGATCTGGGCGCGAGTCAAATTGTCGCGCGCGAAGAGATCAACGAAACCGTCAAACGCCCGCTCGAAGCCGAGACATGGGCGGGCTGCGTCGATGCGGTCGGCGGCGACATGTTGGCGCGCGTCCTGGGCCAGATGAAATACGGTGCCTCGGTGGCCGCTGTGGGCCTTGCGGGCGGCGCGGCTTTGCCGACCTCCGTGATCCCCTTTCTGTTGCGTGGCGTGAATCTTTTGGGCATCGACAGCGTGATGCAGCCAAAAGAGGCGCGGTTGCGGGCCTGGGCGCGGATCGCCACCGACCTGCCGATGGAGAAGCTCGAAGAGATGGTCCATCCGGCCAGCCTCGAGGATCTGCCCGCATTGGGGACGTCGATCCTGAAAGGTGGGGTCAAAGGCCGGGTTGTGGTCGATCTGAACGCCTGATTTCGGGTGAAATAAACGCGGGTGGGGCCGATTAAAACGGGCTCATCCGCATCCGCGCGCGCGGTGTGACCACCAGCAAAAGCGTGAGCGCAATCAGCGAACAGGCCATCATCGCCCCCACCATCGGCAGGGGCGTTCCGTCAAAGAACGGCCCTGCGGCGGCGGTCATCACCCCGCCCGCGACCATCTGTAATGTGCCGCCCAATGAGGAGGCCAGCCCGGCAATCTCGCCGTGATCATCCAGCGAGGCGACCATGGCGGTCGGTATCACCAAGCCGACAAAGGCAAAGGTGACGACAAGCCCGGCCACCATGACCCAGAACGTGCCCAAGCCGACAAGAACCAAGGTGAACAGCGCCAACATCGAGGCGGCATAGCCAAACACGCCGAGGCTGATGATTTTCAACGCCCCATGTTTGCGCATCAGCCCCGGTGCAATCTGTGACGCGCCGATAAAGCCCATGGCATTGACGGTGAAGGCCAGCGAAAACTGCGCCGGTGTCAGCCCGAAACTCTCAGTGTAGACAAAAGACGCCGAGGCGATGAACACGAAAAATGCTGACATCGAGAAGGCGCCGATAAAGGTCAGCCCCAAAAACACCGGATCGCGAAACAACGTTTTGGCCCCGCGCGCCATCGCGTTTAGGCTGACTTTGACGCGTTTGTCTTTCGGTAAGGTTTCGGGTTGCAACACCGCCGTGATGACAAAGGCCAAAATCCCCGCCACACCCATCGCCGCAAAAACGCCACGCCAGCCGGTGACGAGGATCAAACCGGAGCCCGCCAGTGGCGCAAACATCGGCGAAACAGAGAACACCAACATCACCAAAGACATCAACCGCGTCGCCTCATAGCCGCGGTATTGGTCGCGAATGATCGCACGGGTCATCACCATCAGCGAGGCCGCGCCTGCGCCTTGGATCATCCGCGCGGTGATCAGTGCTGCAATTGTTGGTGCAACTGTGGCCGCGATTGAACCGATGATGAACAAGGTCAGCCCAATGTAAATCGGCACTTTGCGCCCGAGTTGATCGGCCAAGGGGCCATAGATCAGTTGCGACAGGCCAAAGGCCATGAAGTAAAATGAAATCGTGCCCTGCGTGGTGCTGACATCCGCGCGCAAATCCGCCGCAATCGCCGGAAGCGCGGGCAGAAACATGTCGATTGCAAAGGGGCCAACGGCAGAAAGAAGGCCCAAAACAAGGGCGCTTTTGAACAACGGAGACATGGGGAGACCTTCATTCGGGAGGGTGTGGGCATTCGGGAGGGTGCGGGCCCTTAGTTGAGCGCGGTCGCGGATCAATATGGGAAAAGCTGGCCTAGGCCTTGCGCATGTGTCCTACGCTTTGAGGCTCTGGTCAATCTGCGAAACTGTCGGTAAGCCTGTTGAAAAATGTAGAATAAGGGACCCCGTGATGATGGATTTTGCAACCTTGTTGCCCTTCGCAGTGCTGATCGCCGCGATTGGCGCATTTGCTGGCGTTTTGGCCGGGCTATTGGGCGTGGGCGGCGGCATCGTCTTGGTCCCGGCGTTTTATTACGCCTTCGCGGGCCTCGGCTATGGCTCGCCGCAGTTGATGCAAATCTGTCTGGCGACCTCTTTGGCCACCATCATCGTCACCTCGATCCGCTCGGTGCTGTCGCATCACAAAAAGGGCGCGGTTGAATGGCCGATCCTCAAAAGTTTTGCCCCCGGCATTGTCATCGGCGCAATCATCGGCGTTTTGGTCGCCTCAAGCCTGCGCACCACCACGCTTCAGATGATTTTTGGCGGCGTGGCCGTGTTCATCGGGCTTTATATGGCCTTTGGCAACTCGGCCTGGCGGTTGGGCACCGAGATGCCCAAAGGCATCATGCGGGGGATCATTTCGCCCCTGATCGGGTTTTTATCGGTGTTGATGGGCATTGGCGGCGGCTCTTTTGGCGTGCCGACGATGACGCTCTACGGCGTGCCGATCCACCGCGCCGTCGCCACCGCAGCGGGCTTTGGTGCCATCATCGCCATCCCCTCGGTCATCGGTTTTCTCTTTGTTGATATCCCGGCTGAGGTCACTCCGCCGTTCACCATCGGGGCCGTCAATATTGCGGCCTTTCTGGTGGTGATTTCAATGACGCTCATCACCGCGCCTTTGGGGGCGAAAATTGCCCATGCGATGGACCCAAAACCACTGAAACGGGTGTTTGGCGGTTTTTTGATCCTCGTCGCGCTCAATATGCTGCGCAAGGCGATGATGGGGTGAGTATTTGGACTGAGTATTTGAGCTGCCATGAAACCTGTCTTCATTGCAGTCCAAATACTCTCTAAAACTATGTGATCTGACGTTTCAGCCGTGCGGCGCGGCCGCCACGACGCGTGGTCGGGGCAGGGGTGCGGTTCGGCAAATCCGCCATGATCACCCGCCGCGCCTCGGGCGTCAGCCGTGACCAATCCCCGATTTCCTCAATCGAGCGCGCACATCCGAGGCAGAGCCGCGTCTCTGGATGGATTTGACAGACCTTGGTGCAAGGGCTCTCAATCTCGTCACGGTGCCAAATCTCGTCGGTCATCGCAGCCTCACAAATGCCCAAGCCGGTCCAGCGCGCCCTGAAGGATCACGCCAGCGGCGACTTGGTCGATTTTTTCGGCCCGTTTGGCGCGCGACATATCGGCCTCTAACATAGCGCGATCCGCGGCGACAGACGACAGGCGCTCGTCCCAAAAGGTGATCGGAACATCGGTCAACTGCGCCAAATTGCGGGCAAAGGCGCGGGTTTTTTGACAGCGCGGGCCTTCGGAGCCATCCATATTGCGCGGCAGGCCCAAAACGATACCGCCGACCTCGCGCTCTTTGAACAGGGCCAAAAGGGCTTCGGCATCCAAGGTGAATTTTTTGCGTCGGATCGTGGTGGTTGGTGAGGCGACCGAGCGCAGCCGATCCGAGATCGCCACGCCGATGGTTTTGTCGCCAAAATCCAACCCCGCCAATGGGGCCATGACGGGCAGGGTGGCTTTAAACTCCGCCATATCATCGGTGATCAAAGCGCTCATTCGACAAATCCCGCCCGCTCGGCCCCGGCGCGCACCACGGCCAGTTTTTCGGGGTCGGCACCAAAGATCACCTGTGCCTCGCCCCAGATCGCTTTGGCGCGCTCGGTGTCGCCCAGCATCGCCAGCGAGGAAATCAACCGTGCCCATTCTTCCGGCGTGCCGCCCTCATTGGCCAGACGTGCAGACAGGCCTTCGACCATGCCACGGATCATCTCTTGACGCTCTTCCGGCGTCATGTCAGCGGCGTTTTCCATGTCCTCTGCTGAGGGGCCTTTCAGACCATCGTTTGCGGGTGGCAGGGTGTAGCGGATGCCCGCAGCCTGCGCCACGGCTTCGATTTGCTCGCGAATGAGCGGCACCCATGGATCGGTCGGCTCAGAGCGCGTCAACAGCGGCTGCCAGAGACGAAAGGTCATATCCGGGCGGTCGTTTTGGGCAAACATCAGGCCGGAGAAAAACACCGCGATGCCGTTGTTTGGATCGCGTTTGAGCGCGCTGGACAGGGCCGTTTCGGCCTCAGGCGACACAAATCCACCTGCGGAAAGGATCATCAAATTGGCCATTTGGGCATAGTCTTCGGCGGTGGCCTCCGCGCCTTTTATGCGGATCACCTCGTTTTGCGCCTGATAGGCTTCGCGGAAATTGCCAATATTGGCCTCGTTGCGGGCCAGTAAAATGTGACCCTCAAGCTCGTCCGGGCGTGATTGCAACGCCGCGCGCAATTTGATCACGAGATCAATCAATTGTTGGTCTGCCTGCTGCGCCATCGGGGTGGCCGGAACTTTGGCTTCGGCGTCGTCCTGGCTCATCCGCGTGGCGCGAATTTCGTCGGCCAAGGCAATCCTGTGCGCGAGTGGCAGGTCTTCGTACTTCGGTTGCCCGAGGTCGTCATAGAGCCAAACCCCGCCAGCCAAAAGCGCAAGGGCCAAAGCGATGGCGCCCCAAAGCGTGCCTTTGGGCGCACCGGCTTTGCCGCCTTGGTGCTCCTTGTCGGCCTCAAGCATCCGGCGCGACACTTCGGTGCGGGCACGTTTGGCATCCTCTTGGGAAAGCACACCACGCGCCAGATCGCGTTCCACCTCTTTGAGTTGGTCGCGGTACACTTTCATTTCGATTTCGGCGGTCGAGGTGCTTTGCGCCCCCATCCCGCGGCCACGACGCAGTACAAGAGCGATGGGAGCGATAGACAAAAGGGCTATGGCAGTGGCGATGATCCAAAAGGTCATGTCAGGGTCCATGTAAGGCAGATGTGATGCACAGCTTTACCCGTCTGCTGCCTGTCGTGAAACCCCCAATGACGTAGGTGTGACCGGATGGCTCAGGGGATGTTCTTATCCTGCGGCGGCTGCGCTTTGCGCGCGCCAGTGTTCGGGCGCAGATCAAAGTCGATGGGGACAATATCCACCACGTCATCATCCACAGTGTCCTCAGTGTCCCAAGGGCCTGTTGGGCGCGCTTTGGGGAGCTGCGTGCCGTCCTGCCACCATTCTTTGCGTTTGCTGTGCCGTAAGATGCTGAATGGGGTGAGCCACCACGGGGTCATCGCGCCATACAAGGTGATCTTTGTAAGGGCCTCGCGAAGATCGCGTGTGTGTTGGGAGGGCGGTTTTACATCGGGCTTTCTGGGGCGCTTCGACACTCTGGACCGCCAGAGTGTCACCGCGATGCTCAAGCCGCCAAATAAAATAAGAAAATCAATCCAAGTCATGGCATTAAAAATATCGTGTTTGAGGGGAATGGCCAAGCAGAAAGCCCAAATCCCAGAAATTTGCAATTCTAGGTGCCTTTGATCATTGCTCCACAGCGGGTGTTCGCGGTTTTTGCAAATGAGTCCAAACATTCGCCCTTGACCCCGGACCGCTCCCGGCTCAGGTATATGTCCGACAGAAACGCACAACTTCTGAAATGGAGGCCCTACAATGGCATTCGAACTTCCCGATCTTCCCTACGCCCACGACGCTCTGGCCGATCTCGGCATGTCCAAAGAGACGCTTGAGTATCACCACGACCTGCACCACAACGCCTATGTGACCACCGGCAACACGCTGGTTGCGGGCACCGAATGGGAAGGCAAATCTGTCGAAGAGATCATCAAAGGCACCTATGACGCCTCTGCTGTGGCCCAATCCGGCCTCTTCAACAACGCGTCCCAGCACTGGAACCACAGCCAATTTTGGGACATGATGGGTCCGGGCGAGAAAAAAATGCCGGGCGAGCTTGAGAAAGCGCTTGTTGAGGCTTTTGGTTCGGTCGATGAGTTCAAAAAACAATTCTCCGCGGCGGGCGCAGGTCAGTTCGGCTCAGGTTGGGCTTGGCTGGTTAAAGACACCGACGGCGCGCTCAAAGTCACCAAGACCGAAAACGGCGTGAACCCGCTTTGCTTTGGTCAAACCGCATTGCTTGGCTGCGATGTGTGGGAGCACTCCTACTACATCGACTTCCGCAACAAACGCCCGGTCTACCTGTCGAACTTCCTCGACAAATTGGTCAACTGGGAAAATGTTGCGTCGCGCATGTGATCGCCAGCATGTGATCGCCCGCATCTAATCGACCGGATGTGATTTTTGCGATCATATTGGAATGGAAAGGACGTCCCTCGGGGCGTCCTTTTGCCTTTGGCGAGGTCGCGGCGTGGTGGACAGTTGCGGTGCAGTTTGTCACACAGGCGACAACGACAAAGGAGCGCATGACATGATCCCATTGCCCAACGCATGGACCCTTGATCCCGCCACGCTGGCCGAGGCCGTGGCGCTGCGCCATGAGTTGCATCGCTGTCCTGAGGTCTCGGGGGCCGAATATGAGACCGCCAAACGGATCGCGGCGCGGATGCACGCCCTCGGAGCTGAGGTGGCCACCGGGCTTGGCGGTACGGGCGTGGCGGCGGTGTTTGGGCCGAAAGATTTGCAGGGCGGGACAACGCTGATGATCCGGGCTGAACTCGATGCGTTGCCGATTTTAGAGGCCGATGGCCCGGAGCATCGCTCAGAGGTCGACGGCGTCGGGCATCTGTGCGGTCATGATGGCCATATGGCGATCTTGTTTGCCGTGGCCTCGGCCTTGTCGCGCCATACACCGGAAACCCGTGTGGTTTTGTTGTTTCAACCCGCCGAGGAAACCGGCGCGGGGGCGCGGGCGGTTTTGGACGATCCCAACTTTGCCGCCGTGCGGCCTGATATGGCGATTTCGCTGCACAACCTGCCGAAACTGCCTTTGGGCGCTGTGGCGTTGCAAGAGGGCCCGGTGGCCTGTGCCTCAAAGGGGCTGCATGTCGCGTTGACCGGCCAGACCTCCCATGCTGCGCGGCCCGAAAATGGCCGCTCTCCGGGGCTGGCTTTGGCGCGGTTGATCCCGGCACTTGCGGCGCTGTCGCGTGATGTGCCAACAGAAGATCCGCGCTTTCGCCTTGCCACCGTGACCCATGCCCGCCTTGGCGTGCCGTCCTTTGGCATCAGCCCCGGCGAGGCGGCGTTGCAGGTCACGTTGCGCACTTTGTTGAACTCGGAAATGGAGGCTTTGGAGGCCGAAGCGCGCGCTTTGATCCTGTCCGCAGGCGCAGAGTTCGCCCCGGTGATCACCGTGCATGACCCGTTCAGCCATTCGGTCAACGCGCCCGCTGCCACGGCTCTTTTGGAGGCTGCGACGCAAGGCCTGCCGCGTGTCAAAGGCGCCATCCCGATGCGCCCATCTGAGGATTTTGGCCTGTTCGGGACAGAAATCCCCGCCGCCATGCTGTTTTTAGGCTCAGGCGTCGATCAACCAGAATTGCACAACCCGGATTTCGATTTCCCCGACGCTCTGATCCCGATCGGGGCGGAAATTTTTTTGCGGGCGATCCATGAATTTTCTGCCGCAAAAGAAAGCGAAACCGTCTGAGATCCTAAGAAATTCGGTGTTTTTAGGTCATCCACGGCCTACGTGGCGTCAAAAATCACGGTTTCTTGATATGAGCTTCCCAATTGTAAACGGATAAAATTGAGGGGGATCATATTATGAAACGGCTTGGCCTGCTGCCTGTCGCAGGGATGATGTGTGCGTTTTTGAGCGGATGTGAAACAATAAAGGATGAGTTTGGCGTCTCCGAAGGCTTTGTCTCGCGCCAAGCGGATCGGTTCATTGTCGCCCAGGATCAGCACCAACGTGCGGACCGGTATCTTTTGGCGACACTTTTGATTGCGCCGCTGGCACTGGACACTGTGCAGGATGGGACCGATGCGGACACGGCCCTGTTGCGATTGAATGCGCTCTACGGAACGCTTGCCGATCTCTACACGGCGATTGGTGAATGTCAGACCAGTGCCGCCGCTGCATCGCCAACCTGTGCGAGTACGGCAGACGCTTCATGGGACTTTGACGCCGAAGCAATCCCAAAAGACGGCTATTCTTTTGAAACACTGAGTTACGAGGTCCAAAGCGATCTGTACTTTCTTGGAAAATCGGCACTGATCAATTTGGATCTCGACGATAAGGTCAAGGATCTCGCCGCTCTTAATCCGACGGCGCTTGTGTCCTTATACAAAGAGCTCAACAGCTATGGACCTGCGTTGCGTCGGGGGGCTGCCACCTATCGCGATGGGATTGTGATCTACACCGATGCTGTTTTTTACGAGACGTGTCAAACGTCACCAAATAATACGTCGTCAAATAGCGTGGGCTGCAAAGCCTATAGGGACCGCTATGCCACTCAAAAGCAGCTTGATGCCACTGAGGCGGAGGGCAGCACAAGAGGGCTGACGCGCGCTTTGAGCCAGGCGCAAAATCAGTCCAAAACGGTTGGCTGGAGCCTGAACAAAAGACAGGCCCTCGCCGTGATTGCGCATGTCGACGTGGCCTGTACGCGTGCAGCAAGAATTTCGAGTGATGAGAGTCAGACCGCTCAAACGTGTTTTGAATCAAGCAATGGTCGAAAGCGGTTTCTTGGCGCGCTTGAGCGCCGGTGGACCGCCGCCGCGCCGTAAGCCCGGTTCTGGATATAAACCCAAGGCAGGTTGCCGAGAATCCGCTGCCCCCTGTGCGGATTTAGAGCGTTGCCATCGCGCCCAAACCGCGCTCTTTGAGGGCTATGACCGACACCCAAAAAGGCCTCATTTCGCTGATCCTCGCACAGACCCTTTGGGGTCTGTCGCCGCTCTATTACAAAGCGGTGGCAGATGTGCCGGCATTCGAAGTGCTGGCGCATCGCACAGTTTGGACCTGTCTGTTGTTTGGCGGCTATTTGGCCTATCAGGGCCGTCTGCACGAGTTGTTGACCCTCATGCGCGGGCCAAAGCTGCGCTATGTCATTCCAGCCTCTCTTTTGATCTCGGTGAATTGGGGGCTGTTCATCTATGCGATCCAATCCGGGCAGGCGCTTGAGGCCTCGTTTGGCTATTACGTTTTCCCGCTTGTCGCCACGATGATCGGCATGGTGGCCTTTCGCGAGCGGCTGCGCGGGTTGCAAGTCCCGGCCATTGTTTTGGCGGCGCTTGCGGTGCTCGTTTTGGGGATCGGGCTTGGGGCTTTGCCGTGGTTGGCGCTGTCTTTGGCGATCACCTTTGCCAGCTACGGTGCGATCAAAAAATCCCTCGATGCCGGGCCGATCCTGTCGGTGACGGGCGAGGTGGTGCTTTTGGTGCCCATCGCCTTGGCCTATTTGATCGGCGCGGAACTGTTCGGGTGGGGTGGCAGTGCGACACAACCGGCGGGGGCCTTTGGCCATGCCCTTTCCGACAGTCTGCTTTTGATCGCGGCTGGGTTGACCACCGGCGTGCCTTTGATCTTTTTCGCGACCGCCGCGCGGCGTTTGCCGATGACGGTGGTCGGCATGGGGCAGTATTGGAACTCCACGATCCAATTCGGACTGGCCGTTTTGATTTTTGGCGAACCATTCACCCATTGGCACGCCATCGCCATGCCACTGATCTGGGCCGCTTTGGCGCTCTATTCGGTGCAAGCGATCCGAACCGAAACCGCGGCGCGTCGTGTCCGGCGGGCGGGATAAGCGGGGCGCGCAGGGGCGAGACCCACAATGGCCACACAAAAAGGGGGGCTGACAATCGACCGCGACAGAAGCGTCACAGTCCACCGAAGGGGAAGCCCATGGCGCGGCCCACGCCGCGATCCTGTGAGACGTCTTTTAAACGGCGTCCAGAATGGATGGGCCAAAGCGATGGTTCCATTGATCACTCATTTTCCTTCTCCCCCCACGTCCTTCTCCCCTCATGCGTCACGAGCGAAAAAATCGCAGCAGGCTGATGCCCGCATCGGTGAGATCCGCGAGGCGCGCCAGAATGTGTTCCGGTGCGAGGCCGGAGGGTTGGCCCTCTGCCATAGAAATTCTTTCAACAAGGCGCATCAGGCGGCGTCGGTGAATGCCAAGCCGCGCTTGGATTGGGTCGGCGATGCACCCGGCGAAAGTGGTCACAAGCGAGGCGGTCATGGCCAAGGCCACCCCCGTCAGCACGACGAACCAGATCGGCAAGTTCACGGAGAAGACCCCGTACCAAAGGCTTCCCAATCCTGAACCAAGTGGAAAATGCGCGACGGCTGAGGCATGCGCGACATATTCCGACACTTTCGGGGTCAACGAGGTCACACCCGGCGTGGCCGTCCCAAAGAGCAACAGCCCAGCCAAGAGGACAAACAGTGACGTCGTGATCTCGGCAACGGCAGAGCGGACGCCGGTATAATCGGTGATCAACGCCCGGCTGTGCGGGGTCAGGGCGGCACCTTCAAGCAAGTCGTTGGCGATGTCCGCCTCAATCGCGCGTGCCACAGAGGTTTTGAGAAAAATCTGTCGCGCCCTCAGCCAAGCCTCCAAGCGGCCAAAACGCGCCAAACGTGACACGGCCGCTGCCAATCCGACCAATAGAAACACCGGAGCCAGAACCACGTTGATGGGCGCACGTAACAGGTCCCATCCCAGTGCAGCACGGTGGAGACGGAAGGTCGCAGCCAAGTTGAAATGACTGCGCACAAAGGCATCGACCTTATCCTGTATGGCCTGCGCGGTGTTTTCTATCGGCTGGTGCATTGGGGCCATTCATTGGGGCCATTCGTTTTGGCGTGTCATCACAGTATCTCCCAGATCGCGCGGGACTGAAAGGGGGAGCGACTGCAACGGCCCACACCTTTGCGTGTATGCCGATGACCTGTGTGTGGTGCGCGTCCACCGAGGTGGGGGGCTTTGGACGCCGCGCACCGAAGGTGCTTTTGTCGCGGTGCTCACGTCCTGCAAGCGCTTTGATCTGAGGCTGCCGTCAGAGCCGCGGCCCGGCCTGTGCAATCCGCGTGGTCCGGGTCTTGCTCCGCTTAGACCGCCTATCCCCGAACCGCCTGCAACGCCGCGACCAGCTCTTCGACTGTTTCGACCGTCTCGAAATAGCTTGAGGTCGACATCGGGGCGAATCCTTCGGAAATGATGTGCTCAATCAGGCCTTCGAGCGGTTTCCAATAGCCATCCGTGGACAACAGAAAGATCGGTTTGTCATGCAGGCCGATTTGCTTCCAGGTCAGCACTTCGAAAAACTCATCCAAAGACCCCGCACCGCCGGGCAGGACGACGATGGCATCCGAGTTCATGAACATGACCTTTTTGCGCTCATGCATGTTTTCGGTGATCACGAAGGTGGTCAAATCACGTTTGCCGACCTCTTTGGGCAACAGATGCGTCGGGATCACGCCAAAGGTCACAGCCCCCGCCGCCTGCGCCGCGCGCGCCACTGCGCCCATCAATCCGACATCACCCGCGCCGTAGACCAAACGCCAGCCCTCATTGGCCAACGCACGGCCAAACGCCGTGGCGGCGGTCTCATAACTGGGTGTGCCGCCCGCGCGCGAGCCGCAATAGACACAGACGGAAAAGAGCGGGGCGGGTTGGGGGGAGGAGGGGACGGGTGTCATGACGGGTGCTTTCTAAAAAAGGAAGTCTTTGACCCTTGTTAGCCCCCTTGCTAGGCTGTCTCAACCCTTGTCAAAAGCAATGTGATGATGCGCCGTTTGCCCTTTGGGTTTGTGCAAACTCAAAGGCAACATGCGCGGCAGACATTTTTGCGGAAGATGTTTTGCGGATGACGGGGGACAATAGGGGATGAACGGAACTATGGACAAGACGCAAGGCTGGGTGAGGCCCGTCGCGGGAGTGGTGGCGGTCGGGTTGGTGGCGGGGATCGGCTATACGTTATACGTGGCCTATCCCGGCGGCAGCGCGCCGAACGCGCCTGCGGCATTGACCGCCGAAATCGGGGGCGCTGACGGTTGGACACAGAGCGGGGCGGCGGACACGGTCGCGTCCATAAGCCCCGAGAGCCAAGCGCCCAAAGGTCAGGAGCCTGCACCGGCAGGCGCAGTCCAAACCTATCCGGCCTTCGATCTTGTGCGTGTTCCCCCCGATGGCTTGGCCACCGTGGCCGGACGCGCCGAGGCGGGGGCTGAGGTGGCGATCTTGGTCGATGGTCAAGAACTGGCAAAGACATCCGCCAATGGGCGCGGCGAATTTGTGGCTTTGTTCGATCTGGCCGCCAGCGACAGCCCGCGCGAAATGCGCCTGCGCAGTGTCTCTGGCGCGCAGATGTTGGACAGCGCCGAAAGCGTGATCATCGCGCCTTTTGCTGCGGCTACGGATACCGCGATGCCCGACACGACCATGCGCGCAGACATGCGCGCAGAGATGGCCGCCGTTGCGGTCGATGGTGCGATGCCCGGAGCGACTGAGGCGCTTGCTGATGCCGGTGACGCGGCCTCCGCTGTTGCCACAGGCGGTGCCGTGGCGACGTCAATTTTGCGAACCGCTGAGGCCGGGGGGGATGTTGACACGGGCGCTCAGCCACAGGGCGATCCCGCAACAGAAAGCGCGACCGGAAACACAGCCGAAAACACAGCAGACATGCCAGAGCCAGCCGCGGTTGCACCCACGGTGATGATCGCAACCGATGAGGGCGTCAAAGTGCTGCAACAACCGGGCACTGAGGCCGGTCGCTTGCGCATTGATGCGGTGAGTTATGATCCCGAGGGTCGGGTGTTTGTGTCCGGGCGCGGAGCGCCGGGGCAGGTCGTGCGGCTCTATTTGATGGGGGCGCTCAAGGCCGAGGCGGGCATTGGCCCGGATGGGCAATGGCGGCAGGAACTGAGTGACGTGGCACCGGGGCGCTACACGCTGCGCGCCGATCAGGTCGATGCCAATGGACAGGTCAGCCAACGCGCAGAAATTCCGTTCCACCGTGAAGATGTGGCGGTGTTGGCGGGGCTGTCCACGGGGGGGGCGACGACGCCAAACGTAGAGCCGGACGCCATCGTGCAAGACCCGCCCTCTGTTGCACCGTCCTCTGCGGCGCAACCGCCCGCCGTCCCGGCCAAACGCATCACCTCGGTGACCGTTCAGCCCGGCAATACGCTGTGGGGCATTGCCTCGGCGACTTACGGTGATGGGGTGATGTATGTGCGGGTGTTTGACGCCAACAAAAGCCAAATCCGCGACGCTGATTTGATCTATCCGGGGCAGATTTTCGTTTTGCCTGAGTGATTGGGGTCCGCGCCATACCTGAGGCACAGCAGGCTGTGCGGCATCGGGGCTTGTGCCCGGCTGTCGTCTGCGCGATTGTGTCCCTCGCTTTGAAATACGCCACCGAAAGGCAGCCCACATGCGCGGCAATCGCCCGATGACCACCACCGAAGGCCCGAAAAACGGATGGGCGGTGATCCGTGCCGTGATCCCGTATTTTTGGCCCAACGAGGGTCCAAAAGCCGAAGTCCGTGCCACCAAAATCCGGGTGATCATTGCTTTGGTGTTTTTGATGGGGGCGAAAGTCGTCACCGTTGGCACGCCTGTGCTCTACAAATCTGCCGTTGACGCTTTGGCCGGAGACGCCAAATCGGCCGCTTGGATGTTGGGCGCGGGAGCGGTTGGGTTGACCGTGGCCTACGGTATGGCGCGGTTGATGTCGAACGGGTTCAATCAGCTCCGCGATGTGGTGTTTGCCCCGGTGGCGCAATCGGCGCTGCGCAAATTGGCGCTTGAGACCTTCAATCACATTCATGCTCTTTCGATGCGCTATCACATCGCGCGTAAAACCGGGGGGCTCAGCCGGATCATTGAACGCGGCACCAAAGGCGTGGCGTTTTTGCTGCGGTTTTTGGTGTTCAATATTGGGCCTTTGGCGATTGAACTTGGGATGATCCTCGTGGTCGTCTCTCTCGCCTTTGGTGCCTCTTATATGGCGGTGTTGGCCGGGACGATCCTCGCCTATGTGGTCTTTACCTTTAAGGTCACCGAATGGCGGGTGAAGCTGCGCAAAGAGATGAATGACCAAGACACCGACGCCAATCAAAAGGCGATCGACAGTCTTTTGAACTTTGAAACGGTGAAATATTTCGGCGCGGAACAGCGCGAAGCGGCCCGCTATGACAAAGCGATGGAGGCCTATGAGACAGCGGCGGTCAAAACCGCATACTCGCTGGGATTTCTCAATTTTGGCCAAAGCTTTTTGATCACGGCGGGGCTGGTGATCGTGATGGTCATGGCCGCGCTTGGGGTTGAAAAAGGCACGATGACCGTGGGCGATTTCGTCATGGTCAACGCCTATATGGTGCAAATCACCATGCCGTTGAATTTCCTTGGCACTGTGTACCGCGAAATCCGTCAGGGGTTGGTTGATATGGAGGCGATGTTTGATCTGTTGCATCAACCCGCCGAAATTCTCGATGCGCCCAACGCGCCCGATCTCAAGGTGGCGGGCGGAGCGGTTGCGCTCAACGCGGTTGAATTTCATTACGACCCGGCCCGTCCGATCCTCAAAGGGGTTGATCTTGTCGTGCCCGCTGGGCGGTCCTTGGCGATTGTTGGCCCATCCGGGTCGGGCAAATCCACCATCGGGCGGTTGCTGTTTCGGTTTTACGAGGTCACCGGCGGGTCGCTTCAAATCGACGGTCAGGACATTCGTGATGTGACACAGGTCAGCCTGCACGCCGCCATCGGCGTGGTGCCGCAGGACACGGTGCTGTTCAATGACACGATCCGCTATAACATCGGGTATGGTCGCGACGGGGCGCGCTATGAGGAGATCGTCAAAGCCGCGCAAAAGGCCCGGATTCACGATTTCATCATGAGCCTGCCAGAGGGCTACGAGACTCAGGTGGGGGAACGTGGGTTGAAGCTGTCAGGCGGGGAAAAACAACGGGTGGGGATTGCCCGCACGCTGCTCAAAGATCCACCGATCCTGTTGCTTGATGAGGCGACTTCGGCGCTTGATACCCAGACCGAGCGTGATATTTTGGACGCGCTCAAAGCCGCTGGCGAAGGCCGCACCGTGATCACCATCGCGCACCGGCTCTCAACCGTCGCCGATGCCGATGAGATCGTGGTGCTGGAACAGGGGCAGGTGGTCGAGCGCGGCACCCATGAGAGGCTGTTGAGCGCCCATGGCAAATACGCGGCGATGTGGGCGGCACAGGCCGAAGACCGCGACGAGGCGGCGGCGTGATCTGAGCAATCGGGTCACGGTAAAAGTCCCGGTCAAAATAATTTGCCGTGAAAATAATTTGCCGTGAGAGTGATCCAAGTCTGTGACCTGTGCGTAACCATTTGGAACGCGGAGAGAAAATGACGTCAATTTGGTGGATACGGCGAGACTTTCGCCTTTCAGACAACCCGGCTTTGGTCGCGGCGGCTGCTTTGGGCGCGGTTGTGCCTGTGTTTGTGTGTGATGAGACTGTGGACGATTTGGGCGCGGCGCCGAAATGGCGGATGGGGCTTGGGTTGGCGCATCTGATTGCACGGATTGAGGCCTTGGGCGGGCGCGTTATCTTGCGTTCCGGGGCGGCCTCTGAGGTGCTTTTGGAACTGGCCAAAGAGGTCGGGGCCAAGGGCGTGTATTGGAACCGTTTGTACGACAAAGCGGTGATTGCGCGCGACACGGCTGTCAAATCGACATTGAAAACCGCGGGGATTGAGGCGCAATCCTCAAACGGTCATTTGTGTTTTGAACCTTGGACCGTCGAGACCAAAACCGGCGGCTATTACAAGGTCTACACGCCGTTTTGGAAGACAGTGCGTGAACGCGATGTGGCCGATGTTTTGGCTGTGCCAAAGGTGACTTGGCCACAGGCCTGGCCCGAAAGCGAGGCCCTGAGCGATTGGCAAATGGGGGCAGCAATGCAGCGCGGGGCCAAGGTGGTCTTGGCCCATTGTCACATCGGTGAAGAGGCGGCTTTGGCCCGGCTCGACGCCTTTATCGCGCAGCATGTCGAGGCCTATAAGGCCAAACGCGATTTCCCTGCGGAGCCGGTGTGTTCGGGCCTGTCGGAGAACTTGACCTACGGCGAAATATCACCGCGACGTATATGGCATGCAGGATGGCATGCGATGGAGACGGGCGCAGCAGGTGCCGAGCATTTCCTGAAAGAACTGGTCTGGCGCGAGTTTGCCTATCATCTGTTGTATCACGAACCGGATTTGCCCCATCGCAATCACCGCGAGGGCTGGGATGGGTTTGAATGGCGTGGCGAGAATGACGACGCCGAGGCGTGGCGGCGCGGGCGAACCGGGGTGCAGTTTGTCGATGCCGCGATGCGCGAAATGTATGTCACGGGGGTGATGCACAACCGGGCGCGGATGATTGTGGCGTCGTTTTTGACCAAACATCTGCTGACCGATTGGCGCATTGGCCGGGCGTGGTTTGAGGACTGTTTGATAGATTGGGACCCGGCGGCCAATGCGATGGGATGGCAATGGGTGGCCGGATGCGGCCCCGATGCAGCCCCCTATTTTCGGGTGTTTAACCCCGATGGTCAGGCAGAGAAATTTGATGCCGATGGGGCCTATATGCGGGCGTGGATTGCCGAAGAACAGGCGCGTCCAAGTGAGACGTCGTTGTCCTATTTTGCGGCTGTGCCCAAAAGTTGGGACCTGTCTCATCAGGATATATACCCGGAGCCGATCATTGGGTTGAAAGAGGGGCGCGAGCGGGCGCTTGCGGCCTATGCGCGGCTCAAAACGTGACGAAACGCGAATTTATGCTATATTTGGAGCGTAAAACGGGACGACATATCCCGTCAGATCCGCAATCCAAGATGAACCAGATGACGACATTACAGGGATAAACGGAGGCCAAGATGCTTGATCAAACCACACTGCCGGCACGGGCCAAAGAGGTCTATAGAACCACCGAAGGGCAGGGCAACCTGCCGCGTTATTTTACGCAAGTGTTTGATGTTGCCTCCAATATGGCACGCGGGCGGTTGGATTTTGTGATGCCGGATGGTCGGGTGTTTCGCGCCGAAGGGCACGCGAAGGGACCTGAAGCTGAACTTCATATCCACTCAGACGATGTCTTTGCCCGGCTCATTCGCGAGGGCGATCTTGGGTTTTGCGAAGATTACCTCGATGAGGGGTGGAGCACACCCGATTTGATGGCGTTCATGGACCTGATCCATGCCGACAATGATGATCTTTATGACGGATTTCCGGGCATGGCGTTTGTGCGCGCCTATGAGCGGATGCGGCATTGGTTGAACAACAATTCCAAACGTCAGGCCAAGAAAAACATTTCTCATCACTATGATTTGGGCAATGAATTTTATGGGCTTTGGCTGGATGAAACGATGACCTATTCCTCGGCTTTGTTTGAGCAGGGGCAGCAAAGTTTGCAGGCCGCGCAGATCGCCAAATACGCCTCTATGGTGGATGAGATGGGGGTGAAGCCCGGCGATCATGTGTTGGAAATAGGCTGTGGTTGGGGCGGTTTTGCCGAATATGCGGCGGGTCAACGCGGTCTCAAAGTCACCGGGCTGACGATTTCCGAGGAACAGTATAAATTTGCCGCTGAACGGATCAAAAACGCGGGCTTGTCGGATCGGGTGCAACTCAAACTGCAAGACTACCGTGATGAGCGCGCCCAATATGACGGTATTGCCTCGATCGAGATGTTTGAGGCGGTGGGAGAAAAATACTGGCCGACCTATTTCGGCACCCTGCGCGACTGTTTGAAACCGGGGGCCAATGCCACGCTACAAATCATCACGCTGCAAGATCGTCGGTTTGAAATTTATCGGTCCTCCGTTGATTTCATTCAAAAATACATCTTTCCGGGTGGCATGTTGCCAAGTCCCACAGTGCTGAGTGACCAGATTGCCAAATCCGGGCTTGAGTTTGTGACATCCAAGGAATTCGGCGAAAGCTACAGCATCACCTTGCGGCGCTGGCATGAGGTCTTTAACGCCAAATGGGATCAAATCGAGGCCCTTGGGTTCGATGATCGGTTCCGCCGGATGTGGAATTTTTATCTCGCCTCTTGCGCTGCGACCTTTCACAGTGGAAATTGCGACGTAACACAGATTACGATGACCAAAACGTCGTGACCTCCTTGCGTTCCTAACTCCAAAGCAGGTGCCAATGCCCACAGCCGCAAAACTTGTTTCGTCGATCTGGTTCGCCCTTTTGGCCTGGTTCGCGGCGGAATTGGTCAAAAACCACCTGCCCGAAGGCTCGCAATTCGGGCTTATGTCCTACATCAGTGCCGCGTTTGGATTTTTGACTGGCTGGTTGTTCATGGGCAAACGGGCCGGAGACACGATGCGGGCCGCCTATGGCTATGGCCTGTCCTCGTCGATCATCCTGGCGTTTTGGAGCGTGTTCTATTTCGCGTTTGAAACCATGATACATCGCTCCATGTCACACCGCTATCACGGTCCGGGCGATGCTTTGGTGGGGATGGTTGATTTGATGCGCGAATATGGCCTCTATCTGATCAAACCGGATGTTTTGGTCGTTCTGGTCGTTGGTGGGCTTTTCGGCGGGTGGATGACGGAAAAGGCAGCGCGAAAATGGGCATGACCAACCCTGTGATGGACCAGATGCCGCCCCAATACCGCGCCCTTTCAGATCGCTACAGCCAAGAGCAGATTACCTTTTTGCATGAGGTGATAGAGGGCGATGAACCCTATCTCACCGAGGCCTTTTTGCGCGCGGCGGCTGAGGAGGTGGTGCTGTATATCGGTCAAAAGACCGTCGGTGATTTGCGCGCGCTGCGTGGCATGATCCTGATCCGGGCTTGGGCGCGGCTACAGGCCAGTCAGAGTTGGCGTCCGCGTGCTACGGATCGCCGTGATATGACGCGGCGTGATGTGATCGAAACCGATCGCCAAATCCCCTACAGCTACTTTTTTGCCGTCGATGAAACCCATCTGACCCACACACGGTTTGACGGGGACACCTCCTGTGAGATGCGCCGTGCGGCGTTTTTGATGGCGGATGCGGTGACGGTTTTGCCCTATGATCCGCTGCGCGATCGGGTCTTGGTGATCGAACAATTCCGCTTTGGCCCCTATGCGCGCGGCGATGCCCGACCATGGATGTTGGAACCTATCGCGGGGCGGATTGATGCGGGAGAGACGGCGGAAAACACTGCCCGGCGCGAGGCGGTGGAAGAGGCCGGGATCGCCCTCTCCGCGCTGCATAAAATCGCCGAATATTACCCCTCAAGCGGCGGGATCACCGAATATGTGTTGTCCTATATCGGCATTGCCGATCTGCCCGATGATGTGACGGGGGTCGGTGGGCTTGAGAGTGAACATGAAGACATCGCCTCCTATCTTATCTCTTTTGATCGGCTGATGCAGATGTGTGATGCGGGTCAATTGGACGTTGGGCCACTCTATATGTCGGCGCTGTGGTTGGCTCGGCACCGCGATCGCTTGCGGGCCGAGGCCGGATTGTAACGTCAGGAAATCATTTCGATTTCGGCTGCATCCAGAGCCAAATCAACGCGCCGCCTGCCAAGGTCAACAGCGGGATCATCGCGAGGTTGACGGCGGTCCAACCGTCCTGCGCCGAGCCGCCGGAACAGTTCATCAATCCACCTGAGGCCAGCGAGGCCACGGTCACGCCACCAAAGACCATGAGGTCGTTGAGGCCCTGAATGCGCCCGCGTTCAGAGGGCTCATGCGAGGAAGACAGCATCGCCGTCGCACCAATGAAGCCAAAGTTCCAACCGACCCCCAAAAGCACCAAAGCGACAAAGAAATTTTCGATATTCACGCCCATCATGCCGACGATCCCGGCGGTGCCAAGGATCAAAAGCCCGGTGGCCATGATCCGTTCGACGCCAAATTTCGTGATGAGAAAGCCGGTGAAAAAGGACGGGATGAACATCGCCAAAACATGGGCCGAGACCACATCGGCGGCGGTGTTTTGTTCAAAGCCACAGCCAACCACGGCCAAGGGCGTGGAGGTCATCACCAAGTTCATCAAGGCGTAGGACACCATGGCAACGATGATTGCCACCAAGACCCGAGGTTCGCGCAACAGCTCACGCCGGGTGCGGCCAACGACATGGCCATGCACGGAGACGGGCGGTTTGGGGATGCGCAGGAACAGGAACAGCGCGGAGCCGATGATATTGATCGCGATCACGGCCAAATAGGTGCCAAGGAAGGGCACGACCATCGCTTGAGAGGTGAGTTTGACCAATTGCGGGCCGATGATGGCCGAGGCCAAACCACCCGCGAGCACATAGGAGATGGCTTTCGGTTTGAACGCATCATCGGCGGTGTCGGTGGCGGCAAAGCGAAAGAAGCCTTGGGACGATTGATAGACCCCGGTGAACAATCCGCCAACGACAAAGAGCCAAAAGTTTTGCTGCAACAGCGCCACGGCCCCGATGGAGGCACCAATCGCACCAGAACTGGTGCCGATCCAAAATCCGGCGCGGCGGCCATAGCGCTGCATCGCCGCCGACAAAGGCGTCGCGGCTAACATCGAGCCCAACACGATCGCGGAGATCGGCAAGGTGGCAAAGCACAGGTTTTTGGCCAAAGATTGCCCGGCCAGCCCGCCAATGATGAAGATCATCGACATCTGTGCGCCCAAAAAGGCCTGCGCCATCACAAGGATGTACACGTTGCGACGGGCGCGGGAGGGATCGGCGGTCAGGACGTGTTCTGGCATGGCGTGCTCGGGCATGGGGAACTCTTGCGGATCTGTGAATATGTCCGACCGGGTGTAACGGGCGCGGGCCCGGTTGGAAAGCCGCGTCTTTCAAGGGGTCGCTTTGCGATTTTGACCTAGCTGGCCGTGGATGGCCCTATGCCCGATCAATCAGGTGCAGGAATGACCCGGACACCGACCCGTTGATCAAACCTTGCGGCCCAAGATCGGTGTTTTCGGCATCGCGCACCTCAAAAAGCGGCTGACCCGTGGCTTTGATCGTGCTGGCATAGTGGAATTCATGCGCGCTCCATGGGCCAGGAAATGGCCCGGCCTGTGCCACAGCGTGACGATAGCCCAAATGCAATTTGCGCGCGGCAAAGGAGGTCTCAAGCGCCAAAAGCCCGGCCATTTTGTGCCGCACCCCGTCTGCGTCAATCATGCCATCGCCTAACACCATATAGCCGCCACATTCGCCATAGATTGTGCGCCGTGCCGCCGCTTCGCGCAGGCCTTGCAAAAACACATGCGAGGCGGCGAGGCGTCCGGCGTGCAACTCCGGGTAGCCGCCGGGCAGATAGACCAGATCGCAAGGCGGCGGGGCGGCGTTGGCCAGCGGTGAAAAGAAACGAATTTCTGCGCCTTGCTCACGCCAATCGTTCAACAGATGCGGATAGGCAAAGGCAAAGGCTTGATCGCGGGCCACGGCGATGCTTTGCGCCGGGGGCGGGGTGCGCGGGCTGTGCTCCGTGCCTGTGATCGGGGCGGCCAGTGCCAAGATCGCGTCGACGTCCAAAGCCGCCTCCACCGCATCGGCGGCGGCGTCTAAAAAGGCGTCTAAATCCGGGCGTTCTCCGGCCTGAACCAGACCAAGGTGGCGATCCGGGTGGGTCAATGTCATGGATCGGGGCAGGGCGCCGAACACCGGGATGCCAGAGGGGGCCAAGGCGCGCAGCAGCATGGTCTTGTGGCGCTCGGAGCCGACCTTGTTGAGGATCACGCCCGCAACACGCACGCTTGGATCATGGGCCGAAAATCCCGCCACCAGAGGCGCGACAGACCCGGCCATGCGCGACGCATCGACCACTAAGATCACCGGGAGGTTGAACAGCCGGGCCAGATCGGCGCATGCGCCTTTGCCCGCGGGCGGCGCGCCATCAAACAGGCCCATTGCGCCTTCGATGATCACTGTGTCGTCGGCATTTGCGCCCTGAGCCAAATCATGCAACCGATCCGGTCGCATCGCCCAAGCGTCCAAATTCGGACAGGGCGCACCACAAGCGGCCTCGTGAAAGCGCGGATCAATGTAATCAGGGCCGGATTTTGCGCCACGCACGGGGGGGCCGCGCCGCGAGAGCGCGCGCAAAAGGCCAAGGGTCAGCGTGGTTTTGCCAGACCCGGAACTCGGCGCGGCGATCAACAGCCCGCGCGTCATCACCGCTCCTCGGCGGGTTTGCCACGTCCCAGCGGGTCAAGATTGCGCGGCGCTTCGCCACGGGCCAGGGCTTGCCAATCCAACACCTGACGCATCAACACCGAGCGCCCGATACAGATGATCGCGGGCGGTTCCATGTGGTTGGCAGCAATGTCGTCCACCATCGCGCCCAAAGTGGTTTCCAACACCTGTTGGTTCGGCGTTGTGGCTTGGGACACCACAGCGACAGGTTCGTCCTTTGGGCGACCCGCGTCCAACAGACCCTTTTGGATCGAGGGCGCGTGTTTCATCCCCATATAGATCACCAACACGCCCGACGCCCGGTTCAAAGCGTCCCAATCCAGCGTGTCCGGGGTTTCACCGCGCTGATCATGGCCGGTGACAAAGGTCACCGATTGATTGACGTCGCGATGCGTCACCGGGATGCCGGCATAGGCAAGGCCCCCGATCCCCGCCGAAATCCCCGGCACAATGCGCACATTGACGCCGTGTTGGATGAGGGTCTGCGCCTCTTCGCCGCCCCGACCAAAGACAAAGGGATCGCCACCTTTGAGTCGCAACACCCGTTTGCCCGCGCGGGCCAAATCAACGAGTTGCAACGAAATATCGGTCTGTTTTGCCGAGGGTTTGCCACCGCGTTTCCCGGCGTAAATCTGTTCGGCCTCGGGGCGCGCCCAGTCAAGGATCAAAGGCGACACCAAAGCGTCATAGACGATCACATCCGCTTGACGCAGGGCATGGATCGCATGCAAGGTCATCAGCCCCGGATCACCGGGACCCGCGCCACAAAGCCAAACCCATCCGGGTTCAAGGGTGGGCCATGTGCCACCGGGAAGCGTCAGCGCGGAGTCGGTCATGATGGATTCGGTCATGATGGATTTATGACGGGTGAGAGGGGGTTTGACAAAGCGTTTCAATCCAATGCGTGCGTGAAAATCACCGTGGTCAATCTGACGTGCCTGGCTTTATAGTCGCCGCAATGACGGATGTGATCAAACCTTTGCGCCGGGGCTGGACCACCGGGGCCTGTGCGACGGCGGCGACCCGCGCGGCGTTGATGGCGTTATGGGGCGAAGGATTTCCCGATAAGGTGCGGATCACCTTGCCCAAAGGCGAGCGGCCGGAATTTGCACTCTCATATCGCGCTGAGGGGGCAGGCTGGGCCGAGGTCGGCATCATCAAGGACGCGGGGGATGACCCCGATGTCACCCACGGTGCGGAAATTCGTGCGCGTGTTGCTGTGTCATCTGGCGGCGTGGTGTTCAAAGCGGGCGAGGGCGTCGGCATGGTGACCAAACCCGGCTTGCCGATCCCGCCCGGAGACCCCGCAATCAACCCGGTGCCGCGTCAAATGATGACGGATCAAGTCGCGGAAATGGCATCGCGACTGGCCCAATCCCCCGATATTGAAATCACGATTTCGATCCCCGGTGGGGCCGAGATTGCGCAAAAAACATGGAACCCCCGGCTGGGCATCCAAGGCGGATTGTCGGTTCTGGGCACCACGGGCATTGTGCGACCGTTTTCCTGCGCGGCGTGGATTGCCTCGATCCATCGCGGCATTGATGTGGCGCGCGCCGAGGGGCTGGCCCATGTGGCCGGCTGCACCGGTGCGACGTCTGAACGGGTGGTGCGCGGGCTGTATGATTTGCCCGAAGGCGCGATGTTGGACATGGGCGATTTCGCCGGTGGGATGTTGAAATATCTGGCCAAACACCCGGTGCCACGCGTCACCATCGGCGGCGGCATTGGCAAAATCGCCAAGCTGGCGCAGGGCGAGATGGACCTGCATTCCAAACGCGCGCAGGTCGATTTCGACTTTTGGGCCAGTGAGATGAATGACCCGGATCTTGCACAATCGAACACGGCACTGGAGATGTATGAGCGATGCGGGGCTGACTTTGCCCGTCTGGTCGCGCAAAAGGCCTTGGCGGCGGTCGACGCGCGGTTTGGTGGAGGAGCCACCACGTTTGACATCGTGGTGATTGACCGCAAAGGCGAGATTATAGGACAGGCAGAATGATCCTTTTATTGGCGGGCACAACGGAAGCGCGCAACCTTGCGGGGTATATGGCGGAGGCGGGGGTCAAAACCGTGGCCTCCTTGGCCGGGGTGACGCGCGCGCCATTGCCGATGGCGGTGGAGACACGGGTCGGCGGCTTTGGCGGTGACGCCGGGTTTGAGGCCTATTTGGACAGGGCGGGCATCACCGCGGTGATTGACGCGACCCATCCGTTTGCGGCCAAGATCACCGCCCGCACCGCGCGGATCTGTGCCGCGCGCGGCCTGCCGTATCTGCGCTATGAGCGGCCCGGTTGGCGCTCGCGTCCAGGGGATGCCTGGCATGAAGTGGCGGATTACGCGGGCTTGTCGGCGATCATCCCGGTGGGCGCGCGGGTGTTTTTGGCAACCGGGCGGCAAAGCCTGTCCCAGATGGCGCATTTGGCGGATCGGCATTTGATTTGCCGGGTGATTGACCCACCTGAGGGGGCGTTTCCCTATCCGAATGGAGCCTTTGTCATCGGGCGGCCGCCGTTTTCCGAAGACACGGAAATCGAGGCCCTGCGCGCGCTCAACCCCAATTGGATGGTGGTGAAAAACGCTGGTGGCGCGTCTGGACGCGCGAAATTGGACGCCGCGCGCCGCCTTGGGATTTCGGTGGCGATGATCGCTCGGCCAGCGGTGCCTGCGGGGATTGAGCGGCGCGAACAGGTGCTCGATGCGCTGGAATGGGCCGAGGCACATGGGCGCACATAGGATCATCACCTGCGCTGCCGATGTCTCCGAAGGGGCCGCGTGGCTGGCCGGGTATGACCCGCGTTTTGCTCAGGCCTTGACCCTGACCGGGCCTTTGCCACTCAGACGCAACAAAGACGGGTTCGAACCCCTTTTCGCTGCGATTGTCAGCCAACAAATCTCCGTCGCTGCCGCCAATGGCATCTGGGCGCGGCTCAAAGCCGCCAAACTGACCGGGCCGCGTAAGATTATGTGGGCCCGCGAGGACGAACTGCGCACCTGTGGCCTGTCGCGGCAAAAGGTGCGCTATGCCAAAGCCTTGGCCGAGGCGCGGATTGATTTTCGCGCACTCAGGGACGCACCGACACGCGATGTGATTGCCACGCTGGTTGATGTGCCGGGGATTGGCGTGTGGACCGCTGAAATTTACGCGATGTTCTCATTGGGTCATGCCGATGTCTTTGCGCCCGGTGATTTGGCGCTGCAAGAAGCGGCAAAGATCCTGTTTGATCTGCCGGAGCGGCCAAAGGAGCGGGTCATGCGGCAGATGGCCGAAGACTGGACCCCATGGCGCGCGGTTGCGGCGCGGCTGCTTTGGGCCTACTACCGGGTGCAGAAACAGCGCGAAGGCGTGCGGTGAGACGTGATTTGAGACAGGGGATGTGACGTGACCAATCTGACCAACCATATGAAAGACAGCCTGTCGGGCCGGGTGAATTCCATTGTCGTGTTCGTGCATGGCTATGGCGCGGATGGCAAAGACCTTTTGGGGCTGGCGGACCCTTTGGGCGAACATATGCCCGATACGGTGTTTTTCTCGCCGGATGCGCCGGAGCGCTGCACCGGAAATCCGATGGGATACCAATGGTTTCCGATCCCTTGGATTGATGGCTCCTCCGAGGAGGAGTCACGCGACGGGATGATGCGCGCAGTCGATGAATTGAATGATTATCTCGACAATATCATGGTCGATTACGGCATCGAGGCCGATCAATTGGCGCTCGTTGGCTTTTCCCAAGGCACGATGATGTCGCTGCATGTTGCGCCTCGTCGCGAGGATGCGATGGCCTGTGTTGTCGGCTTCTCGGGCCGCCTTTTGGAACCTGAAATGCTCGGAGACGAGATGCGGGTGAAAATGCCGGTGTTGTTGCTGCATGGCGATGAGGACGACGTCGTGCCGCCGCAAGCGCTGCCCGAAGCCGGTCAGGCGTTGCAGGACGCGGGGTTTGAAACCTACGCCCATATCATGCGCGGCACGGGACACGGGATTTCGCCGGATGGGCTTTCCGTGGCCTTGGCGTTTTTGCGTGAAAAACTGGGCTATGACGTGCCTGCCAAAGGTTAAAGTCGTCATTTTGATGTTTTATCGGCGGAAATTAGCGCTCTTTTCATCTTTTGCGCCAAAGCTGGACCTGCAGAGAGGTCCAGCCCCTTGACCCCGGGCCTTTGGGTGTTACATTTCTATCAATAGCTAGGAGGGCTTAAAAATGGACCTGATCATGACCACCGCAATCGCCTTTGGTGCAACTGCTGTCATGGTGGCCTATGCCCTCATCTCGAAGTCTCAGCATCCGACTGAGCAACGTCTCCCTATCCGCATCCGCGTTGAGGACCGTCGCAAGCGCTAAAGCGTCCGCGACCGCCCGATCGGTCGACCGCCCGACTGTCCGGCGGGCATTTGATCTCACGCTTGGCCCCGGTGTGACCGGGCTTGTTGGGCGCAATGGATCGGGGAAATCCACAGTTTTAAATTTCATCGCGGGCCGGATTGGCGCGCCTTTGGTGACGGGTTTATGCACCTGTTCCCATCCTGTGCGGCTGTTGGATCAACAGGCCGCGCTCTCGGTGCGTGTGATGGATCTCTTCGGGGTTTCGGAGCCGCTCATGGATTTGCGTCGCGCTGTGCGGGGTGAACCGACCAAAGCGGCGTTCGAGGCGATAGATTGGGCCCTCGAAGAGCGGCTTTGGGCGCAGCTTGATCGGTTCGGCCTGTCGGATGTGGAGCTCAGCCGCACGCTCGGTGCGCTGTCCGGCGGTCAACAGCTTCGCGCCCGTTTGGCGGCGTTGTTTTTTGAGGCGCCGGAGATTGTTCTCCTTGATGAGCCGACCAATGCATTGGACCGGGACGGGCAGGCGATGGTGGCGCAGGCTCTGCGCGACCACAGTCGCATTCATGGCGGCATCGCGCTCGTCGCCAGCCATGATCGTCAGCTTTTGGATCACATGGACCGGATTGTGTCGTTAGACCCGGACGGTGGCGTCACGGTGTTTGGCGGTGGCTGGACGGCGTTCGCGGCGGCACGGGACGCGGATTTGGCGCGGCTGCAACAGGCGTCCACGCGCATACAGCGTCAGGAAAAGCAGAGCGAGGCAAAACGGCGCGAGGCCGCCGCGCGTCAAGACCGCCGGGCCCGCCAAGGGCGACAGCTCCGCGACGGGTCGCAGTCGAAAATGCTTTTGGACAAGGCCAAAGAGGGCGCGCAAAACAGTGCGTCGGCGCGGATCTCGGCAGAAAGGCGCAAACTGGCGGCGCAGGAGGGCAAGCAGGCAGAGATCGCCCGTCAGATCGAGGTCAAAACCCCGGTGCATATGGATTTTCCCGAGGTTTCTCTGCCGCCATCAAAGCAGATTTTACAACTTGAAGATGCGGTGTTTGCGGTTGGGGGTCAGCACATTGGGCCGATCAATCTGAGCATGGTCGGCCCGGCGCGGTTGCGCGTCTCTGGGCCAAACGGGGCCGGGAAATCAACGCTTTTGCGGGCGGTTGCCGGGGAAATTGCACCGATTTCGGGGCAAGTGACCCGATCCGTGTCCTGTGCGGTTCTGGATCAAAATGGCGGGTTTTCCGAAGAGTCTGGGTCTTTGATCGCGGCTGCGGAACAGGCCTTTCCAACGCTTGCCAAAGCACAGATGCGCGCATGTCTGGCCCGCGCCGGGTTTCGCGGCGATGCGGTTCATGCGCCGGTACAGGGGCTGTCGGGGGGTGAAAAGATGCGTGCGAGGATTGCGCTTTTGGGCGCGGGGCCTGAGGTGCCACCGCTTTTACTGCTTGATGAACCGACAAATCACCTTGATCTCACGGCCCTTGAGGCGCTTGAGATTGGGGTGTCACACTGGCGTGGTGCGATGATTGTGGTGACGCATGATGACGTGTTTGCCCAAAAAATGGCGTTTACGGGAGAGGTTTCGGGCCCCTTTGCTTAAACTCTGGGCCAGATGTGCGCGCGTCCCGTCACAGAGGCGTCACGAATACGCGATAAAACGTAGGAGAACGGACTACATATATACAGGGGCTTGTCAGGTTTAAGCCGCGATATATAGTGGAGATATATGAGGGACGGGGTGTCCCGTCCTTGAACCCAGATGGTCGCAAGGCAGGATTGGTGCGTGAGGATGGACGGAGATTTCAGAACACATTTTGTGCGTGAACCGAATGCGGTGAAGGCTCATTCCGCCTTGGTGCTCAATGCGGATTATCGGCCTTTGTCCTACTACCCGCTGTCGCTTTGGCCGTGGCAAGAAGCGGTGAAGGCGGTGTTTTTGGACCGGGTGGATATTGTCGCCGAATATGACGATTACGTGCACAGTCCGAGTTGCAGGATCAAAATCCCCTCTGTTGTCGTCCTTAAAGATTATGTCAAACCTCAAAAGCGCGTGGCCTTCACGCGCTTTAATTTGTTTTTAAGGGATGAATTTTGCTGCCAATACTGCGGCTCACGCGGCGATTTGACCTTTGACCATGTGATCCCGCGCGCCCGTGGTGGGATTACGTCTTGGGAAAATGTGGTGGCGGCCTGTTCGCCATGTAACCTGAAGAAAGGGTCAAAATCCCTGCGTCAGGTGGGCATGTCTTTGCGCAAACCGCCACGCCCGCCGGTGTCCGAGGAGTTGCGCAATATGGGGCGGAAATTTCCGCCAAACCATTTGCACGAAAGCTGGATCGACTATCTCTATTGGGACAGCGAATTGGACGCCTGAGCCTTTGGAGGCGACATCAAGCCGAACAGGACGCCCCACCCAAGACACAGAATTTCGCACAATGCGGATGATTGAGCGCCACCTCGCCAGAGGCCTCGCGCAAGGTCGCGCCCAGTTCAAATTCCGGCGCGTAGGGCAAGAGCGTACAGGCCACAACCGACGGCTCAGCCCCTTTGCGTTTGACCACCATCCGGCTTGAGGCGCACATCACATCGCGCGGCGATTTATGCAGGATGCCCCAACAGGCGGTGGTGATTTCAGGCACTTCGACGGACATGTCCATTTCGGGAAAAATCACTGTTTTTGCGGGGTGTTGCGCGTCGATCTTATAGTCACGTTCGGCAAAGAGACGGGCAAATCCGGCCCGCGCCTCGGCCTCGGTTTCATGCCAAAGCGAACGGGCCGCCACCGCGAGCGTCAGTCCCGCATCCCGCGCCCAATCCATACCGGCCAAGGTCTTTTGAAAACTGCCCGCGCCGCGCATTTCGTCATGGTTGGTCTCGGACCAATGATCCAGCGACACCCGCAGCGTCAGCTTGCCGGGAAAGTCACGTTCCAAGGCCACCAGCCCGGTTTTGACATGCGGGCGCTGCATCGGCTGCATCGCATTGGTCAGGATCAAGACCTCATAGCCCCGCACAAGGGCCGCCCGCGCCATAGAGATCATATCCGGGTTCATAAAAGGCTCGCCGCCGGTAAAGGCAATCTCGCGCAGACCCCAATCTAAGCTGTCAAGCTCGGACAAATACGCGTTGATCTCCGCGGTCGTGAGGTAAGCAAGCGCATCATTGGTCGGCGAGCTGTCGATATAACAATTGACGCAGGTGATATTGCACAAGGTGCCCGTATTGAACCACAGGGTTTGCGGATCAGTGAGGGCGACCGTGGCCCGTGCCTCGCCTTTGGCGGTCCATTTGGGGTCTTGGAATTTGCCGAGATTGGCGGCCCGGAGCGGGGCGTCCACGTCTTGCATTATGTCTTTCGTCGCGTCTTTCATAAAAGTCTCTGCGGGCTTTCTGGTCAGGGCTGCGGGTTTCATCAGGCTAAAGCCTCAGCGCCGTTGTGAAAAGAGCGCACAATGGGATGCACGGGGATGTGAATTGTTGCTTTGGCAAAACTCAGGCTTGAGAGGGGGCAAAGCGGTGCTAGACTCTGAGGCGCTGTCGCGGTAAATGAACCACGTTAGCGCTAACGCCTCATAAGCCCCCATGCTGCGGGCCGAAAGGAACAGACATATGGCTTCTCGCGTCATTCCGGTCGAGGATTTCGACCTCGTGATTTTTGGTGGTACGGGCGATTTGGCCCGGCGGAAAATTCTGCCCGGTCTGTATCGCCGGTTTTGCTCTGGCCAAATGCCGGAAACCGCGCGGATCATCGGTGCGGCACGGTCCGAACATGACACCGCAGAGTTCCGTCAGATCGTGCGCGACGCGATCCGCGAATTTTCAAAAAAGAACGAGTGCGATGACGCCTTGATCGGCGCGTTTTTGGAACGGCTGCATTACGTTCAGGTCGATGCCAAGGGCGAGGATGGCTGGGGCGAGCTGCACGATTTGATGCGCAAAGATGTGGTGAAAGCCTATTATTTCTCGGTCGCACCAAGCCTGTTTGGTGATTTGGCCGAGCGGCTGCAAGCCCACGGCATTGCCGACGATGAGGCGCGCATCGTGGTTGAAAAACCCTTTGGTCGGGATCTGGCCAGCGCCAAAAAGCTCAACCAAGACCTCGCCAAACATTTCGACGAAACACAGATTTACCGCATCGACCATTATCTTGGCAAAGAGACGGTGCAAAACCTGATGGCCGTGCGCTTTGGCAACATCCTGTTTGAGCCGCTGTGGAATTCGCAATACGTCGATCACATTCAAATCACCGTGGCCGAGACCGTCGGCGTCGGCGGGCGTGGCGAATATTATGACAAATCGGGTGCGATGCGCGACATGGTGCAAAACCACCTGATGCAGCTGTTGTGCCTGATCGCGATGGAGCCACCCTCGCGGTTTGACCCGGATGCGGTGCGTGACGAAAAGCTCAAAGTCATCCGGGCGCTGGAGCCGATTGACCATCACCACATCGTGCGTGGTCAATATGATGCCACCGACACTGAACCGTCCTACCGCCAAGACGCTGGCGATCCACGTTCGCGCACGGAAAGTTTCATCGCTTTGCGCTGTATGATTTCCAACTGGCGGTGGGCAGGCACGCCGTTCTATTTGCGCACCGGCAAAAAGCTTAAAGCCCGCACCTCTGAGATCGCCGTGGTGTTCAAAGACGCGCCGCATTCGATCTTTGGCGAAGAGGCCGGGCGTCACGCCAATGTGCTCTCCATTCGGTTGCAACCGAATGAGGGCATGACGTTGAAAGTGACGATCAAAGAGCCGGGGCCGGGCGGGATGCGGCTGATTGATGTGCCGCTCGACATGACCTTTGCCGATGCGTTGGGCGAGGAAGCGGATGACATTCCAGACGCCTATGAACGGCTGATCATGGATGTTATTCGCGGCAACCAAACCCTGTTTATGCGCGGCGATGAGGTGCAGGCGGCCTGGGCCTGGACCGATCCTTTGATTGAGGGCTGGGAGGCGCGTTCTGATGTGCCGAAACATTACGACGCCTATTCCTCTGGCCCTGATGATGCGGCGATGATGCTTCACCGCGAAGGGCGGCGCTGGCGGGAGATCAAGGAATGAGCTTTCTTGAATATCCCGACCGCGAGGTGATGCAGCTTGATCTGGCCAATAAGATTGCCGGAGAATTGCGCAGTGCTTTGGATCATCAAGACCGGGTAAGTTTTTGCGTCTCCGGCGGCTCCACACCGGGTCCGGTGTTTGACACGCTCTCGGATGTAAGCCTGGACTGGGACCGGGTGGATGTGTTGCTCAATGACGAACGTTGGGTGCCGGAGACATCGGAGCGCTCCAACACCGCCATGCTCAAACGCCGTCTTTTGGTGAACAAAGCGGCAAGTGCCCGGCTCATTCCGCTTTATGCCGATGTGCCGACACCCGAAGAGGGCTTGGCCGGATTGATGCCCGCGATAGAGGCGATTTTGCCGTTCAATGTGCTGCTCTTGGGCATGGGCGACGATATGCACACCGCAAGCCTGTTTCCCGGTGCCGATCAATTGGACTTGGCGCTCTCGGATGCGTCTCCGACGCTTTTGGCGATGCGCGCCCCCGGTGCGCCGGAACCCCGGATCACCCTGTCGGCGAACGCGCTTAAAACCGCGATTTCGACCCATATTCTGATCACGGGACAAGGCAAACGCAGCGCCTACGAAGCCGCGCGGGATCTGTCGGCGCAGGAGGCTCCCGTGTCGGTGTTTTTGCCCCAAGCGACCGTTCATTGGGCACCCTGATCATTTCGGGGGCCTTGGGCGGAAAAGAAACCCCCACAAGGGTCGGTTTTAAGAAGCCCTTAGCAAGATTGAAACAAATCCAGTATAGCTGAGGTGATGCAAGGGTTTGACGGTCCGGTCAAATCTATGCCACCCAAAGGAGACGACATGTCCGTTGATTTCGCTGCACTCAAAGCGCTCCATGCCGCCGCAGGAGACCGCCCCATCCTTGAGCTTTTTCAACAGGATGAGGACAGGGCTTCGCGTTTTTCGGCGATGGCGGATGGTCTTTTGTTCGATTATTCCAAAACCAACATTGATGACGCCACAATCAAGGCGCTGATGGCGCTTTTGGAGGCGGCAGGCGTCGCCAAGAAACGCGCGGCGATGTTCTCGGGCGAAAAGATCAATGACACCGAGGGGCGTGCCGTCTTGCACACGGCGCTGCGCAATCTGGATGGTGCCGAGGTCTTGGTCGACGGCAAGGATGTGATCGCGGGCGTGCGTCACACGCTGGCGCGGATGGATGATTTTGCCGACCGGGTGCGGCGCGGCTCGATCTCTGGCTATTCCGGCGCACCGTTTGAAAATGTGGTCAATATTGGCATTGGCGGCTCGGATTTGGGGCCGGTGATGGCCTATGAGGCGCTCAAACCCTATGAGGATGGCCCGCGCTGTCATTTCGTCTCTAACGTCGACGGCGCCCATATCAACGATGTGCTTAAGGGGCTGAACCCGCAAACCACGCTGGTGATTGTCGCCTCGAAAACCTTCACCACGATCGAAACCATGACCAATGCCAAAGCAGCGCGCAGCTGGTTGGTCAAAGCGGTCGGCGAGGATGGGATTTCCAAACATTTCGCCGCCCTTTCCACCGCCAAAGACAAAACTGCCGCCTTTGGCATCGACCCCGATCTGGTCTTTGGTTTTGAGGATTGGGTCGGCGGGCGCTATTCTGTCTGGGGGCCAATTGGGCTTTCGCTGATGTTGGCGATCGGGCCGCAAAAATTCGCCGAATTTCTGCGCGGCGCACAAGCGATGGACACGCATTTCCGCACGGCCGAGTGGCAAGACAACCTTCCGGTGCTTTTGGCGCTGGTCGGCATTTGGCACAATCAGGTCTGCGGCTACGCCACCCGTGCGGTGCTCCCCTATGAACAGCGTCTGGTCCGTCTTCCGGCCTATTTGCAACAGCTTGAGATGGAATCAAACGGCAAAAGCGTGGCGATGGATGGCACGGATTTGCCCTTTAACAGCGGCCCCGTTGTGTGGGGCGAACCGGGCACCAATGGCCAGCATGCGTTTTACCAATTGATCCACCAAGGCACGCGGGTTGTGCCCTGTGAATTCTTGGTCGGGCGCTTTGGTCACGAAAAGGGCCTTGAGCATATGCATGAGCTGCTGGTGTCCAACTGTCTGGCACAATCTGAGGCGCTTTTGCGTGGTCGGTCGCTTGAAGAGGCGCGCGCGATCATGGCTGCCAAGGGGCTTGAGGGGGCGGAACTTGACCGCCAAGCCCGCCACCGTGTCTTCCCGGGCAACCGTCCGTCGACCACTTTGGCCTATGAAAAACTCACGCCGTTCGTTTTGGGGCAAATCGTGGCGCTGTATGAGCATCGGGTGTTTGTTGAGGGCGTGATCCTTGGCATCAACTCCTTTGATCAATGGGGCGTTGAGCTTGGCAAAGAGCTGGCCCTGGCGTTGCAGCCGGTTTTGGCGGGCGAGGCGGAGGGGGCGGGCAAAGATGGCTCGACGCTGCAATTGGTTCAATATTTGCGGACCAAAACGGCCTGAACGCTCGTGAAATAACTGTGAAAAAGGCGCCTAATATGGCGCCTTTTCTATGGGGTGGGTATGGCGTTGTTTGTATGTGAAGCCTCAACCAAACATCGCGCCAAATTTCATTGCTGTTTTCGCATCGCCGGCGATCTTCAGCTTGCCAAACAACGCCGCTTTCATCGGGTTCAAAGTCCCGGCGAGAATTTTTTCAAAACTCTCCTGATCCGCCATGATTGCGCAATCGGCACGGGCGTCAGACACCTCGACCCCTTGGCCAAAAATCACCAAATTGCCGACGTCTTTGATCCGCAATGAGACGGATTTTTCAAAATTTTCACTCTCAAGCCGCTGCAACAGCGCGGCCTTGGCGGTCTCTAAAAATGGATGTGTCATGCGGTGTCTCCCCTTTGGGTCAAGCCCTAACGTGGACAGGGATCATCGCCCAGCGAAACGCTGCGTCTCTTGCAAAATCTGGGGCCAAAAGGGGACGTTTGGAGCGGGTAACGAGAATCGAACTCGTAACTAAAGCTTGGGAAGCTGCCGTGATACCTTTTCACCATACCCGCGCGCCGTGTGGGCCTAGGTAGTCAAACCGCGCGCAGGGGTCAAGTGGATTTGCACCAAACCGCGCGCAAGTTTCATCCTTTTATCGCCGCCGACGTCGTCCTGTGCTACCACCGGGTCCGGCGTTAAACGACGGCTCGGGCAGGGTCACCACGGCGCGCAGCCCGGTGAACGGGTCGGTGGCGTGGGGGATGGCATTGGCGGCGACAAAATGTTCCTGAAAGCGCGGTTCAATCGCGGTTTCGATCTTGGTGATGTCATGCACCAAGGCCTCGACGTCGCGCCGGGCCGCCACGTTCAAAAGCGCGATCTGCGCGCCCGTGCCCGCCGCATTGCCGGCACTTGTGACATGCTCCAACGGGCAATCCGGGATCATGCCCAAGATCATCGCATGTTTCGGTGAAATATGCGCGCCAAAGGCCCCGGCCAAGACGACGCGTTCGACTTTGTCCGAGCCAAACTCATCCATCAACAGCCGCGCCCCGGCATAAAGTGCGGATTTGGCCAATTGGATGGCACGGATGTCGCCTTGGGTCACCGAAATCACCGGGCCGCCCTCGCTGGACCCATCATGGATCAAATAGCTGTGGGTGCGGCCCTCGGCGCGCGCGCGCGCGGTGCCTGTGGCCTCGGCCGAGCCAATCAAACCATTGGCATCGACGATCCCGGCCATGCGCATTTCGGCCACCGCTTCGATGATGCCCGATCCGCAAATGCCCGACACGCCCGTGACCGCCGTTTGGGCGGCAAATTCGGGATCATCAGACCACAGGTCACAGCCGATCACCTTAAAACGCGGTTCTTTTGTGGTGGGGTCAATCTCCAACCGCTCAATCGCGCCGGGGGCGGCACGTTGGCCGGATGAAATCTGTGCCCCTTCAAAGGCCGGGCCCGTCGGAGAAGAACAGGCCAAAACGCGGGTTTTATTGCCTAAAATGATTTCCGCATTGGTGCCGACATCGACGATCAACGTCAGAGGATCACGTTTTTGCGGTGCCTCGGAGAGGGCGACAGCCGCGGCATCCGCACCGACATGGCCCGCGATCAACGGCAGGATATAGACCTGAGCTGCGGCGGCAAAAGACAGGTCCAACTCGGACGCTGCAAGGTCCATCGCGGAATTGGTCGCCAGCGCAAAGGGCGATTGCCCCAAAGGTGTCGGGTCCAGCCCCAAAAGCAGGTGATGCATCACCGGGTTCATCACGAACACCGCCTCATAAATATCGCTGAGCTTGACCCCGGCCTCGGTTGCAAGGTCCATCGCCAGCGTGTTCATCGCCTCGCGTACCGCAGTCGTCATGTCGGCCGCGCCCGTGTCATTCATCATCGCATAGGAAACGCGCGACATCAGGTCTTCGCCAAAGCGGATTTGTGGGTTCATCACGCCGCCCGAGGCCTTGACCTCGCCGGTGGTCAGATCGGTCAAATGCGCCGCGATGGTGGTGGAGCCGAGATCCACAGCGAGGCCATAGAGTGACGGCTCCGTGAAGCCGGGCCAGACGCCGACCAATTTGGTCACGCCCGCGCGCGCCGTGTTCAGTGCCACGGTGATTTTGTATTCGCCTTTGATCAGGGCGGCTTGCATCGCGATCAGCATCGCGAGCGGCAAGGTCTGGGGCAGGGTGGCGGGGTCCACCTGCCATTGTTCAAAGAGCGCGGTTTTCAACCGTTCCCAATCGCCGGTGGGCGCGTGCATGTCGGCCTCTTCAACCTCGACATACAGCGCGCGGGTGGCCGGGTCCATTTCGATCACACGGGTGGTCGCGGCTTTGCGCACCACTTGTTTGTGGACTTGACTTTCGGGTGGCACATCTAACACCACATCGCCTTGGATACCGGCCTGACAGCCCAAACGCCGCCCCGGTTTTAGCCCACGCACCCGGTCATAGCGCTCTTCGACCGTGTTAAATTCGCTCAGCGCGTCCGGGTCGGCATGGATGCCGTGTTTCGCGTGTTCGCCAAAAGACGGCTGTACCTGACATTTTGAACAAATCCCGCGTCCACCGCAGACCGAATCCAGATCGACGCCCAACTGCCGCGCCGCTTGCAACACGGTGGTGCCCGGTGCCACATGGCCGCGTTTGCCCGACGGGGTGAAAATCACCAGAGGATCAGAGTTGCTCATTTCGAACCTTTCAAAGGATCATCATCACGCCAAGCGCCGCTCTCTAAGCCCTCCAAGGCCCAAGGGCCGATAGACAGGCGGATGAGCCGCAGGGTGGGAAAGCCGACATGGGCCGTCATCCGCCGGACTTGGCGATTGCGGCCCTCGGATATGGTCAGTTCAAGCCAGGAGTCTGGCACAGATTTGCGGTAGCGCACCGGCGGGGTGCGCGGCCATAACCAATCGGGTGCGTCAACACGGCGGGCACGGGCAGGGCGGGTTATGCCGTCTTTGAGCGCGACACCTTGGCGCAAGTCTTTCAGGGCAGTCTCATCCAGATCACCCTCGACCTGCGCCAGATAGGTCTTTTCCATCTTGTGGCGCGGGTTTGAAATCCGCGCCTGAAGCGGCCCGTCATCGGTCAACAGCAAAAGCCCCTCGCTGTCGCGATCGAGCCGCCCGGCGGGGTAGACTTTGGGCACAGGGACAAAGTCCGAGAGGGTGCGACGGGTCGACCCTTCGGTGCCTTTGTCGGTGAACTGAGAGAGCACATCGAAAGGCTTGTTGAGGCAAATCAGCCGGGCCATATGCGCACTCCTGTTTTCATTGCGGTCCAAATACTCTAGGCGTAACAGCGCCTTACCGACGACGACGCCCACCGCCGCGACGCCCACCACCAGAGCCTGCCGAGGCAGAGGCGGTTGCGGCTTCGGCAAAGGACGCACCTTCGGCCACGGCGTCCATGATCCGACTAAAGCTGATCCATTGGGTGCCGTCCGGGTCGTGGTTCATCAACAGGTTGGCGGCGCGGATCGCTTCCATTTCCTGAACGCGGACCGGATTCATGATCGCGGAGGTCATGCCCGCGCCAATCGCCATAGGTAAAAACGCGGCGTTGATGCCATGACGATGCGGCAGGCCAAAGGAGACGTTCGATGCGCCGCAAGTGGTGTTGACGCCCAGCTCATCACGCAAACGACGCACGAGGGTGAACACTTGCTGGCCCGCCGTGCGCATGGCACCGATGGGCATCACCAGTGGATCGACCACGATGTCATGGGCGGGAATGCCATAATCGGCGGCGCGTTGGACGATGCGTTTGGCGACCTCAAAGCGCACATCCGGGTCTTCGGAAATCCCGGTGTCGTCATTGGCAATTGCCACAACCGGCACGTTGTATTTCTTGACCAGCGGCAGCACGCGTTCCATGCGCTCTTCCTCGCCGGTCACCGAATTCAACAGTGGGCGGCCCTCGGCGGCCTCAAGCCCGGCTTCCAATGCGTCCGGCACCGAGCTGTCGATGCACAAAGGCACATCGACGATGGCCTGAATGCGGGCGACAAGTTCGCGCATCAAAGGCGGCTCGACAAAGTTGTTGTCAGCATAACGCGGGTCTTCGGCCATTTTGTTGGAAAACACCGCGCCTGAATTGATGTCCAAAATGCTGGCACCACAGGCGACCTGTTCCAAGGCATCGCGTTCGACGGTGGAAAAATCGCCCAACTCCAATTCCGCCGCAAGTTTTTTGCGGCCGGTCGGGTTGATGCGTTCGCCAATCACGCAAAACGGTTCGTCAAAGCCGATCACAACGGTTTTGGTTTTGCTCTCAATCACGGTGCGGGTCATGGTCTATCCTTTAGCGGCAGGCTCGCGCCCGTCATTGTCAATGAGGGCTTTGAGCCGCTCTTTATCATAAGCCGCATCCAATGCGGCGGCTTTTTCATCGGCGGCCTGTTGTGGTTCGCCTTCGCAACTCACGCTCTGGTCACGCCATTCGGCCATATAGGCATCGCCATCGGTTGCACCGATGCGCATTGCCACCCGGTCGATCGCCTGTTCAAACCGCTCGGGCAAAACCGCGCGTGCCGCACGACGTCCTCGCCCGACACGAACCTGTGCGGGGATGTCACGCCAATAGATGATGGTCATATCCGACATGAGAGACCCTTTGCGCCTTATAAACTCTGGCAAACGCATAAAAGAAAGGGCCGCGACACGAAAGGGTTGGATGGCGTAGGACGCCTGAAAAATTCTCATCAAGATCATGAGGCGGGCGGGGGCTGCTGTGTCGTGATCACGATTTACATCGGGGGCAGAAGGCCCCTCACCGAAATCGTGAAGGTTTAGGATCAGAAGGTGTCTTGCCGGATGTGCAGAAATCCGCTTATGGTAGGGATAACTTGATATGGAGGGCGTGTGATATGACGCCCAAGCGTCCCACTGGTGCGGGCGCGTTCCCGAAAGCGGTTGAGACCCCCGCGCCTCTACTTGCCGATCCGGCGGAGCTTTATGCTGCGTTAGACCTCGGTACAAATTCGTGTCGTATGTTGATTGCCCAACCCAAGGGCAGTCAGTTTCATGTGATCGACAGTTTCTCGAAATCGGTTCAGCTCGGCTCCGGGTTGGAATCGTCGGGATCGTTATGTCGGTCGTCGATTTCGCGCACGATTCAGGCCCTACGGGTCTGTCGCAAGAAACTTGAAAAACATGATGTCAAACGGATGCGATTGGTCGCAACCGAAGCCTGTCGGCGGGCGAAAAACTCGCGCGATTTTTTGCGCCGGGTGCAACGCGAGACGGGACTGCGGCTTGAGATCATCAAACCCGAAGAAGAAGCGCGGCTGGCGGTGATTTCCTGCGCGCCGTTGGTGTCGACCAAAACTGAACAGCTTTTGGTGGTGGATATCGGCGGTGGATCGACCGAATTGGTCTGGATTGACCTCTCGACCGTGCCGCGCGCCGAACGTCCGCGCGCGATCATGCGGTTGCACACCGGGTTCAAAAACGCCGACAGCCCCTTTCCCCATGCCAAAGTCGTCGATTGGATTTCGGTGCCCTTGGGGGTTGCAACGCTGATGGAGCAATTCTCTGATGTCGAAGATGACGCGGCGCGGTTTGCCCTGATGTCGTGGTATTTCGAAGAGAAACTTGCTGATTTCACCCCCTACGCCAATGATCCGGCCCGCGAAGGATTTCAGATCATCGGCACCTCTGGCACGGTGACCACGGTCGCGGCCTCGCATCTGGGCCTCAAACGCTATGACCGCAATAAAGTCGATGGGTTGCGGATGACCTCGGAACAGATCGACCGGGTGATCCGGGATTATTTGTCGATGGGCCCGGAGGGTCGCAAGCGCGATCCGCGCATTGGCCGAGATCGGCAGGAATTGATCATGTCAGGGGCGGCGATTTTGCAGGCGCTGTTGCGAATTTGGCCGACGGATCGGTTGTCTGTTGCGGATCGGGGGCTGCGCGAGGGGCTTCTGTACGCCCAGATGTCCGCCGATGGTGTGCTGGAAGAGGCGGTGCCTTAGGCGCACACCTGAGACGCACAGCGGCGTAAGGACACCCATAAAAACGCGGACCCCACTAGGCCCGCGTTTTTTGTATTTAAGTTCTATTTGAAAGACTTACGGGATGATCCGCGTGTATTTCGTGCCTTCAACAGTGGCCCCCGCGATCAGGCCCGCTTGGCCAAAGACCACGGCGATGACCGGGGACAGCGAGGTCATGGTTTCCGCCGAAAGGTTTTCACCGCGATTGGAGATGGCATATTCCATATCCGCACCCGCAGACCAGCCCGGAGAATTGCGGAAAGAACTCAACGCCTCATTGGTCATGAAGAACAAGACATGGGCGTATTGCTGTGCGCCGATTTGCAGGCCAAAGGTCGCTTGCGCTGAGGAGTAGTAATCCACCGACACGCCGCCAACCCGCAGCGCGCCACGGCCATAAGAGCCACCAACGCCAAAGCCCGCCTTGGTGATCAAGGGCATGACCAGCATGCCGACGGATTTGTCACGCAGGGCCGAGGTGCCTGGGTAGTTGGAATACAGATGGTTCAGCGTCGCATCGACACGTGCGTCAATGGTGGCGGAGCCGTTGGAGCGCATCGAATTGTCACAGGCGGCCAAAAGACCCGCGCTGCCCAATCCGATCATAAAGCTCCGGCGTTGAAGTCTGTTCATTGTGAATGCCCTTATACTGCTCTGTTCGGTGCTACAGGCCTTTGGCCCATTGATTTTGTGAGAGTATATGACGAAAAGCCTCGCCCTGTCATCCCGCGAAAGCCCGAAGGCCCGCGTTTTGGCGGGTTTCGCCCATGGTTTGCCTTTTGGGCGCCCGTCAGCCCCGCAAAAGTCGCGCCGCCGCCGGGGCGAAATAGGTCAAAACCCCGTTGCATCCGGCGCGTTTGAAACACATCAGGCTTTCCAAAATCACCTTGTCCCGATCAAGCCAGCCATTTTGAATGGCCGCCATCGCCATCGCGTATTCGCCCGACACTTGATAGGCAAAGGTCGGCACGCCAAAGCGGTCTTTCACCCGGCGACAAATGTCGAGATAGGGCATCCCCGGTTTGACCATGACCATATCCGCCCCCTCAGACAGATCGCGTTCGATCAGCCGCAGCGCCTCGTCCGAATTGGCCGGGTCCATTTGATAGGTCTTTTTGTCGCCCTTGAGCGCGCCAGACGCCCCAACGGCATCCCGAAAAGGCCCGTAATAGGCGGAGGCATATTTGGCGGCATAGGACATGATCGTCACATTCGAATGTCCGTCGGTTTCCAGTGCCCGGCGGATCGCGCCAATGCGCCCGTCCATCATGTCGGACGGCCCAATGATATCCGCGCCCGCTTCGGCCTGTGCCACCGACATTTTGACCAACGCCTCGACCGTCATGTCATTGACGATCTCGCCATCCACCACATAGCCGTCATGGCCGTTGATGTTATAGGGATCAAGCGCGACGTCGGTCATGATCGCCAGCTCGGGCACCGCCGCTTTGATCGCCCGAATGGCGCGGTTGACCAAATTGTCCGGGTCCCATGCGCCGGCGCAGTCTTCGGTTTTCAATTCGGGTTCGATATAGGGAAACAAACAAATCGCCGGGATGCCCAAGTCATAGGCCTCACGCGCGGCCATGACCAAACGGTCAATCGTCAGCCGTTCAACGCCTGGCATCGACACAATGGGTGTCGCCTCATCCACCCCTTCGCGCACAAATACCGGCCAAATCAGATCTTCCACCGAGAGGCTGTTTTCACGCACAAGACCGCGCAGGGCCTCCATTTTGCGGGGGCGACGCAGGCGGGTCAGCGGGTAAGGGGCGGTGGTGCGGGTCATGGGAAGAGCCTCCGGTTGCGACGATTGTCTTTGGGTGACATGGTTTTTGGGGCGCTTCAAGGGTAGGAATTGCCGCGTGGGGACACTAAACTTTGCACAGCCTGACGTTGCATCCCGGTACAGACGCGTTAGAAGACTGAAGAGGCCGCCTGTTTAGGGCGGCGTCATGCCCCAAAAGACCCAACCATAAGAAAAGAGCAGAGCCTTGGATATTTACGCAACCCTTTTCGAAGTGCTCGACACGCGGTCATTCTCGAACATGTGGTATTGGATCGGATTGGCGATCCTGTGGTCCACGGCTTCGCATTTTGTGTTGGGCGTGCCGTTTGATTTGGCGCTCAAGGCCAAGCGTCAGGGCGGCGAGCGTATGCAAGACCTTGAAGACATGGTGCGGATCAACACCGGACGGCTTTTGAACATCGCCGAAGTCTCCGGCCTGATGCTCACCGCGCTGGCGGCCACGGTGATCACTCTTTTGGGCGTGACCGGTTTTTTCTACGGCGTTGAATTTTCTCAGGCGGTGTTTTTAATGCTGTTTCCGATGAGTTTTGTTGGTGCGATCAACATTCGCACCGCGCAAAACATCGTGACCCATGCGCCGAAGGGCGAGGCGTTGATCTCTGTGCTGCGACGTCATCGGTTTTTGGTGCAACTCATCGGCATGGTGTCCATCTTTATCACGGCGATGTGGGGCATGTACCAAAACATCGTCACAGGTCCGCTGGGGGGCTGATCGGTGATGAAACCTTCCACCCATCTCACCCTTGGGGGCGCACCCGAGGGGTTCGACGCCTTTCTTTTGGCCCGCGAGGTCAGCCGTTCAAACGGTCCGGTGATCCATGTTGCGCGTGATGACAAACGTCTCGCCGCTCTGCGCGCCGCTCTGCGGTTTTTTGCACCTGATCTGCCGGTGATCGACTTTCCGGCTTGGGATTGTTTGCCCTATGACCGGATGTCTCCAAACTCTGATGTCGCCGCCGCGCGCATGGCCACTTTGGCCGCGCTGGCGCATGGGGCGATGCCGAAACGCTTTGTGCTTTTGACCACGCTCTCTGCTGCGACCCAGCGGGTGCCGACCCGTGACATGCTTGCACAAGCGGCGTTTGTCATGCGCAAAGGCCAGCGCGTCAACGAGGCCGAACTGCGCAGTTTTTTCGTGCGCATGGGCTTTACCCAAGCGCCAACCGTGGTCGAACATGGCGATTACGCAATCCGTGGCGGCATCATTGATGTGTTTCCTCCGGGGCAGGAACTGCCGGTGCGGCTTGATTTCTTTGGCGATGAATTGGACGGGCTGCGCCGTTTTGATCCGGCCAGCCAAAAGACCATCGACAGCCTGGACGAGATCACCTTTACCCCGGTGTCCGAAGTCATCTTGGACGAGGAATCCATCACCCGGTTTCGACAAAATTACCGCGTTGAATTTGGCGCGGCAGGCACCGATGATCCGCTTTATGAAGCGGTCTCAGCGGGCAAGAAACACGCCGGGCTTGAGCATTGGTTGCCCTATTTCCACGCCCGGCTCGACACGTTGTTTGACTACATGCCGGATGCGTCAATTTCCCTTGATGATCAATCGACTGCGGCACGTCTTTCACGTTGGGATTCAATCGCTGATCAATATGATGCCCGGCGTGAGGCGCTCAAGGCCAAGGGCCGGATGGACAGCGTCTATAAACCCTGTCCGCCAGCGCTTTTGTACCTAGATGATGCCGCTTGGGAGGTGGCGATTGCGGGCCGTCGGGTGATCCATTTCCACCCGCTGCCACAGGCGTCAGGTCCCGGTGTTTTGGACGCAGGCGGGCGCGTAGGACGCAATTTTGCGCCAGAGCGTCAAATGGAAAACGTCAATCTTTTTGAAGAGTTGGCGGAGCATGTTGAGAAACGCCGCAAACAAGGGTCGGTGGTGCTTGCCTCATGGTCCGAGGGCGCGCGGGATCGTTTGAAAACGCTGCTCGAAGACCAAGACATGACCGGGCTGGTTGAGATCGACGATTGGCGTGATGTGCCAGACGGACAAAGCCAAAGTCTGGGACGGGTGTTCCTGTCGATCTGGGCGCTCGAAGAGGGGTTTGAGGCCCCGACTGGCGAGGGCCAATCGGTCACGGTGATTTCGGAACAGGACGTGTTGGGCGACCGTTTGGTGCGTCGTCCGGGCCGCAAAAAGCGCGCCGAAAATTTCCTCACCGAGCACTCGTCACTCAGTGCAGGCGATTTGATTGTCCATGTTGATCATGGTGTCGGGATTTTTCGTGGGCTTGAGGTGGTCACCGCTTTGGGGGCGGCGCATGAATGTCTTTTGCTCGAATATGCGGGCGGGGATCGGCTTTACCTTCCTGTTGAAAACATTGAGCTTTTAAGTCGGTATGGCCATGATGAAGGCTTGCTCGACAAGCTTGGTGGTGGCGCATGGCAGGCGAAAAAGGCGCGGATGAAAGACCGCATTCGCGAGATCGCTGAAAAGCTGATCCGCATTGCCGCCGAACGCCACATCCGCAAAGCCCCGATCATGATCCCGCCACAAGACATGTGGGAGGCGTTTTGCGCGCGCTTCCCCTATTCGGAGACCGAGGATCAGCTCAAGGCCATCGAAGATGTGCTTGAAGATTTTGAAGCCGGGCGACCGATGGACCGGTTGGTTTGCGGCGATGTCGGCTTTGGCAAAACCGAAGTGGCGATGCGCGCGGCCTTTATTGCGGCCCTGTCTGGTGCGCAGGTGGCGGTGATCGCCCCGACCACGCTTTTGGCGCGGCAACATTTCCGCTCCTTCGCTGAACGCTTTCGTGGCCTGCCGGTCAATGTGCGGCCGATGTCGCGCTTTGTCAGTCAAAAAGACATGGCGGCAACCCGCGACGGGCTGGCCTCTGGCGAGATCGACATTGTCGTCGGCACCCATGCGCTTTTGGCGAAAAATGTGCGGTTTCAAAACCTTGGCTTGCTGATCGTCGATGAAGAACAACGCTTTGGTGTGACCCATAAAGAGCGGCTGAAGTCGCTCAAATCCGACATTCACGTCCTCACTCTTTCGGCCACACCGATCCCGCGCACATTGCAAATGTCGATGACCGGGGTGCGTGATTTGTCCATTATTGGCACGCCGCCGGTCGACCGCCTCTCAATCCGCACCTATGTCTCGGAATTCGATACGGTGACGGTGCGCGAGGCCTTGCTGCGCGAACATTATCGCGGCGGACAGAGTTTCTTCGTCGTGCCGCGCGTCAAAGACATTCCCGAGATTGAGGCCTTTTTGCAGGACCAAGTGCCCGAAGTCACCCATGTCGTCGCCCATGGTCAGATGGCGGCGGGCGAGTTGGACGACCGGATGAACGCCTTTTACGACGGCAAATATGATGTGCTTTTGGCGACGACCATTGTCGAAAGCGGCATCGACATTCCGACCGCCAACACGATGATCATTCACCGCGCCGATATGTTTGGGCTGGCGCAGCTTTACCAAATTCGGGGCCGGGTGGGGCGTGCCAAAACCCGTGCCTATGCCTATCTGACCACCAAACCGCGCGCGCCTTTGACGCCACAGGCGCAGAAGCGGCTGCGGGTGCTCGGATCGCTTGATATGTTGGGGGCTGGATTCACCTTGGCCTCGCAAGATCTCGACATTCGCGGCGCGGGCAATTTGGTTGGCGAGGAACAGTCCGGCCATGTCAAAGAGGTCGGGTTTGAGCTGTACCAAGCGATGTTGGAAGAGGCGATTGCCAAGATCAAATCCGGTCAAGAGGCGATCACTTTGGACGATGATGGGCAGTGGGCGCCGCAGATCAATCTGGGCGTTCCTGTTTTGATTCCAGAGGCTTATGTGCCCGATCTTGATGTGCGTTTGGGGCTGTATCGCCGCCTGTCTGGCCTGCACACCAAGGTGGAGCTTGAAGGTTTTGCCGCAGAATTGATTGACCGGTTCGGGAAATTGCCGAAAGAGGTCAATACCTTATTGCTCGTTGTTCGGATCAAGGAGAAATGCCGCGCCGCCGGGATTGCCCGTCTGGATGGCGGACCAAAAGGGGCGACGATCCAGTTCCACAATGACAAATTTGCCAACCCGGTCGGGCTTGTTGATTTCATTCAGGCGCAAAAAGGTCAGGCCAAGGTCAAGGACAACAAGATCATCGTGCGCCGCGATTGGCCGCGGGATTCCGACAAGATCAAGGGCGCGTTCTCCATCGCCCAAGACCTTGCCAATCACGCGAAGTCCGCATCTCAAGCGCCTAAAAAGTAACGGATTAGGCCTCTGGTTTCTCCATGCGGAACAACACCAGAGCCAGCCCAGAACAGATCAATCCCGCGACCATCACCGGCACCGGGGTGCCGTTGAACATCAACCCAACCGGGGCGGCAATCACCACGGAGCCCATGGTGAACAGCGCACCGATCACCGAATTGCCCATGCCCGCCAAGCGCCCCAAAGGCACCATGGCCAGAGCGTTCAAATTGCCAAAGGTGAAGGCGTTGATAAAGAACATCGCCACCGTCCACAAAAAGAACACGGCAAAGCCAAAGGGGGTGGCCCCGGCGAGGCCTGTCAGGTTCATGATCAGCGCGATGAGAGAGGCGATGGCGGCAATGCGGTAGCCCAAACGGATCATGACATGCATGCCCAAACGGGTCACCAAATTGCCGTTTATGATGGCCCCTGCGGCGCTGAGGATGGCGGTGGCGCCGAACCAATAGGGAAAGCTTGCGCCAAGATCAAAACCTTGGTCATAAATCGGTTGGACCGAGGAGAGGATGGAAAACATCTGCGCAAATCCAAGGGTCAGGATCAGGATGTAAAGCCGGACATTATAGATGCCAAGCACCTGACGGACGCCCTGCATCAGGTCGCGCGGATTGAGCTTTCGGTGATTTTCCGGGGCCAGAGTTTCGCCTTGGCGCAGGCCAAACCACAGGGCACTGATCGCGGCCAAAAGCACAAAAGACGCGAAAACCCCGTGCCAGCCAAAGTGGCCAATAATCAACGCCCCGACAGAGGGGGCGACGGCGGGGGCCAGCATGAAAATCGTCATCACAAAGGAGATGATTTTGGCCATATCGCGCCCCTCATAGAGGTCGCGCACCATGGCCACGCCGACGGTGCGCGGGAAGGCGGCACCAAAGCCCTGAAGGACACGACCGACAAGCATCATCTCCATGGAATGCGATAGCCCGGCAAAGATCGCCCCCAGAGCATAAAGCAAAAGGCCAAGCAGGATCAAAGGTTTGCGTCCGAAATGATCGGAAATCGGTCCACTGACCAACGTGCCAAACCCCATACCAAAGACAAAAGCCGCAAGCACCAGTTGCGCCCGATTTGGGTCGTTTGGGGAGAGGTCGGCGGCAATATCGGGCAGGCCGGGCAGCATGGCATCAATGGAAAAGGCGACGATGGCAAAAAGCAGGGCTAAAAGTGCCGTGAATTCGAGTTGCGGCAAACGGCGGGGCATGGAGGTATCCTGTCAATAAAGGTCGCGGCACCATATGAGGCGGGCCTTGATTTGACCAGTCAAGCCGCTGTTTGAGGGGCTGTGCGTAGATGCGCAGACTCTCGGTTTGCAGCGAAGAGAAGCGCCAAACACCCCAAACAGGCGACGATCCAGACGCGGTCTCCACCAGAGATCAGCGCCAGACCAAGAAAGGACAGGCCTTGGCCAAGGTATTGCGGATGGCGGATGTGGCGATATGGGCCTGTGTCGCAGGGTGCGGCGTCCGGGCAAAAGCCGCAGGTGGCTTTGAGGCCAAGCGCCGCCGTGCCCCAACTGTGCAACGCTGAGCCGATCAGCGCCAAGGCACCGCCGCCGATCCAGCGTAGCGGGTTTGGCAGGTCCAACACAGTGCCGTCCTCTGCGCCCAATCGGACCAATCCGACATAAATGCAGATGGTCAGCCCCCAAGACCACATCACGGTGACCGCTTCGGCCACGGGTCCGGCGCGGTGCTTTGGTGGCCAAATCCGAGCCGCAGGACACATCAGGGCATGGGTCAGGATCGTGATCCAGCCGAGGGCACCAAACAGTCCGATCCAAAGCCCGGATGGGATCATATCAAGGCCTGTGATGGGTCATCCCCCTGATCGTCTGCGGCGATCTGGGCATTGAGTTCATCAATCACCTGCAGCCAAAGTTCGGGCGGCTGCGCGCCTTCGACGGCATGTTGGTTGGCAACGATATAGAGTGGTACGGCATTCACGCCGCGCTCACGCGCATGGGTGTCGCGGGTTTGGATCTCTTCGACATCGGCGTCCGAGAGCAAAAGGCGACGCACCGCGTCCGCGTCCATTTCAACACGTTCCGCGAGCGCAACCAACGTCTCGACATCACCAATGTCGCGACCGTCCTGAAAATAGGCACGATACAGGGCAGAGACCATCGGTGTTTGACGACCTTCGATCCCGGCCCAATGGATCAGCCGATGCGCGTCCAAGGTGTTGGGGGTGGTCTTGATCGCCAAGAGGTCAACTTTTGGCATTTCCTTCAACATGACCTCGATGAGCGGCAGGTAGGCTTTGCCTGCGCCCTCGGTGCCACCGAATTTTGCGTTCAAATAGGCCTGCCGCTCCATGCCGCCTTTGGGCATCGTCGGGTTCAATTGAAACGGATGCCATTGCAAAGCAAAGGGGTGATCGGGGCGGGCCTCTAAGGCGCGGTCGAGCCGGGCTTTGCCGATGGCGCACCAAGGGCAGATCGGATCGTGGAAAATATCAAGCGGGATCACAGGCGAGATCATGGGCGGGCTCCGAAGGGCTGAGGCGTCAAATGGGTCGAACGTACATACCCCATGACGCTCTCAGGCGGGAGGGGTGAGAAAAGGAAAATATTCCGATAGCTCACGTTTTCCAGTCCGACAGGCGTTCTCATTGACCTACATCTTGTGTTTGGGGTGGGTTTGCAACTTTGCAAACTGTGTGAATTCATGAATTGTTCTCTCTGTGTTCCCGTGTGAATTGCGGCTGAGAGGGGGTGGTGTGTTACAGTTCGAGGTGCGTGACGCGGCGCGCGACTCGTGGTTAACTCACTGCAACGACAGATTTTTTAGTGTTCAACAGGGTTCATCATCATGGCGTATATCTCCGGCAAGCAGTTCAGCACCTTTCAAGGTCGCGGCCCCAATGGGTCTTATGATGCACTTTCTTTCCGTCGCCGGATGCGCATGCCTGTTGCGACACTTGCGATGGGTCTCTTGGCGGCTTTGGCGATTGCCGGTGGTGCGCTGGACACATTGGTGGCGCGGGTCCAATCGGACAATCTCAGCCAAATCGAATTTTTGACCGGCGAATTGCCGAGCGGCAAATAGCGCTAAAGGTCATCAGATTTAGGGTCGGCGGAAACCTCACGAGCAGTTCCCCAAGCTACCGCCCGTCCCAAGAACCCCGAAGATGCGTGAACAGCATCCGGGGGTTTTCTTTTTTGTCTCACAGGCGCTAAAAGATCCGCATGAGCGATACACCAACATCAAACACCGATTTGGACGCCCGCACCCCGAGCCTGATCCGATTGGCCCGCGAAAGTGGCGATGGCGCCCCCGATGAGGCGCGGCCTTTGGATTTGGGCCTGCGCGTGCGCGATCTGCGCAAGGCCCGCGGCTGGACGTTAGAGCAGGCGGCAGGACAGGCCGGTCTGGCGCGGTCCACCCTGTCCAAGATCGAAAACGGTCAGATGTCACCGACCTATGATGCGCTTAAAAAGCTCGCTGTGGGGCTTGAGATTTCGGTGCCACAACTGTTCACACCGCCGCAAAGGGCGCAGATTTCCGGTCGCATGGCGGTGACGAAATCGGGTGAGGGCACGGGCCATCCCACCGCGACCTATGAGCATGAAATGTTGGCGACAGCGCTGACCAAAAAATCCATGCTGCCCTATCGTGCCACGATCCGGGCGCGTGATTTCGAAGAGTTCGATGGTTGGGTGCGCCATGATGGCGAAGAGTTTCTTTACGTGCTCACCGGGGTGATCAAATTGATCACCGAATTCTATGAACCGGTCGAAATGCGCCGGGGCGACAGCGCCTATTATGACGCGTCGATGGGGCATAATGTGATCTCAGTCAGCCCGGAAGATGCGATGATCCTGTGGGTCACCTCGCTGGCGTGATCTCACTGTTTTGACCGTCGAAGTTTTGACCGTCGAATGTGTCGCCTCATTGGCCGGTGACATGTGGCGAGCCATAGACGGTGGGCGCGATGGGGGTGCCGTCGTTTTCTGTAGCATGGCTGTCATAGGTCTTGACCCCAGGGGGCAGGATTGTTCCGGGCCGGGCTTCACGGACAAAGATATGTTTGCTGTTTTCGGGCGTCGCCACGATCGACGTCGGATCGTCAAGCGTGCCGATATAGATGCCCAACCGGTCTGGCCAACGCTCAAAGGTCAGGGCCAGCTTGGTTCCACATGTGGAGCAGAAGTGGACATGGACAGCCTTTCCGCTGCCCTCTGAAGCTAGGGTAAATACGGACGGATGGCCTTTGGTAAAGTCGAAGGTCTCGTGTTCGAAAATAGGTTCGATCATCCGATCTGAACCGGTCGCTCGCTGGCAGAACCGACAGTAACAGATTGTCACCCAGAGTGGCGCGCTGCCCGTATCATAGACAACGTCGCCGCAAAGACAGCGGCCAGTGTGCCCAATCGACATGTCGCCCACCTTTCATGTGACCTATGGCTGATGCGGTTCAGCGTAACATGACACCGGCGATGGAAGCAAAACTCTTGATTGGCCGGATCAGAAAACCACTTTCGCCGTGGTCTTTACTGTCGCTTTCGTGGCTTTCGCCCCCACGCGTGCGACAGCGCAGCCGGAGAGGCCCAAACTCAGACAGAGGATCAACGCGATGCCTTTGAAAAACACCGCGCTTAGAACCATCCCTGAACCGTGCGCGAGGCGCCGGTGATGTCTTCGCCCACGCCGGCGACAGTGCCGCAAGAGGTGAGCGCGAGGGTGAGGAGGATGAGGGCTGCTTTTCTCATGTTTGTCTTCCCAATAGGCACAGGTGTTTCGGATCAGGCTTGGCGGATCACACGCGGCGGATCACTCCTGCCAATACCATGTCATTTCCCGCCACATAATCCAGTCGCCGTAGAGCGGCAAGGTGTCCGGATATTTTAGCTCTTTCACATGTGCGTCAAAACTGTCGTTCCACGCATAGAGCGGAATGGCATAACGACCCGCCATCAGCACGCGGTCGAGTGCGCGGGTGGCGGCAAGACTGTCTTCGCGGTTCTCGGCATCTAACATTTTGCCAATCATCGCATCGACCACCGGATCACTGATCCCGGCAATGTTGCGCGAGCCGGGGGTGTCGGCGGCGGCTTGGCCGAAATAGGCGTATTGTTCGTTGCCGGGGCTGAGCGAGAGACCATAGCGCACCGGAGTCATACCAAAATCAAACGTCTCCATCCGCTGTGTGTATTGCGCGGAATCGACGACGGAGATTTTCGGTGTGATGCCGAGATGCAGCAGCATTTGCGTGTAAGTGTCGATGATCGACTGGTTCTCACCATCACCGACCTTGAGCACGATCTCAAAGGCAAAGGGCTGTCCGGCAGCGTTTTTCATCTGACCGTCTTGGATCGTCCATCCGGCCTGTTCCATCAATCCGATCGCGCGGCGTATCGCACCTCGGTCCAATTCCCGCCCTGAGGTCTCGGGCAAGTCATAGCCCTCAAGCGTACCGGGCAAAAGCTGGTCTGTGTAGGGGGCCAAGATTTCGGCCACGCGACCCTCAGCGGGGCCGGGGCGCATGCCAAGCGGCGAGTTGGAAAAATAGGAGGTGATCCGGGTCTGTTGGCTCTCGGTCTGGGCCTCGTTGATATAGTCGAAATTGAACGCTTCGATCATCGCCTGACGCACGCGCCAATCGGCAAACTGCGGCTGGCGGGTGTTCATCGCAAAGCCAGTCATGCCAGTGGGGCGTTGATGTGGGATCACCGATTTGATCACGTCGCCGCGCGTGACGGCAGGAAAATCATATTGGTCTTGCCAGGTCTGAATGTTGAATTCGCGGTGCGCATTGAGCGTGCCGGCCTTAAACGCCTCGATCACCAAAGAGGCGTCGGCGAAATATTCCAACCGGATGGTGTCCAAATTGGCCTGACCACGCATGAACGGCACGTCTTTGCCCCAATAGTCCGGGTTGCGCGTCAGTTCGACAAACATGCCGGGTTGCACATCCGTGATCACATAGGGGGCGGAGGAGACGGGGATATTGTCAAAGCCGGATTGGGTGAACTCCTTGTCGTCCCAATAGGCTTTTTTCAAAATGGGCCGGATCGCCGTCAACAGCGCCAATTCGCGATTGGGCGTGTTAAAGGTGAATTTGACTGAGCGCTCTCCGGTCTGTTCCATACTCTCAATCTGGCCCCACAGCGCCGCGTAACGGCCATGGCCTTGGGTGCCGAGCGTTTCATAGGACCACATTACGTCCTCGACCGTGACCGGGGTGCCGTCAGAGAATTTGGCCGTGTCACGTAGAGTGAATTCAACCCAGGTGCGATCGGTGTCGGTCTCAACCGTTTCGCAGAGCAGGCAATACAGCGTGAAAGGTTCGGAATACGCCTGTCCCATCAGGCTTTCGGCCATAAGGTAGCGCAATTGCCACGGCGCTTTGCCTTTTTGGATAAAGGGATTGAGGCTATCAAAGCTGCCACCTTCGCCGGTGATGATCGCCCCGCCTTTGGGCGCATCGGCATTGACATAGGGCAGGGCGGTGAAATCGGCGGGCAATTCAGGATCGCCATACATCGCCAACCCGGTTTGCGGTGCGGCCGAAAGCGCGTTGGCCATAACGCAAAGGGCGGCCACCGCAGATGTTGTGCGTAGGGTTTGGAAAAACTGCTGTGCCATATCGCGAACAATGCCTTTGTTTTGCGTTATTATTGGCTGTGAAACTACGACGACTTGGATGTGAATTCAAACTTTTAGCTTGGAGTGCGGCGGAGAAACGCGTATAAAGACCTCACTGCTCGATAGGTTTCTTGCCTGTATGAAACCTGCCTCAATAACTCAGCGCCCGCCTTGTGCGGGCGTTTTTTTTGTCCTGATTTTGAGAAAACCCCAATCAGGCTTGGCGCATTTGCGGATTTTCATAGGCTCTGATGACGTGTGTTCACGCGCGATCACAGTTTGCCTCGCCACAGTGTGACCCCGATTCTTTGCCGTAAATATGATTCTCCCCTTTGTTTTGCACCCGCAGCACGTAAGTTATGAGGGAACAGATCAAGGAGACCTGCTATGAGCACGCAAACACCACTTTCAGGCAAAACCGCCGTCATCACCGGATCGAATTCCGGTATCGGGCTTGGCATCGCCCATGAGTTGGCCAAAGCAGGGGCGAACATCGTCCTCAATTCCTTCACGGACCGTGACGAAGATCATCAATTGGCCAAAGACATGGCCAAAGAGCACGGTGTCGAGGTGCGCTATATCCAGGCCGATATGTCCAAATCCGACGACTGCCGCGCCCTGATCGAAAGCGCGGGGGCTTGCGATATTCTTGTGAACAACGCTGGCATTCAACACGTTGCCCCGATTGATGAGTTTCCGGTTGAAAAATGGAACGCGATCATCGCGATCAACCTCAGCTCCGCCTTTCACACCACCGCCGTCGCTTTGCCAATGATGCGCAAAGCCGGGTGGGGCCGGGTGATCAACATCGCCTCGGCGCATGGCTTGACCGCATCGCCCTATAAATCCGCCTATGTCGCCGCCAAACATGGCATCGTCGGCCTGACCAAAGTCACCGCTCTGGAGACCGCCGAAGAGCCGATCACCTGTAACGCGATCTGCCCCGGTTATGTGTTGACGCCGTTGGTGGAGGCGCAAATCCCCGACACGATGAAGCAGTATAACATGGACCGCGACACCGTGATCCGTGAGGTGTTGTTGGATCGTCAGCCGTCGAAACAATTTGCGACCGTTGAGGAATTGGGCGGCACTTGCGTGTTTTTGGCCTCTGACTATGCCAAGCAAATCACCGGCACGACGATTTCGGTCGATGGTGGTTGGACTGCGCTGTAAGCGCAATCTGTGCCTGCATCATGGATGCGACTTTGATCGCGCTGTGATGCAGCATTGAGAACACATATACTGTTCAGACGCGCGCGGCGATCCACGCGGCGCGTGTTTCATAAGTGTCCCGGAAAGGGCCCCAGATGACGCGTAAACCCAAGATCAAGCCCAAAAAGATCAACCTCGCTTTGCAGGGCGGGGGCGCGCATGGGGCCTTTACCTGGGGGGTTCTGGACCGGCTGTTGGAACATGACGAGATCGAGATTGCCGCCATTTCGGGCACGTCCGCGGGGGCGTTGAATGGCGTGGCGCTTAAGGCCGGGATGGTGCGGGATGGCCGTGCGGGTGCCAAGGCGGCGCTCGATGATCTTTGGGCGGAAATGGGCGCGATCAATGATGTGCGTTTGTCGGCGTGGTTGCGGCAATTCGGGCCGACCACGGAGCTTGTGACCAAGATGATGGAAGCGGCAATGCCGTTTAACTTTTTCGAATCTGTGGCAACAATGGTCAGCCCCTATGCGTACGGGATGTTTTATCAAAACCCACTCAAACCCATCGTCGATGCGATGGAATGCGACATTCTGCATACCGGGGCGGGGCCTGCGTTGTTCATCTCCACCACCAATGTGCGCACCGGGAAAATCCGGGTGTTTTCGCATGATGAGGTGACAACGGATGTGGTTTTGGCCTCGGCCTGTTTGCCTGAGTTGTTTCAGGCCGTCGATTTGACCGATCCGGTGACGGGCATCACCGATCCCTATTGGGACGGTGGTTACACCGGCAATCCGGCGCTGTTTCCATTGTTTGAACCGGAGTTTCCGCAAGACGTGGTGATCGTCAATATCAACCCGCTGGAGCGTCCGGGCACGCCGACGACGCCGGAAGAGATCCAAAACCGCATCAACGAGATTTCATTCAACACCTCACTGTTGCGTGAGTTGCGCGCGGTGCAATTTGTCCGAGAATTGATTGCCGAAAATCGTTTGCCTGCGGGCAGTATGAAAGATGTGTTGATCCATATGATCGCCGATGACGATCTGATGCAGGAGCTGTCTGTCCGCACAAAAATGGCACCGTCTCCGATGCTTTTGATGCGGATGAAAGAGGCCGGACGGGCATCCTGTGACCGGTTTTTGGACGCGCATTTTGACGATCTGGGTCAGCGCGCAAGTGTCAATCTCAGAGAGATGTTTGGCTGATCTAAGCTGCGCGCACCCCAGCCGCGCCGGGATTTATTTCGATGCGGGCTGAGACGGGTCTTTGGCGTTGGGATAGACAAGCCCGGCTGAAATCACCAGCTTGGCCGCGTCTTCGACCGACATGTCCAAAATCACCACGTCATGTTCGGGAAAGAACAACAAAAATCCAGAGGTCGGGTTGGGGGTTGTGGGCACGAACACCGACAACATCGTTTCATCGCTTGGCGTGCGCGCGGCGATCTCGCCTTTGGCGTTGGTCGAGACAAAGCCAATCGCCCAGATGCCCCGGCGCGGATATTCGACCAGACAGGCTTTGTCAAAAGACGTGTCGGATTGCGAAAACACCGTTTCGGCGATCTGTTTGAGACCATTATAGATGGAGCGCACGATCGGGGTGCGATCAACAAGCCGTTCGGCCCAACGGATCAAAGAGCGCCCAACAAGGCCCTTGGCAATCCAACCAACGACAACGGTGAACAGCAGGAAAATAATCACACCCGCGCCGCGCAGGTTGATGTGAATTTGTTCCAAAGGATCGGTGTAGCCCAAGAAGCGGTTGATCAGCGCGTCGGGATGATAGGCTTGCGGCACAAAGGTCAAAACCCAGCCATCAACCCAACCGATCACCGTCCAGATCACATAGGCGGTCAGGCCGATGGGGGCGACGACGACGAGGCCGGTCAGAAACGCCGCGCGCAACCGCGCCCCAAGACTTGGTTTGCGCGGATGCGGGTGAGTGCTGTCTTCGAAAGGGTTGGTCATCGCGAGTTTGACAGTGCTTTATGGGCTAAGGGGCCAGTTTCCCAGAACTTAGGCGGGCATAGGTTAAGACACAATAAGCTGCGGCGCGGAAAACGCCCGAGCATGATAATATTCGCACAAATTTCACAGTCCGGCGTCAATCTGATCGCCGAAGGCCTCACTTGGCGCACAGGGCCGCGGCGATTTGCGCGGCAAGTTTTGCATTGTTGCGCACCAAGGCGATGTTGGAGGTGAGTGAACGGCCCTCGGTCAGCTCAAAAATCCGCTGCAACAAAAATGGTGTGACCTCTTTGGCCGAAATGCCCTGGGCCTCGGCCTCTTTCAATGCGGTGTCCACAAAGGGCATGATCACCTCTTGCGGGATTTCATCCGCCTCCGGGATCGGATTGGCGATCAACTGCCCGCCCTTCAGGCCCATCGCAGCGCGCACTTGCATGGCGCGGGCAATGTCTTCGGCGCGATCAAGGCGCAACGGCGCTTTGAGACCCGAGGCCCGCGACCAAAAGGCGGGGATGTCGTCTTGGCCATAGGCAATCACCGGCACGCCGTGGGTTTCCAACACTTCGAGGGTTTTCGGGATGTCGAGAATGGCTTTGGGGCCAGCGGCCACAACGGTAACAGCCGTTTCACCCAGTTCCAACAGATCGGCGGAAATATCAAAGGTCTCTTCGGCCCCGCGATGCACACCGCCAATGCCCCCCGTTGCAAAGACTTTGATCCCGGCAATCTCGGCGGCGATCATCGTGGCGGCCACGGTGGTGGCACCCGTCGCACCAAGGGCGATACAGACGGGCATATCGGCACGGGAGACTTTCATCACATTGGTGGCCTGTGCCAGCGCTTCAAGCTGGGTGTCGGTCAAGCCAATGTGCAACACACCGTCAAGCACGGCGATGGTGGCGGGCACGGCCCCGGCGGCACGCACATCCGCCTCGACCATCCGCGCGGTCTCGACGTTTTGCGGGTAGGGCATGCCATGGGTGATGATCGTCGATTCAAGTGCCACAATCGGCGCGCCCGTGTCCAAGGCGGTTACAACTTCGGGGGCGTACATCATCGGCAGGCCAGAGTTCAGATCGGTCATAGGGGGGTGTCTCCAGAAACATATTGGGCGGCGGCGTTCAAGGCCTCGGTGAGCGCATCTGCCTCATCCGCGCCGCGCCATTCAGCCGCAACATGTGCGGCCATAAATGTATCGCCTGCGCCGGTGACCCGCGCGACAAGCACAGGTGGCGGGGTTTGGGTGAGGACCATGTCGTGACGGGCCATGGAGGCATCTTCGCCGCCATTGGTGACCAACACGCGATGTGCGCCCTTGGCGACCAGCGCCTGCGCGGCCTGCGCCGAACTGTCAAAGGGGGTGTGGGCCAAAAGCCCGGCCTCCTCCAAATTGACATATAAAGTGGCGCGTGGATGATCGAGCAGCGGCAAAAGCCGTTCGGCCTTGCCGGGACTGGCGGGCGCGATGCGCAGATCGGCGTCAGCAAAGAGCGGTGAGATGGCGATGTCGCGCAAGAGCTGTGTGGTGAGATTGCCGTCGAGCGCGATCGGCCCCTTATAAGGGATCTCAGGGCTGCCCAAGCGCCCATCCGCAAGCGGGCGCAGGATTTTCTCGCCCGCAGCCTCCAAGGAATGCGCATCGGCAATGGCGGCGATCAAACCGTTCGCACCCTCGACCGCCATATAGGTGTCGGTCGGCAGGTCTTCGGAGCGATACACATGGTCGGTGCCAATGCCGCGCACGGTCGCCGCCAAAATCAATTCATCACCCGCCGGGTCGCGACCGATGGCGGTCAACAGATCGGGCGACAGGCCAAACCGCGCCAAGGCCATGGCGATGTTCATCGCCACGCCGCCGGGAATGCGAATGATCCGTCCGGGCACATCGGAGCCCAACCGCATGGCGCGATCCGAGCGTCCGATGACATCCCACAACACGGAGCCAATACAAAGGATATTATGTGGTGTACTCATGACCTTATCCTTGACCGTAATTTTGACCGAATGGCAAGGATTGCCCGCGCAGATGGGCGCAAATTTGCGGTCCGAATGGTGTCTCACGCGCGCTTGGGGTCAAAACACAGGCGTTTGGGCGGGCAGGGGCTTGCACTTTGGAAAATACACCTCTATATGCGCGATCACTTCACAGGCGGAGGCGGGCCTTCGGGGGAGACATCCTCGATAGGTCCACCGGTTGAGACATCAGTCTCGGAACCTCTGCTCAGGCGTTAAACCGGAAAAGGATTATGGACATGACGCTTCCTGATTTCTCGATGCGTCAGCTTTTGGAAGCTGGCGTACACTTTGGTCACCAAACCCAACGTTGGAATCCGCGTATGCAGGAATTCATCTATGGGGACCGCAATGGCATCCACATTTTCGACCTGACACAGACTCTCCCGATGTTGGAGCAGGCGCTGCAGGTTGTGCGTGATACCGCTGCAAAAGGCGGACGCATTCTCTTCGTCGGCACCAAACGTCAGGCCGCTGGCCCCGTTGCCGAAGCCGCTGAAAAATGCGCACAGTATTACATGAACCACCGCTGGCTCGGTGGCACGTTGACCAACTGGAAAACCGTGTCCCAGTCCATTCAGCGTTTGAACATGATTGATGAGTCGTTGGCAAACGGCGCAGAAGGCCTCACCAAGAAAGAGCGCCTGAACATGGAACGCGACCAAGCCAAACTTCAGGCTTCCCTCGGCGGGATCCGTGAAATGGGCGGCGTACCGGATCTTCTCTTCGTCATCGACGTGAAAAAAGAAGACTTGGCCATTCTCGAAGCCAAAAAACTCGGCATCCCGGTTGTGGCTGTTGTTGACTCCAACTGTTCCCCGAACGGTGTGGATTACATCATCCCGGGCAACGACGATGCGTCGCGCGCTATTTCGCTTTATTGCGATCTTGTCGCTCGTGCTGCTTTGGCTGGTATGACCGCTCAGATGGGCGCCGCTGGCGTTGACATCGGTGCATTCGAAGAAGCGATGGCTGAAGAAGCTGTGGCCGAAGCCGAAGCCTCCGAGGCCTAATTTGACGACCCGCTGCGCGATTTGCGCGCGGGCGTTACAAAATTGATACGGGGGCAGGGTAAGCCCGCCCCCGAGACTGATCAAAGACATTCGAGGAGAGCCGATATGGCAATCACTGCTGCAATGGTGAAAGAACTGCGCGAAGCAACGGCTGCGGGCATGATGGACGCAAAAAAAGCGCTCACCGAAACCGATGGCGATTTCGAAGCCGCTGTGGATTGGCTGCGCACCAAAGGTTTGGCGAAAGCTGCCAAAAAGGCTGGCCGTACTGCGGCTGAAGGTCTCGTGGGTGTGGCTGTTGACGGTGGCGTTGGTGTCGCTGTCGAAGTGAACTCTGAAACCGACTTCGTTGGTAAAAACGCAGAATTCCAAGCTATGGTCAAAGACATCGCGTCTGCGGCTCTGGCGGCTGACGATCTTGAGGCGCTCAACGCGGCCCAAGTGAACGGCAAAGCTGTGTCCGAGATCATCACCGACAAGATCGCGACCATCGGCGAAAACATGGGCCTGCGTCGTATGGCCAAAATCGAGGCTGCATCGGTTGTGACCTATGTCCACAACTCCGTGGCTGACGGCATGGGCAAAATCGGCGTTCTCGTCGGTCTCAATGGCGCAAACGATGCGTTTGGCAAACAGGTTGCCATGCACATTGCGGCGGCCAACCCGGCGGCTCTGGGCGAAGCGGATCTCGATCCGGCCATCGTCGAGAAAGAAAAGCAAGTTCAGATCGACATCGCACGTGAATCTGGCAAGCCGGAAAACATCATCGAAAACATGATCAAAGGCCGGATGGCGAAATTCATCGCTGAATCCACGCTTTTGGGTCAGGCTTTCGTGGTGAACCCCGATTTGACTGTTGAAGCGGCTGCAAAAGAAGCTGGCGTGGAAATCACCGGTTTCGTGCGTCTCGAAGTCGGCGAAGGCATTGAAAAAGTGGCAGAAGATTTTGCCGCTGAAGTTGCGAAAGCGGCTCAAGGCTAAAGCGTTCCGTCATTCGATTGCGAAAAGAATGGGGTCGACCTTTGGGTCGGCCCTTTTTTATGGCGTGGGGCGATGAGAAAAATTAATGCCACGGAAAATGCCATGGGACAGGGGCGATTTCGATGTAAAAAGGGGGCACCAAACCGATCAATAGGTCCGCACCCCCTGTAGGACGTTGGTAAGCGAAATAACGTGTGCGATCCCAACCTCCCGCGTTCCAAAGGCCAAGCCCCGAAAGCAGGAACATTCCGACTCTCGCATAAGTTTAAGTGCTGCGAAACTACGCTATTCCGTACCTTTTGGACAAAAAATAGGCTTTCGTCTGAAATGTCGTCATTCCATGCACGAGGTGTCCCTTTAAAACGTGAAAATTTGGTTTTGAAATGAAGCCTTTAGCACGGCTTGCGCTGTCGTGCTGACCCCAAGGGATTCGCGAGCCAGACGGAGGTGTTTTTCGACAGTGGCTTTGTTCAGTCCCAAAATCTGCGCCGTATCCGCGACAGTTTTCCCATCGCAAATCCATTCAAGCACTTCGCGTTGGCGTGATGTCAAAAGCCGTTGGGGCATGGGCATTGTGATGATTTTGAGATGCGCCACGCCACAGATCAGTTCGATTTCGCGCCCCTCTTTGGCCCAGATCGCATCGGCCTGCTCCTGTGTGCCTACAAACGGTTCGACCGACATGCCCACCGCGCCTTTGGCCCGCTTAAGCGCATTTTGAAACGCAATTGTATATCCTGCGGTGACGCCACGAGAGGCATTGTACATGGACACTTCGCGTTCTTGCTCTGACATCTGATCAAAATTTTCGCCAACCCAGGCCCAGGAACAGGTACCAACATTGTTGAGAGCCCAATGCACCATCGGCCCATTCCGGTAGCGGCCTTCAAGAAAATAACCCTGCATGTAATCCGGGCCGTGGTTGGTCAAAAACAGGTGATCATTGTCATTGCCAAAACCTGAATCTGTATGGAACTTGGTGGACCCATATAAAACATGTGTAAAACCAGACTCTTGCACATAGCCAAGCATGCGCTCCCACACGTCCTGAACGGTGGTCGCGTTGAGAATGCTGTGCACTTTGTCTTCGGTCTGTTTCCCACCCATGCACACATTTTAATGATCAAATCATGACACAGACAAGGGGTGCCGTGAGTCAACTTTGACAACTGTGCAAAACGCGGCATGTTTGCCGCAGATGTGGGCGGTTAGGAGGTCACATGGGCCAGCAAGAGGCAGCTTTCCGAGTTGAGCACGCCAGGCACTTCGCGGATTTCACGCAAAACCCGGTCAAAATTCACCAAACTGTCGGTTTTGATCTCGACCACCAAATCCCATGATCCATTCGTGGCATAGACGGTTGAGACCTCTGGGATGCGGGTCAGGGTGCGGATCACGGTGCGGGACATTTTGCCCTGAAGTTCGACAAGAGTGATGGCTTTCACCTCGCCTTCGACATCGACATCGGTTTCGATGGTAAAGCGCCGAATGCGACCCTCCGCCACCAACGCGTCCAAGCGCGTGCGCGTGGTGGTGCGGGACAATCCGGCCACCTGCGCCAGTTCAGTGATCGACATGCGCGCATTCATCCGCAAAGCTGCGATCAGGGCTTGGTCAGAGGCGGAAAGGGGCGTCATGTTCATTCTGTCCATACGTATGATCAATTTGACCAATAATATAGTCCATATGATCAATAAGTCAGTACATTTTGTCATCTCTCTCGTGCATCCTTATCAAAACCAAAGGAAAAGCCATGACACGCACCTGTTCGATTCTCGGCGCTCCGGTTGAAACCGGCGCCTCGCAGCCCGGTTGTTTGATGGGACCGGCGAGCCTACGCACCGCCGGATTGGCCCGCACGATCCGCTCTTTGGGCTGGACGGTGGAGGATTTGGGCGATGTGCAGGTCGCGCCACAACCGCCTGTGCCCCATGCCAACCCTGCCGTGCATAACCTGTCCGATACGATCGCGTGGATCGAGGCATTGGAACCCGCCGCATATGCCGCCGCCAAAGACTATGACCTACCAATTTTCATGGGTGGCGATCATTCGATGGCTGCGGGCACTGTGCCGGGTCTTGCGCGGTATGCGGCGGAGCAGGGCCGTCCTTTGTTTGTGCTCTGGCTCGATGCCCACCCGGATTTACACACGCTGGACAGCACTGAGAGCGGCAATTTGCATGGCACGCCGATGGCCTATTACACTGGACAAGCGGGGTTTGACGCCTACCCAAAGCTCGCGGTGTCCGTTCCGGTTGAAAACCTCTGTCTGATGGGCATTCGTTCGGTCGATGAGGCAGAACGAAATAGAATCAGCGCCTTAGGCATCGAAGTTCATGACATGCGTGCGATTGATGAGACCGGAGTCTTAGCGCCTTTGCGCGGATTTTTGGACCGGGTGGCCGCAAGCAAGGGCATGTTGCACGTCAGCTTTGATGTCGATTTTCTCGACCCTGCCATTGCCCCCGCCGTCGGCACCACCGTGCCGGGCGGAGCGACCTTTCGCGAGGCGCATTTGATCATGGAAACGCTCTGTGACTCTGGCCTTGTGACCTCGCTTGACCTTGTGGAATTGAACCCGTTTTTGGATGAACGCGGGCGCACGGCAAAGCTGTTGTGTGATTTGACGGCCAGCCTGTTTGGACGCCGCGTTTTGGACCGTATGACCCGGAGTTTTGGATGATGAATATGCCGCAACCCTCTGAATTGGCTTATGTTCCTTTTGTCTCTGTCGCCAATATGATGCGCCTTGTGCACAGTCTTGGCGTCGATCGGTTCTTGTCGGACTTGGCCGCCTATATCGAGGAGGATTTCAAGCGCTGGCCGGAGTTCGACAAAACCCCGCGTGTCGCCTCGCATTCGCGAGAGGGCGTGATCGAATTGATGCCGACGGCGGATGCGGAGCTTTATGGTTTCAAATACGTCAATGGCCACCCGAAGAATATGAAAGAGGGCTTTCAGACCGTCACGGCCTTTGGGGTTTTGTCTTCGGTTTCAAATGGATACCCGGTGTTGCTCACAGAAATGACGCTGCTCACCGCGCTGCGCACGGCGGCGACATCGGCACTTGTTGGGCGCTATTTGGCTCCGAAAGGGGCGTCGGTGATGGCGATGATCGGCAATGGCGCACAGTGCGAATTTCAGGCGCTGGCCTTTCGCGCGCTTTGTGGCATCACCACCTTGCGGCTTTATGACATCGACCCGGCGGCCACGGCCAAGGCCAAGCGCAACTTAACGGGGCAGGGGTTTGAAATCATGGCCTGTTCTTCCGCCCAAGAGGCTGTTGAGGGCGCGGATGTGATCACCACCTGCACCGCCGACAAACAATGCGCGACGATCCTAACGGACAATATGGTTGGGCGTGGTCAGCACATCAACGCCATTGGCGGCGATTGTCCGGGCAAAACGGAGCTGCACCAAGACATCCTGACGCGGGCGCAGATTTTTGTCGAATACCCGGAGCAAACCCGGATTGAGGGTGAGATTCAGCAACTTTCGGCGGATCATCCGGTCACGGAACTGTGGCAGGTGATGCGCGGCGAGGTGCCGGGACGCACAGATGCCAATCAATTGACGCTGTTTGACAGTGTCGGCTTTGCAATTGAGGATTTTTCCGCTCTGCGGTTCGTGCGCGATAAAGTGGCCGGGACAGAATTTTCCGAACCGCTTGATCTTTTGGCCGACCCGGATGATCCGCGTGATCTGTTCGGGATGCTCACCCGCGCCGGATAAGCCGGATAAGAGGCTGATAAAAAACCTCCCGCAGAGACTTGCGGGAGGTTTTGTGTTTCAAGAGCTTCGGGGCTGTTTAGGACAAGCCACCAAAGCACATGTTCTTGATTTCAAGATAGTCGTCACAGCCGTATTTCGACCCTTCACGGCCCATGCCGGATTGTTTGACGCCGCCAAACGGTGCCATCTCGGTGGAAATCACGCCGGTGTTGATGCCGACCATGCCGGTTTCAAGCGCTTCACCGACACGCCAAGCGCGGTTCAGGTCGCGGGTGTAAAAATACCCGGCCAGACCGAATTCGGAGGCATTGGCAAAGCTGACCGCTTCGTCTTCCGTGTCGAATTTCACCAAGGGCGCGAGTGGGCCGAAAGTCTCTTCGGTCGCGACTTTCATCTGTTGGGTGACGCCCTTGATCAAAGTCGGTTCAAAGAAGGTCCGGCCCAAGTTGGAGCGCGAGCCGCCCATGACGACTTCCGCGCCTTTGGCGACCGCATCGGCAATGTGATCTTCGACTTTCGCGACGGCGGCGGCGTTGATCAGCGGCCCGGTGTTCACGCCTTCGGCAAAGCCGTCGCCCAGCGACAGGGTGCCCAACGCCGCACTGAGTTTCTCGGCAAAGGCGTCATAAACACCGGCCTGAACGTAGATGCGGTTGGCGCATACACAGGTCTGGCCATTGTTGCGGAATTTCGCCAACATCGCGCCTTCGACGGCGGCATCCAGATCGGCATCATCAAAGACGATGAACGGCGCGTTGCCGCCGAGTTCCATCGACAGTTTCTTGATCGTCTCGGCCCCTTGACGCATCAGGATTTTGCCGACGCGGGTCGATCCGGTGAAGGTGATCTTGGCGACTTTTGGGTTGGCACACAGCTCGCCCCCCATGCCCGAAGCATCGAGCCCCGGCAACACGTTAAACACACCTGCAGGCACGCCCGCGCGTTCGGCCAAAACGGCCAAAGCGATGGCGGACAGCGGTGTGAATTCGGACGGGCGCGCCACCATGGTACAGCCAACAGCGAGAGCCGGGGCCATTTTGCGCGCCAGCATCGCATTGGGGAAGTTCCACGGCGTGATGGCACCAACAACGCCCACGGGTTGCTTGATGATCACCATGCGTTTGTCGGCTTGCGCGCCGGGGATGAGATCGCCGTAGACGCGTTTGGCCTCTTCCGCGAACCATTCGATATAGGAGGCCCCATAAAGGATTTCGCCCCGCGCCTCGGCCCAAGGTTTGCCCATTTCCATGGTCAGGATCGTGGCCAGATCGTCGGCATTTTCCACCATGAGATCAAAGAGTTTGCGCAGGATCGCAGATCGGTCTTTACCGGTTTTGGCCGCCCAGGCACGTTTGGCCGCATAAGCCGCGTCGATCGCCATGCTGACGTCTTCGGCGGACATGTCGGTGACATGAGCGATGATCTCGCCGGTGGAGGGGTTCTCCACCGGGAATTTTGCTTTGCCTTCAATCCAGACGCCATTCACATAGGCGCGGGTTTCAAACAAGCTTGGATCTTTCAGATCGCGCATCTTAGGCCTTTCTGGCGGCAGCGACCGCCTCAGTCAAAAGGGTCATGGCTTCATCAAACACACTCTCTTCGATGGTGAGCGGTGCGAGGAAGCGGATGACGTTTCCATAGACGCCACAGGTGAGCAATAGCAACCCGCGGGTCAAGGCTTCCAGACGGATTTTGCCGGTCAGTTCCGGGTTTGGTTTGCCATCGGCGGTGAGGAATTCGGCAGCGACCATAAAGCCCGGACCGCGAATGTCCGCCAGTTCCGGGGTGGTTTTTTGGATCTCGGCCAAGGTGGATTTGAGTTTGGCCCCGAGCATTTCGGCACGATCACACAGGCCCTCGCTCTCGATCACATCCAAAACCGCGTTGCCCGCAGCAATGCCCAACGGGTTGCCGCCGTAAGTGCCGCCCAAACCGCCGGGGGCAGCCGCGTCCATCATTTCGGCGCGGCCGGTGACCGCAGAGATCGGGAAACCGCCGCCCAGACCTTTGGCCATGGTCGTGATGTCGGCGGCCACGTCATATTGCTCCATCGCGAACAGGTTGCCGGTGCGGGCAAAGCCGGTTTGGACCTCATCGGCGATCATCACGATGCCATGGGCATCACAAAGCGCGCGCAGGCGGGTGACGAATTCGGCAGGTGCCGGATAAAAGCCGCCTTCGCCCTGGACCGGCTCGAAAATCGCGGCCGCGACGCGGGCCGGGTCGAGATCGGCTTTGAACAGGGCTTCGATCGCGGCAAACGTGTCGTCGACAGAGACGCCATGCAGGGCGCAGGGGTAGGGGACGTGGAACACGTCGGGCATCATCGCACCAAAACCAACCTTATAGGGCACGACTTTACCGGTCAGGGACATGCCCATAAAGGTGCGGCCATGGAAGCCGCCGCCAAAGGCGATGACGGCATCGCGTTTGGTGTAGGCGCGTGCCACTTTGATTGCGTTTTCAACGGCTTCCGCGCCAGTGGTGATGAAAATGGATTTCTTAGCGAAATCCCCCGGCACTTTTTCATTCAGCCGTTCGGCCAAGCGTACATAGGGCGCGTAGGGCAAAACTTGGTGACAGGTGTGGGTGAAGGCACCGAGCTGTGCGGTGACGGCTTCGATCACTTTCGGGTGGCGGTGACCAGTGTTGACCACGGCGATGCCAGCGGCGAAGTCGATCAAACGATTGCCATCTTCGTCCCAGACTTCAGCATTGAGCGCGCGGGCAGCGAAATGATCGGTCATAACGCCGACGCCACGGGCAAGGGCGTTGACGCGGCGGGTGGCAAGCTCGGAATTGGTCATGGAAACAGCCTTTCACATCTGTGTTTAAAGATACGCTATGCGGGATTTGAATATCGCAATAGTCTGTTTCTTTCTGTTTTTAAGTCCTTATAATCACAGGGTCTTGAATCAAAAGTTTGGATATAATGAACACCTCCAACACCCAAGTCTCCGCGACTCACCATCAACCTCATTCCGGCGTTCAGGAGGATTTGGCGCTTGGGCATCGGTTGCGTGTGTTGCGCGATCGTGCCGGGCTGTCGCAGCGGGCATTGGCCAAAAAGGTCGGCGTGCCCAATTCTACGATCTCCTTGATTGAGTCCGGTAAAATGAATCCTTCGGTCGGTGCGTTGCGCAAAATTTTGGATGGCATCCCGGTGCGGATGTCGGAATTTTTTACCTTTGAACCTGATCCCGAACGGCAGATTTTCTATGCGGCTGAGGATCTTGTGGAGATCGGCAAAGGCAAGCTGTCGCTCAAACAGGTGGGATCGACGTTGTTTGGGCGCGCGATGATGTTGCTAAAGGAAACCTATCAACCGGGCGCGGATACAGGGCGCGTGATGTATGGCCATGAGGCGGAAGAAGGTGGGATTGTGATCTCTGGTCGCATCGAGATCACGGTTGGCGAAGAACGTAAAATTCTTGGGCCTGGCGATGCCTATTATTTCGACAGCCGCACACCGCATCGGTTTCGTCAGGTTGGGCCGGAGCCTTGCGTGATGTTCAGCGCGTGTACACCGCCGACATTCTGAGTTGCATGACAGTGGATGCCATTCATAAAAATGTGTATTTTATGCGTCACCGCAATGGTTTATCCCTCAATGTTCATGGGTGATCTTAGGCATTAATTATACATAATACCAATTATAAGACTTTCCGATTTAGACCTTATCGCACCTTTCGTTTGCTGCATCTTCTGGCTTCGCTTATTGCTTATTTTCTTATGAACTTTCAACAACTTTCTTCAGCTCGTCCTGGCTAACATCGAGCAGTTCATAAGAAAAACGCCGCCCGATTTCTCGCGCGGCGCTTCATGTATCTGAACTAAACAACTGACTTTAAACGCGAATTGCCTTGTCGGCCCAAGACATGATCAAACCACCAGCGGCCACCAGACCGCCGACGATTTCCCCGGCTGTGCTTTCATCGGCCCAGCCTTGGGCGATCAGATAGCCCCCCACAACGGTTGCACCGTGGCGGATAATCGGTCCTGCAAATTGAGAAATAATGAGACTTTTCAGCATGTTGGTTCCCCCTTTTTATGCTTTGGTTTCGAGTTTGCCAAGGCGCGCGGTAAAGTCGTCGTGCGCCTTGGTGAGACCGCCCAAGCGGTAGAAAATGCCGCCCAAAACGGCGAATTGCCCCAGATCGAGCGCGTTAGACCAATCCAAAATCACTTGATCACCCCCGCCGATTTAGCCGCGCTGTAGGCAACATAGACGCCCCCGGCGATCGCAGCCCATTTGAGAGCGTTGGCGGTGCTGTCCATCGCCTCGCCGCCCTCTTTTGCGGCCCATCCGATCCCATAGACCCCTGCCAAGGCGACACCGCCCCAGATAATCAACGGCATTATGCATAACCCCCAGAACCAGAGGCCCCCAGAGCCGCCAAAACCTGTGCCTGAGACACGGTTGCGGCGTTCAGACCATCGCCCGCATAGTAGCTTTGCCCCGTCGCTGTGCGGCCCCGTTTGTCGCGTGTGAACGCGGGCAATCCGGCCCATTCCTGAGAAAGGTTTTGAGCAAACTGAGCGTCAGAAAGAGACCCCGCCGCCCAGCGGTCAAACCCGCGCCGACGCAAAAGCGCCATTGCGGCCCGATCCTGAGCCGCGGCTCCGAAAATCTCGCCGGATTGAACCGCAGACCCGACCAGCCCGGAAAGCGTCTTTTTGATAAACTGATAACCGCCGACCGCCGACGATGCAGATCCCGCCGCTACGCTGCGCGTCTGATAGTCAATCACCTCTGCCACGGTCATTGTGGTGATCGGGCGCGGCGGTTGGATTTTCGAACCATAGTAAACAGAATTGTATCCCTGCGGCGCTTCTGCGCGGCGGATCAGAGCCAAGATTGCGCTTGCATTCGGTGCTACGGACACACCGCCAGAATAGGACGCTGCCCCGCCAGAGGTGCCCAATAGGCTCCCCAATAGATCGCCCAAAAACCCGCTGCCAGATGATGCACCTGCGCTGCCCTGAGACGCCGTAGAACCGCCAGCCGTAGCGCCAGAGCCGCCAGCCGATGCGCCGGACGTGCTGGACCCGGTGAGTGCGCCGAAAAGCGTCTCCAAGCCCCAGCCCAAAATCGCGTCTTTGGTGTCGTTTTTGGCCGGATATGAGGCCGGGACAATCTCATAAACCTCTTGCTGCTTGGCCTTGTTTTGGCTCCACAGATATGCGCCGCCAGCCATAGCGCCGCCCACGATCAAAGCGCCGAAAAGATCAGACATTTTCCGCCCCCGCATCAACAATAGGAACAGGGGTGACAAACTCACCGCCCTGATAGAGATCACCGATTTTCGCGCTCTCAGCCGGTACATAAACCGGGATTTCGTCGCTGTTGATTTCGATGATGTTTGCGACCACGCCGCCCACGATTTTTGCAAACTGCATTTGTGCCTCCTTAGAGATATTTGATTTTCACTTGTCCGGCTGCCCCGGCGCCCTCAAACAATCCGCCACCTGCCGGAAATGCGCCTGCGCCGCCTGCGAATTGCGATGTTCCGCCATTGCCACCACCGCCAGCCTTAAACGCCGGTTTTCCGGGCATTGAGCCGACTTCTGTCGCGGATAAGCTATATGCGGGATCAGGTCCGACGCGATCACGCCCAGGAAGACCTCCGGGCGCGTAAAACAGGGCCCCAAATGACGTATTTCCACCCGGACCACCTGTTCCATATCCATCGCCATTGCCACCCGAACCAACTTCAATTTCAACAGTGGCCGGGATTTCTGCGGCGGTGAAAATTTCGACGGAATAGCTACCGCCCTGACCGTGACTTTCATCACCGCCACCACCGCCACCGCCCCACAATTCGACTTGCAAAAGGTCCGTATCCCGCAAGCGCTGCGGCTTGGTCCATGTCATAGATGATGTGATGGTTTCGGGCGCTAGGCGCGTGAAAGGTGCCTTTGAAAGCTGCATCATGCCCACCCTGTTGTGATGATTTCGACAGATGACGGACCAGCGTATGATTTCATTTCAAACCCCGCGCTGGTTTTGAATGACAGAATATCTCCGTTTTCAATGCTGAACGATCGACCACCAGTGCCCCCGTCCTTTTGAATCACCAGATTTGCGGCTCCTGTATCAACACGCCGAATGAGGATTTCATAGCGATTTGCATCGTATGGAATGTTCACAATAGACCCACCCACAATAGTGGTTTTTTGAAAATCAATATTGTTAGGAACACTTTCACGCGTGTTGATTGTCGCCGCGCCAAGAGTGAGGCGGCTGTCTTTGATGTCGCCCCGGCCAAAACCGAGTTTTACGGTCAGCGCGGTTACATCTTCGTTGATGATTTCAACAAGCTGAAAGCCGTTCTCAGTGTTGTATGTTAGGCCCGCTTCAAAGTCTGTGCGCGGTTGGTTGTCAAAAGACACCTTGAACGGTGCCGACGCTTCAAGTGCTGTCAGAAAATCAGACATGCGCGCAATTTGGAGCGAACCACCTGCCGGGACAGTGTAAGTGCGTGTTGCATATGTTGGAGCTGCCATCTTATTTCCCCCAGATTTGCGACACGGCATAGGCGATTGCCGCCGCTGGAATGCCAATTTTGATGATTTGCGAGGACAGTTGTCCCTCTTCGGTTTTGAGCGCCTCAAGCTGGGCAGTCATGGCCCCGGCCAGAGTGTCACCAACCATTTGTGCGGCGCTATCGCTCGAATAGATCGCATTTGCGGCCAGATCGCGCATTTCCTGAAGCGCTTCGATCCCCATTTCAAAAGCCTCGTCGGCAACCATATGAACTGACACATCCCCGCCACCTGACACACCGATTGCGCCGTTGTCTCCGGCAACTCGGTTGTCAGACGTGCTTTGACTTGTCGCTGTGCTGCTTTTGGAACTGCTCACAGTGTCACCTCCATCACATATTTGCGCCGTGCGCCGTGCTGCCGCTCAAGTTTGCGCATCAGCCCTTCCCGCTCGGTCCAAGCCAGCACAGAGCGCGCCCCAGAGGCGCGGGCGAAGTCAACAAAGGCGGTTGTGATAGCCGCCGTTACATCGGACTTCGTCGGCCCCTTCACAGCCGCCGCGTTGATCACAAAAGTGACGCCATCCGGCTCCTTAAGAACCGACCAAATGAGTGTCCCAACGCGCCGACCCTCCTCATGGATTTCCCACAGTTGAAAGCGCCCGATCGACACCGCGTCACGGTAGATTTTCAAATCGCGTTCGGTCACGTCTGCGATGCGGCGGAGATCGTCCGCCGCATCCTCTGACCACCGCCCGAGAGTGAATGTCACTTTTTCCAAATCAGCCACGCTGTGACCCCCAAAAGAGCGAAAGGGAAAACCTGTTGCCAAAGCGTCTTGTCTGCCGATTTGAACATAAAGGCCCCTGTTGAAGTTGTGCCCCGGATGACCCGGAAGCCTGAGACGGTCCCGCCGAAAGCTGTAGGCCGGGGATGCCCCCCGCTGCCGCTGCTTCACCTGCCATTTCGCCCCCCTTACTTTTTGGCCAAGTAGTAGATCGCAGCGCCGATCACGCCAAAAATAGCGATGGTGCGCACGTCAAACCCCGCGACCTGCTTGCCCGCCGAAACCTGCGTGTATTGAGGCGTGTCATCCTGTGCGCCCATGGACCCCAGAACCGCGCTTGCAAGGCCAGAAAGCGCCGATGCAAAGCCCGTGGTGCCATCCATTTGTGTGGTATTCACACCCGCCGCCGCCAGCGCGTCCACATACTCGCCAGAGGTTCCGACAATCGGAACGCCAGACGAATAGCCGGGACCGCTTGACGACGAACCGAAAAGCCAATCAGTCACCGAAAAGCCGCTGTTTGCGGTCCCGTATGAAAGATTTCGTGATGGGCCTGCGCTTGAAACAGACGGTACAGAGTCACCAAATGTAAGAGCCATATTTGCCCCCTTTCAAAATTGAGGCCGCGCCAGATCGGCGCGGCGATTGATCAGGCCCCGCGAATGCTCTCGGCGTAGATCGAGAAATTCCCGGTCGTGGCAAAATCGAGTTTGAGGCGGAAGTCAGAAACGGCCATCGGCAAAGTTTCGGAAATGCGGTTTTCCTCGGTGAAATCGATATGCGTCAGACCAGCTTGCGGGACACGCTTGGAATAGCGCGCATTGGCTTCGCGGGTGGCCTTGTCACCGTCCATCACCTTGCGGTTATCCACGTTCACCTCGGCAACGCCGATTTGATCCGTGGTGACATGCAGCGCGCCAAGTGCATATGCACCGCGCGGAATATCCGCGATTTCGGCCTCACCGATCACACCTTGGTTGTGGACAAACTTTTGAATGCGCAAATGCGGCCCAAAAGGCGTTCCCGCCGACTGCTTGGCATAGACGTTAAGGCTGTTGACGGTCACGCCTTCGGCAATGTCCATTTCAAGCGCGAAAGAGGCCATGCCGCCCGCCGTGCCGTAAGAGGTTTGATCCTCGCCGCCCGGCGTACGCATCCAAGGCCGCGAGAGGAACAAAGGCAACACGCCAGCGGTCAATTCGATGCCGTAGAACTTGTTCAGCTTGACCAGATCGCCCGCGTCAATCTGAATGCGGGTGTCACCGTTCACGATCAGACGGATTTCTTCGAGATAGTCGCCCCATTTGGAAATCGGTACATCAGCGGGAGAACCTGCCATTTGAACATTCATACGAATGTTGAACATGTGATAGGTGAGGCCAAGCGGAAGCTGGACAGATGCGGTTTGACCCGCGCCGATGCCAAGCGGTGTCGGCATTTTTTTGTTGGTGCGCATGTCAGCGGCCCCCTTAGTTGAAGCCGTTGCGAGCGGTTTTGACAATTTCGATGTCAGAAAGCTGCGCCATGACAAAGCCCGCCAGCATGACGGACGTGGTGACGATTGCCACCAATTTAAGATCGGTCTTTTTCATCAGGCCATAACCCCGTTTTTAGTTTGCGGGGCGCTCATAAATTGGCGTGTCAAATAGAAGACGATTAGGCCAGAAATGACCGAAGCGGCGACCGTATGAGTGAGAGAATTTGCCAAGAGAAAGGCCCCTGTTTCAGTTGAGAACAGGAGCCTTATTAGGGACGAATATTTTGGGTGTTAAACCTAGCCCTATTACCTAGGGATAAGGCCGTGCTTTTTTTGGCTTAGGCCCTCTTTTTCTTGGCGCTCGGCGCGCGGTTCGAGTTGGCCGCAAACGTCACCTTACCCTTACTTACTAGGCCGTTTTTTTCATGCAGATAGTGCAGATTTTCCCTAGGTAGGTCATTAGGATTACATCCAATCTCTGCCGCCGCCGCTGTCTTGTCTCGCGGCCCCTTTTGGCGGAAAACAACTGTCTCAGTGCAATTTCCACGAAACCGGGTTTCAACCTCGGCCAAACGCTGAGACACGCCTATGACTTCGATCCCATAATGGCGACCGCGAGAACAAATCTCAGCAAAGTTTCGGCAATTGCGCGCGCCGCCTGATACCGGAAAAGCCGTATTCATTTCTTCAACCACAAGCGTTAAATTGCGCCCCGGTTTTCCGTCCTTAAACGGCTTCTGAACCCGCAGCAGGAAGGCGCTCAATCTGTCAAGCGCTTCCATTTCGGCCCCCATGCTGGGGCGATATGACACCCGGAAGCCAAGCCAGTTTCGGGCGATTTCGCGTTGAACGTCAATAAAGCGAGAAACGGCTTTCGCGTTCTCATACTCGGCCAAAGGATCGAACATAACCACGCGCTTTAGCTGGGCGATACGTTGCTTTGTGTAGGCGGATTTCCCAGAGCCAGACGCACCCCAGACCCCTACCCGGCCCGCGTTGCTTTTGGAACTCATGCGGCCTCCTCCGCATCCATCCAATCAACAGGCCCCGGCGCGGCGTTTTTGTTTGCCGCCTCTGGCTCGGCCTCTCGGCGTGTTTTGAACTGCGGTTCGGTTTGTTTATTGACTGGCCGCATAGCCTCAATTTTGGCGCGGCGGCGCTCGATCAGGATTGCGCGCACAGCCCCGGCTTGCAGGATCATAAATGGCAACATGCGGGCAATGGCTCCGAATGTGTCATTTGTCGAAAGCAACAGGCTTGGAAAGTGCATTTCGATCAGATCATAAGCCGCATCTGCGGCTTCATCTGAGGCGGGCTTTTTTTCCGATGTGATTGCCAGCGGTTTCAGGTCTGGCAACATCATTGCAGGGAGGTTGAAAGAGGTTTCCCAAAGCGCATAAAACGCCTCTCGGCTCATACGATCCGGCGCGCCTTCGATCTGAGAGGCCATGTCCTCGGCTTCTTCGGCGGTGTAAACGCCATTTGCCCCGTGATCGTCTTCGATTTCATCGACAATCAAATTTGCCATGTGTGCGGCTTCTGGGTGGATTTCGATTTCTCCGCTTTCGCCGTTCTCAAAGCCCGTATTCATTCAACATTCCCCCGCTCTTTTTCGGCTCGTTCGGCGCGCCATTTTCGTTGGCGCTCGGCGCGCGGTTTTCATTGGCCGGGACCATGGCGGGCTTAGATACCTTGGTAGGTTGAATTTCGCCCGCTTTAACTAGGTAACTGCGCCGCATGTCGCGACTGGCAACGCCACCCCACCGAAAATGTGCATTGCACGGCGTGGCCGTGTCGCCCTGCGGATAATAGCAGTTGTAAATTGCCATACCCGTCTTGCTCGCGGTGATCTGGACCTTTTGGCCGCATGAAAAACACTTGCATGTGCCCAAAACCGTTCCCGGTTCTAATTCGAATTGTCGTTTAAGAGGCGTTGCCATGATCGCCCCCTTTCGCGAGTTCATCGACACGCGCCGAGAGGTCCACAAGGAACCCCGTCACATCGTCCACCAAATCGCCCGCCATTTTGGCGCGCTCAAATAGTGGCGCGGCCTTCGCATCAGCGGCGCGCGCCCTAAGCATCTTTGCCCGGTCCTTGAAGTTCATTTTCAGATTTTCCTATTTAGAATTTTCACCCCCAAAATCGCTAATCTCGCAACCTTAGGTAGCTAATTTATAATCATTCTAAATTGTGTGTGAATCCCATAAATCAAAAAACGCCTCAGAAGGCCGCTACAGGCGCTCTAAGGCGTTTTGGCTACATACACTCACAAATCAATCCAATCGCTCCACAGCCCCCGATTTTTGGGGTTTCCTGTGCTCTCTACCCTGCCCCTCCGGTGCCGATCGCATATTGATCCCCCTACCCCGCGCTCATGTTCTCAGGCGTTCACCCCCCGTTTTAGTTCTGTTCACCTGCGCACCGATCCACGGCCACAGGCTCACCCCAAGGCGCTACCACATCCGCACCATGCTCCATTTCAGAGCAAATGCGCCGCGCCTCCCCCTCACTTCGCCGTAGGTGGCGTTCCTCGGCTTCGTGGCTCGATCATAGAGCCAGCTTGTCAATTGCGCCTCAGACATATCAGCCCGCACTTTATCCCCATCGGGGCGACTAGCCCCGGCCTTATTCCCTGTTCTTATTGTTCTTTCTGTTGCGGCCCCATTTTTTGGGGTGGTAGTTTCCGTCTTTTGGGGTGGTTGTTGTTCTTTTTTGGGGTGGTTGTTTTGTTCATATCCAGACCATGCCGGAAGCCCGAAGCCGTAAACAGTTGCGCTTCCATGTCCTCCGTTTTCGTAAGCGATTGCCACAATCAACCCGGCATCCCGCAGTGCCTTTAGGTGCTTGTCCATTGTGTTTTTGCTTGCTCCGGTCAATTCCCGGAGAATTTTCTTGCCGGGTCGAGCTTGACCTGTGTCGTAGTTTCTAAACGATAAAAGGGCCGTTAGAACTGAGATTGAATAACCTTTAAACCCATGTCTGCGCGCCTCCTGAATTACAGCCCGTTCGTACTTCCTGCCATATGGCTTTTTTGCTCCATCACTGCGCATTGCGGATAGCCTCCGCTATTTCATCGCACATAAAGCACATTGGTAGCGCGCCAATCGTTCCGTCCCCTTCCATTGCCTTGATATGGTTGTAGACAACGACTTTGCCGCGTTTCAGAAAGCGCGCGATCTGCGGGGCCTTGATGCCTTTTGCATAGCCGATGCGGATCACATCGCGCTCAAATTCTGTAATGAACTTGCCTTTAGCCATTTTTCTTTGCGTTAGGGTCTAATCGGGTTTATAACCAGAATCACTGTGTTGCAGGCTTGACCGCTTGCTAATCCCTCGGGAGCGCCAATCTCCTGCCCTTGGTTGATCATAGGGCTTCGGCTAGTAGGCGTCAGCTTTTTACCTTAACCCCCTGCCCCGCAGGGGGTTTTAGTCGTTGGAAGTAATACCAATTATAGGATTAATTGACATCCTCAAAAATGAACGCCATTTGGGTGATTTCTCTTTATCCGTTGCCTTCCCCTCGGCCGCCCTGTTGCGTCGCCATTGTGCATTCTCGCGCCATGCGCTCAGGTCTTGCAAAACGTCGTTGAGACCGTCATCCCTGATGCAAGCCAACGAGATATCTGAAAACGCCATGCCAAGCCGCCTATGCCTCAGCTGAAGATTTCAAATCGTGATGCCAGACGTCTTTGGCTTGCGGCGCACGGCTTATCTGCACCGCCACGCTGTGATCTTGAGACGCTGGCTTTGATCCGATCCTTGGGGTTTGTTCAACTCGATACCATTCAAGTGGTCTCCCGCGCCCATCACCATATCCTTTGGAGCCGCGATCAAACCTATCGCGAACCCGTTTTGGACGGCTTGCTTGCGACAGATCGTCAGGTGTTTGAACACTTCACTCATGATGCCTCTATCCTGCCGATGGCCTTTTTGCCAATGTGGCAGCGTCAATTTCGCAGAATGAAAGAAAAAGTCGGACGATCTTCGTGGTACGGAGATGCGCTCAACGCGGATTTTCTGGACACGCTGATGCGCCGCATCGCAGACGAAGGCCCGCTGTCCACCCGTGACTTTGACACCCGCGTCGATGGGCCAAAAGAAATGTGGAAACGTCCGCCGCATAAAAAGGCGCTGGATTATCTTTGGTATTCGGGTGAGCTTGCCACCAGTCATCGCGACGGGTTCACAAAGTTTTATGACCTCGCTGAACGGGTGTTTCCGCCGGATCTTCGGGCTGTTCAGCTTGCGGATCAGGAGCAAATCGACTGGCTGTGTCACGCGGCGCTGGAGCGGATCGGGTTTGGTACGCTGACGGACATCCGAAAATTCTGGGACGCCACAGAGGCCTCTGAGGTGTCAAAATGGGCCGAGCAGCACACCAATGCCTTGGTTCCGGCTGAGGTGCAGGCCGCCGATGGCACGTGGTCCAAAGTCTGGGCCTGCGCCGATATTGAAGCCCGTCTGAGCGCCCTAAAGCCCGCCACGCGTTTGCGCATTCTCAACCCGTTTGATCCGGCGATCCGCGACCGTGTCCGCCTAAAGCGCTTGTTCGGCTTTGATTACACTGTGGAAATGTTTGTCCCTGCCGCAAAACGTCAATGGGGATATTATGTCTTTCCCGTCTTGGATGGGCATAGATTTGTTGCGCGTATTGAGATCAAAGCGGACAGATCCTCCAAAACCTTGAACGTGCTCAACCATTGGCAGGAACCGGGCATTGCCCCGTCCAAGACGCGCACAGACAGGTTGAACACGGAACTCGCAAAGTTTGCGCGTTTGGCGGATCTGGACACGGTGCGTTGGCGTTGCCAGAGCGCATGAAATTTCGAAATCATCCCCCGGATGGCGGACAAGGCTTGACCTCTCGAATAATTTGATCATATTTTTCCGCAAGTTTTCTTGCGTCGAAAGTCACAGGCTTTTGGAGCACATGTTTTCGGTGTTTTCGCAGCACGTTCGATGTTCGGCTGTGACGGCATGTTGGCTTGGGCCGACACCGTTGCCGCGTCGATCAATAGTGCGTTGCGTCGCCGCCGTATCCCGACCTCGCCACACTGATCCGGCGACATTCATAAAGGACTCTGAGCGCATGACCGACAATCACCTCCCCACCGCGGACCTCCAAGCTCTTGACGCGGCGCATCATATGCATCCGTTTACGCAAGGTGCGGAGTTGGCCCAAAAAGGCGCGCGGATCATCACCTCCGCCCAGGGCGTGTGGTTGACCGACAGCGAAGGCGAAGTGATCCTTGATGCCATGGCTGGTCTGTGGTGCGTTAATATCGGGTACGGCCGTCAGGAATTGGTCGACGCTGCGGCGCGCCAGATGCAACAACTGCCCTTCTATAACACCTTTTTTCAAACCTCGACTGTGCCCGCAATCATGTTGGCCAAACGTCTGGCCGAGCTTGCGCCGGGCGATTTGAATCATGTGTTTTTCAACGGCTCCGGTTCGGATTCCAACGACACAAACCTGCGCATGGTGCGCCATTATTGGGCCGCCAAAGGCCAACCTGAACGGTCTATCGTGATTTCGCGTTGGAATGGCTACCACGGCTCGACCATGGGCGCGGCCTCACTGGGCGGGATGAAGGGCATGCACGCTCAGGGCGGCCTGCCGATCCCCGGCATCGTGCATATTGATCAACCCGACTGGTGGTCCGAAGGCGGCGACATGAGCCCCGAAGACTTCGGCCTTGAACGCGCTCGTCAATTGGAGGCGAAAATCCTTGAGCTTGGGGCCGATAAGGTCGCGGCGTTTATCGCTGAACCGATCCAGGGCGCTGGCGGCGTGATCGTGCCTCCCGCCACCTACTGGCCTGAAATTCAACGCATTTGTAAACAATACGGCATCTTGTTGGTCGCCGACGAAGTGATCACTGGCTTTGGCCGCACTGGCAACTGGTTTGGTTGTCAAACCATGGGCATCACCCCCGACATCATGACCTGCGCCAAGGGCATCACCTCGGGCTATATCCCTTTGGGCGCGTCCATCGTTTCCACTGAGATTTTCAACACGCTCAATGAGGCTGACGAATTTGCCCATGGCTATACCTATGCCGGACATCCGGTGGCCTGTGCCGTGGCGCTTGAAAACCTGCGCCTGTTGGATGAGGACGGCATTGTTGAGCGTGCGGGGTCTGACATCGCGCCCTATCTGAAAGAAAAATGGGAAGCGCTTGCCGATCACCCGCTTGTGGGCGAGGCCAAAATTGTCGGTCTCATGGGGTCCATCGCCCTGACCCCGAACAAAGCCACCCGTGCCAAATTTGCCAGCCCCGCCGGCACTGTTGGCTATTATTGCCGCGAACGCTGCTTTGCCAACAATCTGATCATGCGCCATGTTGGCGACCGGATGGTGATCTCGCCGCCTTTGGTCATCACCAAGGCGGAAATCGACACGCTGGTTGAGCGCGCGCGTCGTTCCTTGGATGAAACTTTGGCCCATCTTAACGCGGAGGGGCTGAACGTTTCAGCCTAGTCTCATGGACATTCTCACCATCAACGACACCCCCGGCCAACACGCCCGGTCCTTTTACGCCGCCACCGCCAAAGCGCCCGGTCCCTACCCTGTGGCCGAAGGCGCGATCAAGGCCGATGTCTGTGTCGTTGGCGGTGGCTATGGTGGGCTGTCTGCGGCGCTGCATCTGGCCCGTCAGGGATTGGATGTGGTGCTGTTGGAGGCCTCGCGTGTCGGCTCTGGTGCCTCTGGCCGCAATGGCGGTCAGGTCTCCACCGGGCAGCGGTTGGAACAGGGCGACCTGGAAAAACGGGTCGGGTTAGACACGGCCCGTGTGCTTTGGGATATGGGGTCTGAGGCGGTCGATCTGGTCAAGGCGTTGATCCATGAAGATGGCGATGAGTGTGGGTGGACCGATGGTGTGATCCACGCCAATCACCGGGCGCGGTATGGCGCGCATTCCCAGGCCCATGTCGCGCATCTCAACCACACTTATGGCTATGACAAAATCCGCTACCTCACGCGCGATGACATCCGCCACGAAGTCGGCAGCCCCGGCTATCATTCCGGCTCTCTGGACATGGGATCGGGGCACCTTCACCCGCTGCGCTATGCTTTTGCCTTGGCCCGTTTGGCGACGGCGGCAGGCGTGCGGATCTATGAAACCTCGCGCGTCACCAAACTCGACACAGCGGCAAAACCGCGGGTTCACACCGAGGCGGCAGTGATTGACGCTGATCATTTGATCATGGCGCTCAACGGCTATCACAACAATCTGTTGCCCGCCGTCAGCCAACGCGTGATGCCGATCAACAACTTCATCGCGGTGACAGAGCCCCTGCCCCACGATCTGGCCAATCGCTTGATCCCAAATCGCTATGCCGTGGCGGACAGCCGCTTTGTGATCAATTACTTCCGCCTGTCTGAGGACAATCGGATGATCTTTGGCGGTGGTGAAAGCTATGGATACAAATTCCCATCTGACCTGCGCGCCAAGGTGCGCGGGCCGATGGTGGAGGTGTTTCCCCAGCTCAAATCAGCCAAATTTGAGTACGCTTGGGGCGGCACATTGGGCATTACCATGTCGCGCCTGCCGCATTTTGATCGCCTTGGCCCCTCTGCCCTCTCTATCGCCGGGTTTTCTGGTCAAGGCGTGGCACTGGCAACCCTCGCTGGTAAAATCGCGGCTGAGGCCATCGGCGGTCAGGCCGCTCGGTTTGATGTGATGGACCACTTGCCCACTCCGGGGTTTCCGGGCGGGGCAAAACTGCGCACACCGCTCTTGGTGGCGGCAATGACATGGTACGCACTGCGTGACAAAATATAAATTCCAACAGGTATGAGGCTCACATGACGCACTTGAAAACAGATCGCTTCTTTATCGGCGGCCAATGGGGGGAACCCAAAGGTCGTGAAACTCTTGATGTGATCAACCCCGCCACCGAGGAGGTGTTTGCCTCTGTCGCTATGGGCAACGCGGCCGATGTGGACGCTGCGGTGGCAGCGGCCAAGGCCGCCTTCCCCTCTTTTTCACGCACCACAAAAGCGGAGCGTTTGGAGCTTTTGGCCGCGATCCGTGGCGCCTACCAAGCCCGCTATGACGAGATGGCCCAAGCAATTTCCGAGGAAATGGGGGCGCCGATTTCGCTCTCGGAACGTGCGCAAGCTGCGGTCGGTATTGGTCATTTGGATGGGGTGGTTAAGGCGCTTGAAGCCTTTGAATTTGAGCATAAAAATAGCGTTGGTGATTTGATCCTCCATGAACCGATTGGCGTGTGTGGGTTCATCACGCCGTGGAACTGGCCGATCAACCAAATCGCGCTCAAGGTCATTCCGGCGATTGCCGCAGGTTGCACGATGGTGCTCAAACCCTCCGAACTGACACCGATGAACGCGCTGCTTTACGCGGAGATTTTGGAACAAGCCGGTGTGCCCGCGGGCGTGTTCAATCTCGTGAACGGTGATGGACCAAATGTCGGTGCCGCGATTTCCAGCCACCCGGATGTGGCGATGGTGTCCTTTACCGGTTCGACCCGTGCGGGTGTGGAAATCTCCAAAGCCGCTGCTCCGACGATCAAACGGGTGACTCTTGAGCTTGGTGGTAAATCCCCCAACATTCTGTTGGACGATTGCGATTTGGACGCGGCAGTCAAACGCGGTGTGCGCCATTGTTTCCAAAACACTGGCCAAAGCTGCAACGCCCCGACGCGGATGTTGGTGCCCGCAAGCCAATATGAAGCGGCAATGGAGATCGCCAAAGAGGCGGCTGAGGCCACCACGGTGGGATTGCCGTCCCAGCCCGGCTCCCACATCGGCCCGCTGGTGTCGCAAATGCAATATGACCGGGTACAAAGCCTGATTCAGGTCGGGATTGAGGATGGCGCGCGCGTGGTTGCGGGCGGTCTTGGTCGTCCCGAAGGCTTTAACCGGGGCTATTTCTGTCGTCCGACGGTGTTTGGCGAGGTGACCAATGATATGCGCATCGCCCAAGAAGAGGTGTTTGGCCCGGTCTTGGTGATGATTTCTTATGAAGATGACGCAGACGCCGTGCGCATCGCCAATGACACACCCTATGGTTTGGCCGCTTATATCCAAGCCGGTGATGAGGCCCGCGGGATGGCCATGGCGCGCGAGATTCGTGCGGGCATGGTACATCTTAATGGCTCAGACATCTCCTATGGCTCACCGTTTGGCGGCTATAAATTGTCGGGCAATGGTCGTGAAGGCGGCGCCTATGGGATCGAAGATTTCTGTGAAATCAAGGCCGTATCCGTCTAAATTCAGGTTTCACCTAAGCCGCATCTACACCAATGACGCGCCGTCCGACAGGATGGCGCGTACATTTTCCATGCCTTGCAACACATCCGAACGGATCGCTTCGGCCACCGCATCCGCGTCACGCATCCGCAGCGCGGCAATGGCGGCCATATGCATATCCGGCAGGTTTTGCGTGCCAAACCGCGTGCACATCACCCGCAACGCGGGGGCCGAACGCAACCACAGCGCATCGACGATGGGACCGATCACCTCGGCCTGCGCCGGCGCGTAAAGCGCCATATGAAAGCGGTGATTGTGGATCATGTATCCACGGGTGTCGCCCTGGCGCATTGAGGCATCAATCGCATCATCTATCTCTTCCAACGCTTTGATTTCATCCATAGAAATACTCATGGCTGCGCGGCGCGCCAATTCTGGTTCTAAGCTACAGCGGGCCAAGATCAGCTCATCCACCTGGGCCAATGTCAGCACCGGCACCGTCACCCGGCGGTTGCCGTGAAAAATCAAAGCGCCCTCCGAGGTCAGCCGACGAATGGCCTCACGCACGGGTGTCATGCCGGACCCAAGCTGGTCAATCAGCCCCTGAATGGTGACAGGCTGGCCGGGCACCAAATCGCCTGAGAGGATCAGATCACGAATCCCGCGATAGGTCCGCAGGTGGGCAGGTTCCTTGATTTGGATGGCCGTCATCGTTTTGATCCTTCGCGGTGCATCTGTCTCTTCCTTGATCCCATAAAGTGTTTCGCGAAAAACGTGAATCAAAACTTTGCCGTCACCTGCGAAGACCGGCAGGGTGTTGCATGCATTTTGGTCGCTGGGTGTCGGATGCCGATATTCGCATCAGTTTAAAGCGTCACGCCGCCAGAGTTCCAGACCGCGCAAATCAAAAACACCGCCCCTTTTGCAAAGGGCGGTGCATTTTTCATCTTTGAAACCACAGGGATATTAGCCGAGCGCGTAGCCTGCCCCGCGCACAGTGCGCACCGGGTCAATCCCGCCATATTGGCACAGAGCTTTGCGCAACCGGCCGATATGGACATCGACGGTGCGGGTGTCGACATAGATGTCGCGGCCCCAAACCCGATCCAATAGCTGTTCGCGTGACCAAACCCGGCCCGGCTTTTCCATAAAGGTGGACAACAGCCGGAATTCGGTTGGCCCAAGTTTCAACGAGCTTTCGCCACGTGTCACCCGGTGGGTTTCACTGTCGAGGCGGATGTCTTCGAATTCCAACACCTGTCCCGCCGCCGCCGGACGCACGCGCCGCAATTGCGTGCGCACCCGCGCCATCAGTTCGATCACCGAATAGGGTTTGACGACATAGTCATCCGCGCCGGTCTCTAACCCACGCACCCGGTCCACCTCTTCGGAGCGGGCGGAGAGCATGATGACCGGAATATCGCGTGTGTCCGCGCGGGTTTTCAAACGACGGCAAATCTCGATGCCGGACACGCCCGGAAGCATCCAATCAAGCACGATGATATCTGGCTGATCTTCGTCGACAAACAACAGAGCATCATCGCCATTCTCGGCTTTCGAGACGACAAAACCTTCGGCTTCGAGGTTATAGGCCAAGACTTCGCGTTGTGCGGGTTCGTCTTCGACCACCAGAACGCGGGGTTGATCTGCGGCCATTATTCGTCCTCCACATCCATCATTTTATGCGAGGTGATGTCGCCTTTCGGACGCGCATCCTCAGGCAATTCGCCGGTGGTGAGATAGATCACCTGTTCGGCGATCGAGGTGGCGTGATCGCCCATGCGTTCGATGTTTTTGGCGATGAAATGCAGGTGCATGCAAGCGGTGATGTTGCGCGGATCTTCCATCATGTAGGTGAGGAATTCGCGGAACAGCGCGTTGTACATCTGATCGACATCGAGGTCGCGGTGACGGACTTCGTTGGCCATGCCGACATCACGCTGAATATAGGCATCGAGCGCCAGTTTGAGCATTTCCTCAACCTCGCGCGCCATGCGGCGGATCGAGGTTGCGGCCCCTGTGATCGGGCTCATATTGACCAAAACCCCGGTGCGTTTGGCGAGGTTTTTGGCGTAATCGCCGCAGCGTTCCAAGTTGGTGGAGATTTTCATCACCGTCAACACCGTGCGCAAATCACCGGCCGTCGGAGAGCGCAAAGCGATGAGGCGCGCGGCCTCCTCGTTCACTTCCTCTTCCAGCTTGTCGATGGCTTTGTCGGATTTGCGGACCTTTTCAGCCAGCTCAACATCACGCTCTTCGAGCGCTTGAGCCGCGTCTTTGATATTGGCTTCAACCAACCCGCCCATTTTCATGATCAGGGCCTGAATGGCCTCCAGATCACGGTCAAACGCAGAGGCAATATGTTTGTTATCGTTATGCATTTCTATCTCCCTTAGCCGATCCGGCCGGTGATGTAGCTTTCAGTGCGCTCATCTTTGGGGTTGGTGAAAATTTGTTGGGTGTCGCCGTATTCAACAAGGTTGCCAAGGTGGAAAAACGCGGTCTTTTGGCTGACGCGCGCGGCCTGTTGCATCGAGTGGGTCACGATCACCACAGAGAAGTTTTCGCGCAGCTCGTCAATCAATTCTTCGACTTGCAGCGTGGCAATCGGGTCCAGCGCAGAACAGGGCTCGTCCATCAACAACACTTCGGGTTCGGTCGCCACAGCCCGGGCGATGCACAGACGCTGTTGCTGACCACCGGACAGACCTGTTCCGGGGGCCTGAAGGCGATCTTTGACCTCGTCCCAAATCGCCGCACGGCGCAGGGATTTTTCAACGATCACGTCCAAATCTGCTTTTGATCCGGCCAGCCCGTGAATGCGCGGGCCATAGGCGACGTTGTCATAGATGGATTTCGGGAACGGGTTCGGTTTTTGGAACACCATGCCCACTTTCGCGCGCAGCTGCACCGGATCGACGCGTTTGTCGTAAATGTCCTCTTGGTCGAGCAAAATCTTGCCCTCCACGCGACAGACATCAATCGTGTCGTTCATCCGGTTCAAACAGCGCAAGAAGGTGGACTTGCCACAGCCCGACGGACCGATAAAGGCGGTGACGGTTTTGTCTTTGATCTCGACGTCCACGTCTTTGATCGCGTGGGTGTCGCCGTAAAAAACCTGTACGCCTTTGGCTGAGATTTTGGTGTCGTTCATGTCCACGTCTCTTTTCACAATTCGCATATCGTTCATGGCTCAGACCTCATTACCAGCGACGCTCAAAGCGGCGGCGCAAAATGACGGCGATGATGTTCATCGTCATCAGGAACAAAAGAAGGATGATGATGCCGCCCCATGCCCGTTCATAATAGGCAGGATCGGCACGTTTGGCCCATTCGTAAATCTGGGCCGGCATGGCGGAGTTCGGATCAAGAAAGCCGGAGGCGATCCCGTCGGGCATGTTGGAGGCGATAAAGCCCACCATCCCGATCAGCAACAAAGGTGCGGTTTCACCCAAAGCCTGTGCCAGACCGATGATGGTCCCGGTCAAAATCCCCGGCATCGCCAAGGGCAACACATGGTGGAACACCGATTGCATTTTCGACGCCCCGACCCCCAAAGCGGCGTCCCGGATCGACGGCGGCACGGCTTTCAATGAGGCGCGGGTCGAAATTATGATCGTCGGCAAGGTCATCAGCGTCAACACCAACCCCCCCACAAGCGGCGCGGATTGCGGCAATTGCGCGAACTGAATGAACACGGCCAGACCAAGGATACCGAACACGATCGAAGGCACCGCGGCGAGGTTCGAAATGTTGACCTCGATGAGATCGGTAAAGCGGTTTTGCGGCGCGAACTCTTCGAGGTAGATCGAGGTGGCCACACCGATGGGCAGCGACAGCAAAAGCACCACGATCATCATGAACAAAGAGCCCATCATCGAGACACCGATCCCGGCCTGTTCCGGGCGGCTTTCAGAGGCATCGGAGCCAAAGATGAAATCCGCGTTGAACGTGGTCGCCATCAACCCGGCTTTGACCATCGCATCAGAGATGTCGAGATGTTCGGCATCGAGGTTTTTATCGCGCACCAATGCATCACGGGTCACACGGCCTTTGAAATAGCCATCAACCCGCGAGGAGGCCAAAAGGCGGAACTCGACCGAGGTGCCAACAAGCGAGGGATCGGCCAAAACCGTATCGCGCACTTGGGCGGCCACCGAAGAGGACAGGAGTTTTTCAACGTCCTTTTCCTTTTTGAACGGGATGGCGATCCCTGCGTCTTTCAGCGCGGCGATCAACGCATTGGTCACCACCGGCTTGTAGCCAAAGGTCGAGACTTTTGACATCTCAGCAACATCGCGGTTGCCGGTCTTGTCCAAAGCGGACTCAGTCAACTCCACCGGAATGGTGATGAACGTCTGTTTGAACGCCGGAATGCCGTTGGAAAAAATCGCCACAAGCAGCGCCACGAGGAAGAACAAGCCAACCGAAATGGCGGCCACGCCATAGGCTTTGAACCGGGCTTCGGATTGGTTGCGCCGTTTGGTGCGTTTGGTTTCGTCATAGAGCGAGGAGGTGCTCTTTGGGGTCGGTTGCGTATTCGCGGTCATATCGGACATTAGTCATACTGCTCCCGGTATTTGCGCACGATGTAGAGCGCGAAGATGTTAAGCCCGAGGGTGATCACAAAGAGCGTCATCCCCAGGGCAAAGGCGACAAGCGCTTCGGGCGAGGCAAAATCGGCGTCGCCTGTAAGCTGTGACACGATTTTGGCGGTCACTGTGGTCATCGCTTCGAACGGGTTGCCAGACAGGCGCGCGGCAGCCCCTGCCCCAAGCACCACGATCATGGTTTCCCCAATGGCGCGCGAGGCGGCCAAAAGGATCGCGCCGACGATGCCCGGCAATGCGGCAGGCAAAATCACCTGTTTCACCGTTTCGGATTTGGTCGCACCAAGGCCCAAAGAGCCATCGCGCATCGCCTGAGGCACGGAGTTGATGATGTCGTCCGAAAGCGAGGAGACGAAGGGGATCAACATCACCCCCATCACCAGACCCGCGGTCATCACGGCGGTGCCGCCTTTCATCCACTCAACGCCAAGTGCGCCGCCATCACCAAACAGATCGACCAAAAGCGGCCCAACGGTCAGCAACGCGAAGAGACCGTAAACGATGGTCGGGATGCCCGCGAGCACTTCCAGCAACGGTTTGGCAATCGCGCGCACTTTCGGACCCGCGTATTCAGACAGGTACACAGCCGCAAACAACCCGATCGGAACGGCCACTGCCAATGCGATGAAGGAGATGTAGAACGTGCCCCAAAACAGCGGCAGGATGCCAAGTTCGGAGCCGCCGCCAAAGGAGGGCGACCATGTGAGCCCGAAAAAGAAATCCTTGGCCGGGTAGAGTTTGAAAAACTCGATGGTGTTGGAGAGCAGCGACAGCACGATGCCGAGCGTGGTGAGAATGGCGATAGAGGCCGCACCGATCAACAGCGCAAGAACCACCTTTTCGACCGAATTGCGCGAGCGCTGGTCTTTGTTGGTGCGCAGATAGGACAGCACAAAGCCCATCACAGCCGCGCCCAAGGCCAGCGCGGTCATCAACCAGCGGCCGCCATTCGAGAGGCTGCGATATTTCTGTGCGGCTTGCAAAACATAGGGTTCCACATTCGACCCAAGCGCCACACCGACCGCGCCAAGACGGGCGCGCACATCGGTGAACTCGGTGCGAATGTCGCGGGCTTGCTCACGGGTCATCGCCCCTTCGGCGACCGCCACATCAAGCCCCTCAGCCACGCGGCGCACATCCGACATCACAAGGTTCAAAGACCCTGCGTCCGTGTAAGCGCGCTCAGGGATCAGCGAGGACACTTGGCTTTGAACCACCATCGGCTGCGCGATCAACCAGATCACCATAACGGCGAACCCCGGGATCAATGTCGCGAACAAAACGTTGGCACCATAATAATTGGGCAAAGAATGCAACTGACGAATATCGCCATGTGCATCTTTGAGCGCACGCATGCGCCCAAGTACAAATCCGATAAGGCCAAGGGCCAGAACCAGAACGAAAAGCCACAGAATGGGCATAAGGCGCTTCCTTGCAGATTTTGCAGAACAGGTCAGAGCGGGCAAACGGGGGGATGAAACCGCCCGTTCGGATGAAAAGCGGCGCGAGGGAACCCGCGCCGCTCTGGTATCACCTTCACAAAGCCATCAGGCTTAGTTCATGGTTGCTTCGTCGGACACGCCAGCTTGGGTCGCAGCCAATTCCGGATCAGACACAAGGCCGTACTCGGCGAGCGGGCCGGACGGGCCAGCCATGTCGTCGGACACGAAGAACTCAGCATATTCTTTGAGGCCTGGGATCACGCCGATGTGGGCTTTCTTCACGTAGAAGTACAGCGGGCGGGACACAGGGTATTCACCGGTCGCGATGGATTCGGTGGACGGAACCACACCGGACATGGTCGCAACTTTGAGCGTGTCGGTGTTGTTTTCATAGAATGCGAGACCAAAGACGCCAACGCCGTTGGTGTTTGCGTCGATGCGAGCGAGGGTTTCGGTGTAGTCGCCGTCGATGTCGGTGGACACACCGTCGGTGCGCACTTTGAGGCACTCATCGCCTGCGTCCATGCCAGCCGCTTCGATCAAAGCAGCCGCACCCGTGGCTTCACAGCCCGCTTCGAGCACTTTGACTTCGAACACTTCGCGTGTGCCGTGCTTGGTGCCCGGGATGAAAGCGGCGATTTCAGCGTCCGGAAGATCGGCGTTGAAGTCGGACCATTTGGTGTAGGGGTTGTCAACGAGCGCACCGTCTACGACCACTTTCGGGGCCAAAGCGTTGAACCAATCGGACGGGGTGAAGGCGGTGAAGGCCGGGCCGCTCAACTGGGAGGCGAACACGATGCCATCATAGCCGATGCGGACTTCCATGATGTCGGTCACGCCAGCTTCTGCACAGGCAGCAATTTCTTTGTCTTTGATTTTGCGCGATGCGTTGGCAACGTCGATGGTGTTTTCGCCGACGCCTTCACAGAAGCGTTTGAGGCCAGCGGAAGAGCCACCGGATTCAACAACCGGGGTCGGGAAATCAAAGTTTTCGCCAAAGGCTTCGGCTACGATCGAAGCGTAGGGAAGAACGGTGGAGGAACCGGCGACTTGCACCTGGTCACGAGCGGCGGCAGCAGTGGCCGAAACGGCAGCGATCGCGATCGCAGAGGCGGTCAGTTTCACAAAGGACATCATTTGCTCCTGAATTTGCTTTATGTCCGAGAGCAACATTGCTCCCTCGAGGGGCGGTTTAGGGGTGTCTCGCAATGGTTTTGTGAAACTAATGTAACAGTTTGATGACAGATGCCGGGAAATTCCTAGACATCTTGGCAATTAGCCTAGGAAAAAACGCGAAACGCGCCGCCAATGTGACAACGCGTTTAGCCGCCAATGTGACAACGCGTTTAGGAGTGTGACAGTGTGTTAACCTCTGATTTTTAGGAAAAACCCAACGCCTCAGCTTACTGATAGGGCAAAATAACCGAAAAACAGCTGCCCTGCCCGGTGTGGCTTTCGATCCTGAGCCGCCCGCGGTGACGGTTCAAAATATGTTTTACAATCGCCAGTCCAAGCCCGGTTCCGCCCATTTCACGCGAGCGGTGCGAATCTACCCGGTAAAACCGTTCGGTCAGGCGCGGGATATGTTGCGATGCGATTCCATCGCCTTGATCCGACACATCCACCCGCACCGCTTGTGAGCGCATCGTCGGTTCGACCGCATGGGAGGTCAAACAGATCTGCACCTCTTTGCCCGCGCCGCCATATTTGATCGCATTCTCGATCAGGTTGGTAAACACTTGGGTCAATTGGTCGAAATCGCCGGGCACCTCTTCGACCCCCTCCGCGCCTTCCAGAGTCAGGGTCACATCCCGTGCCCGGGCCACAGGTTGCAACGACATCGAAACGGAGCGCAACAACGCCGAAATATCCACCCGATCCGTCGGACGCACGCGGCGTTCGGCCTCAACCCGGCTCAGCGACAACAGATCGCCCACGATCCGGTTCATTCGCTTGGCCTCGCGGTCCATGATCTCCAAAAACCGGGTGCGCGCGGCCGTGTCATCGGCGGCCGGGCCCAGCAGAGTTTCAATAAACCCCAGAACTGCCGTCAAAGGGGTGCGCAGCTCATGACTGACATTCGCGACAAAATCGCGACGCATGTGGCCGGCCTCTTGGACCTCGGTCTTGTCCTCAAAGGCAACTGTCACACAGGCGAAATCACCGACCATCACCGGGCGCACAAACACATCATAGACCAAATCGCGCTGACTTTCGGTCACGCGGTACACCGCTTCGGCGGGTTCCGAGAGGCGCAACACATTTTCGATCGCGTCCAACAGCATCGGTTGGCGCAGCACCGTGATGTAATGCCGCCCGACCATCGCATCGGAAAACAGGGTTGCAGCCAGGGTGTTGGCCGCCAAAACCCGTTCATCGCGCCCAATCACCACCACAGGTAGCGGCATTGCGCGTGCCATTTCGGTCACCACGTCGCCCCCAAAGGCCACTTCTTTTGTCACACTGCGCATGGGCTCACTTTCTCTTTCTGCGTGGGCCTACCCACATCATGTAACCTGTCTATGACAATGGGAGCTGTCAAACGAATGCCTGCTAAAATTCCGTCTCTCATCTTTGCATTTTGCAAATTATTTCAGTTTCGATAAAAAGATTGTTGCAATTTCGATACTTTACCCGTTTGCTCGACATGAACATGAGAGCGTAAACATACAGGACCCCTACCATATGGGTACCGTTCGACAGAACACATTCGGCGACATCATCGCTCTAAACCGGGACAAACACCTGACAACCTCAGGGATGATCTTGATGGTGGGCGAACCACAGTTGATGCAAACCCTCAAAAAGCATTTTCCAGAGCGTTCAGGCGTTTTCTTTATTGAATTTAGTGACCTGTCGCAGGATATTTTGTCCGCCATTTGCCCAGATAGCGTTGTGGCACCGGCGATTTCAGCGCATTTTGACTGTTTGGAGCTGGCCGCGTTTCTCAATGCAGCCGATTTCAAGGGGCTGTTTCGGGCCATCGCCAAGGATCTGCCGCGTCCAGAGATCATCCGAAACGAGGTCCGACATCATTTTCCGCGCTTGAACTTTGATGTTATCTCCCCTGCCCGTGCCGCACCTCGTGATACCAAAGTGATGCACTGAGCGCACTGGCCTTGCTCAGCTTAGCAAGGCCCAACACGTCCTTCCCCCGTCTCATTGAGGGTTTCGTTGCAAAACGGGGATTTGGGAAAAGATCACCTTATCCAATCGCGACCAATCCGTCCCGAAACCGGCGGGCATTTTGTTGATAGTGCAGCGCCGACGCGCGTAGGCCCGCGATTTGTGCCTCTGTCAGCATCCGCACAACTTTGCCCGGCGCGCCCATCACCAGCGATCCATCGGGGATCTCTTTGCCTTCGGTGATCAAAGCCCCTGCCCCGATCAAACAGTTTTTGCCGATCTTGGCCCCGTTCAACACCGTCGCCCCCATGCCGATCAGAGAGTTCTCACCGATCACACAGCCATGCAACATCGCTTTGTGACCGATGGTACAGCCTGCGCCGATCACAAGCGGATAGCCCATGTCGGTGTGCAACACGCAGTTCTCCTGAATGTTGCTGCCCGCGCCGACCTCAATCGCCTCATTGTCGCCGCGCAGGGTGGCCCCAAACCAAATATTGGCACCCTCGGCCAAAATCACCTTACCAATGACATTGGCATCAGCGGCGACCCAATAGTCGCCATTTTCCGGCAAAACCGGCGCGTGATCCTCGAGTGTATAGAGTGTCATCCTTCGACCTCCTGAAATTCGGATTGAAGATGGCGGACGAAATTCATCAGCCCCGGTTGTTGTGCCCGCCGCAGCCGTTCGGCGGTGATGATGGTTTTGAGCCGCTCAAACGAGGTCGCCAGATCGTCATTCACCAACACATAATCATAGCCATCCCAATGGCTGATCTCATCCCAGCTTTTTTCCATCCGTTTGGCAATCACCTCGTCACTGTCTTGGCCACGGGTTTCAAGCCGGCGACGCAATTCGCGAATGGAGGGCGGCAACACAAAGATCGACAGCACATGATCACGCAAGACAGAATGTGAAATCTGTTGCGCGCCTTGCCAGTCGACATCGAACAACACATCGCGGCCGGTTTCGATCGCGGCGCGCACCGGGGCGGCCGGAGAGCCATAGAAATTGCCGAACACATGGGCGTGCTCCAACATCTCGCCTTCGTTGACCATGTCTTTGAACTTGGCCTCATCGACGAAATGGTAATGCACCCCATCCTCCTCGCCCGGACGCGGCGCACGCGTTGTGGCGGAGACGGAAAAGCGCAGTGAGCTGTCCCACTCCATCAAGGCCCGTGCGAGCGTGGATTTTCCCGCCCCAGAGGGAGAGGATAAAATGATGAGAAGACCGCGCCGCTCCGCTTGCATGAAATGCTCCTTTTGTCGTCGCTCTTCCTATATCGGGCGAAGGACGGCTTGGCTACTGCTTGGCGATTGTGACGCAATCTTGTCGGATCACACCAAACTGAGTCTCAAATGCTGCACCTGCACGTCATAATCCTGCCCAAATTCCCGATCTTGCACGCCGTGATTTGTCCCTTTCGGCGCTGAACTATGACAGGGGTGCTGTTCTAAATCGTTGATATATACAATTTTACAGAAGTGACCGGCGCAGCGGGCGGCTTTGAGATATAGTTGAGGTGAGTATTGCAATTGTTTGTTTTTTATTGGTTTTTTATGGTTTGATCGAAGTGTGACTTAGGCTGCCGTTAAAGTTTTGGTCACCATCGCGCCAGGCAGTTCCGTGGATGTTAACCATTGGTTAGCTTTTTACACCAAATCGGGCAAAGTCGTGGCATATTCAGGTCAAGCCAGCGGTGAGACACGGCAGGCAATCAAATCAGGCGGGACGGTGCCAGCAGAGGTCAAACGGGACAGAGTCAAATCTGACCCAAACATGACCCACTCCGCAAGGCACCGCCCGCAGTTGAACGTACAATCGTGGCGCGATCTGAGCGCTCCTGAGAATAGGTGATGAGATGAAAATCGAATATGTCAGTGGCTCCAATATCGTGTCCCTCATGCCGCGCCGGAACGACATGCATTTCCCGGCCCTCAAAACGGTCGAAGCCTATTGGGAAGGTCTGCGCAATGGCCGCCCCGTCCCCGCCCGCTCAGAAATTGATCCGCGCGGCATGCAATCGGCGCTCGAATATGCCTTTATCCTAGAACGAATTGCTCTGGGCGTGGCGCGGTTTCGTTTGGCCGGGATGCATCTGACCGACTTGATGGGCATGGAAGTGCGCGGGATGCCGTTGACGGCAATGTTTGTGCCCGAAAGCCGCGCCAAGATTTCCGAGGCTTTGGAAGCCGTGTTTGAAACGCCGCAAATCACCGTCATCACGCTCAAAGCCGAACGTGGCATTGGCCGTGGCGCGATGGATGCCCAGCTTTTGCTCTGCCCGCTCAAATCCGATCTGGGTGATGTGAACCGCGTTTTGGGCTGTATCCAGTCCAAAGGCGAGATTGGCCGTCAACCGCGCCGTTTTGAAGTGGTCGATGTGCAAAGCCGCCCGTTGCTCTCGGACAACCCGACCGAGCAAAGCTTTGCCACCACCCCGGCAGGCACCCCCGTGCCCGCGGGGTTTGCAGAGGCGAAAAAGGCCTATGAGGATCATACCGCGAAAGGCGCAGACAAAGCCGAGGCCGCACCTCACGCCGCCGCCCCGCAGCGCCCGAAAGGCAAACCGGTTTTGCGCCTGATCAAGGCCGAAGAGTAAAGCGATCCAAGCATTTTGGGGACGTGGCGCGGCACATCGGTGTCGCGCCTTTTTATTTGCGTGGCGCTGTGATTGGGTGAGGCATCTGTTTTGGAGTGTCCTATGACCAAAATCACCTATGCCATTGAACCCGACCTGTCCTCAAAGGAATTTCTTGCCGTGTTGCACGGCTCGACTTTGGCCGAGCGGCGTCCGGTCGATGATCCAGCGCGGATTGCCGGGATGTTGGCCGGGGCGGATTTGATCGTCACCGCGCGTGATGAGGCCGGGCGTTTGGTCGGTGTGGCGCGTTCGGTCACCGATTGGCACTATTGCCTCTATTGTTCCGATCTGGCCGTGCTCATTGACATGCAGGGCCATGGCATCGGCAAGGCGCTTTTGGCGGAAACGGTGAACGCCGCGCCAAAGGTCAAAACCCACCTGTTGCTCTCGGCACCGAAAGCGATGAGCTTTTATCAGGCGGCAGGCTATGAGGCGATTGAAAACGGCTTTGTGTTTCATCGCGGCTGAGGCATTTCAGGTCGTTCAAAAGCAAAAAGCCGGACATGAAGCCCGGCTTTTAAAGTGTTGATCTCAAAAGAGTTACGCAGAAACAGCGATCTCTTCTGGCGCTTGGCCTTTTTGCAGCTCTTCGGCCACAAGGAACGCCAATTCCAGTGCTTGCGAGGCGTTCAGACGCGGATCACAGGCGGTATGATAGCGGTCCGCGAGGTTCTCGTCTGTCACAGCGCGCAGGCCGCCGGTGCATTCGGTCACGTCCTTGCCGGTCATCTCGAAATGCACGCCACCCGGGATGGTGCCATGGTCACGGTGCGTGGCAAAGAACTCCTGCACTTCGGCCAGAACCATTTCAAACGGGCGGGTTTTATAGCCGCTGTCCGATTTGATCGTGTTGCCATGCATCGGGTCACAGGACCAAACGACCTTGGCACCTTCGGCTTTGACCGTCTCAATCAGACGTGGCAAATGATCGGCGACTTTGCCCGCCCCGAACCGCGCGATCAGGGTCAAACGGCCCGCCTCGTTTTCCGGGTTCAGTTTAGACATCAAGACCTTAAGGTCTTCGGCGGTGGTCGTGGGGCCGCATTTCAACCCGATCGGGTTTTGCACGCCACGACAGAATTCCACATGCGCACCGTCCGGCTGACGGGTTCGGTCACCGATCCAGATCATGTGACCTGAGCCCGCGATCGTCGCGCCCGTGGTGCTGTCCACACGGGTCAACGCCTCTTCATATTCCAACAAAAGCGCCTCATGCGAGGTGTAGAAATCCACCGTATGCAGGTCGTGATTGTTCTCGGATGTGATCCCCGCCGCTTTCATGAAATCCAGGGAATCTTGGATGCGATTGGCCATATCGCGGTATTTCTCGGCTTCGTCGGCCTCGGTGAAGCCCAGAGTCCAAGCATGCACCCGGTGAATATCTGCGAAACCACCTTTGGAAAAGGCGCGCAGCAGGTTCAGCGAGGCGGCGGCTTGGGTGTAGGCCTGAAGCATCCGGTTTGGATCCGGGATGCGCGCTTCGGGCGTAAAGTCAAAGCCGTTGATGATGTCGCCGCGGTAGCTCGGCAATTCGACGCCATTGGACGTTTCGGTTGCCGTCGAGCGCGGTTTGGCAAATTGCCCGGCCATGCGACCAACCTTAATCACCGGCACTTTCGCGCCAAAGGTCAGCACCATCGCCATTTGCAGCATCACTTTGAACGTGTCGCGGATCTGATCGCCGCCGAACTCGGAAAAGCTTTCGGCGCAATCGCCGCCCTGCAACAAAAACGCCTCGCCGCGCGACGCTTTCGCCAGATCGCGTTTGAGTGTGCGCGCTTCCCCCGCAAAAACGAGCGGCGGATATTTGGCAAGCTGAGCCTCAACAGCGTTCAGCGCAGCCTCGTCCGTATAGTCGGGCATTTGCACACGCGGTTTGTTGCGCCATGCGGTTTTCACCCAATCCGTCATCGTTTTTACTCCAGTGTGCCTGCGCAAAGGGCGCAGGGGTCATTTCATCCTCCAACGCCTGCGAGCCCTGTTAGCGCCCACAGCGTTTGAGCTTTATAAACTTTCTGGCCTGTGGATGGAAACCAAAAACGACAGGATTTTATGCGTCATTCTGCGGCTGTTGGTCAAAAAACAGTCATCACCATGCCCTTGGGAGATGGCATTTGGGATGAAAACAGGCCGATGAGTCGTATGAGTTCGCGCTTATTGCGGTAAATTTCCATAAATCCCTGTCAAAAGCGGGTGATTTCTTCGCGACACCGCGTGTTTTTGGGCATTTGCGTGATTTCTGATCCTCAAACCCAACGGCATATCTTTCCAATTGGTAAAAGCCGTTCTAGGCTCCGCCCCAGACTACGAAAAAACAGGGAGTATTCCATATGAAGAAGCTGCTTTTGGCATCCACCGCCGCAACCCTTTTCTCCGGCCTTTTGTCCGGCGCGGCTTTTGCCGAAGACGTCAAAGTCGGTGTGATCCTTGGTTACACAGGCCCAATTGAATCGCTGACCCCGGACATGGCCGCAAGCGCGGAATTGGCGTTTAAAGAAATCAGCGACAGCGGGATGTTTCTGGACGGTTCGACCATCACCCCCGTGCGTGCCGACAGCACCTGTGTCGATGCCGCCGCCGCGTCTGCGGCCGCCGAGCGCTTGATCACCTCTGACGGCATTGTTGCCATCATGGGGGCGGATTGTTCTGGCGTCACCGGTGCGATCCTGTCCAACGTGGCCGTGCCCAATGGTGTGGTGATGATCTCTCCGTCTGCCACCTCGCCGGGGCTGAGCACCGTCGAAGACAATGACCTGTTCTTCCGCACCTCCCCGTCTGACGCGCGTCAAGGCGCTGTTTTGGCTGATGTTTTGAAAGAAAACGGCATTACATCGGTGGCTGTGACCTATACCAACTCCGATTACGGCAAAGGCCTGTCGGATGCTTTCGCCGCGTCTTATGACGGCGAAATCACCATCAACACCTCGCATGAAGACGGCAAAGCCGATTATTCTGCCGAAATCGCCGCGCTGGCCTCCGCTGGTGGCGACATGCTCGTGGTGTTGGGCTACGTCGACCAAGGCGGCAAAGGCATCATCCAAGCCGCAGCCGACACCGGCGCATTTGACAGCTTCCTCTTGGGCGACGGCATGTATGGCGACAGCTTGATCGCGGATCTGGGGGATGTGGTCGAAGGCTCCATCGGGATCGTGCCATGGGCCGAAGGTGCGGGCACCGACGCGTTCAACGCTTTGGGTGAAGCAGCTGGCATCAACGTGTCCTCCGCTTATACCCGCGAATCCTATGATGCGGGCGCTTTGATCGCTTTGGCCATGGCCAAGGGCGGTGCGGCAACCAAAGACGCCGTGGCGGCCAACGTCTTGGATGTGGCCAACGCACCGGGCGAGCCGATCTTGCCGGGCGAATTGGACAAGGCGCTCAAAATCCTCTCCGAAGGTGGCGACATCAACTATGTCGGCGCAACCAATGTGGAATTGATCGGACCGGGTGAGGCCGCTGGCTCCTACCGCTACTACACGATCAAAGACGGCGCGTTTGAAACCGTTTCGATCCGCTAAACGCAACATTTGATATGGCCCGGACAGTCGTCACTTGACGCTCCGGGCCATATTTCTTATCCGGTCCCATTCGCAAAAGAGCCGGATCAAAAACGGGGATACACCATATGATCGAAGTGCGTGATCTGCACATGCATTTCGGCGGTTTTCGGGCCGTGGACGGGGCTTCGCTCACGCTTGAGCAAGGCACGATCACTGGGCTCATCGGGCCCAATGGCGCGGGAAAAACGTCGCTTTTCAACTGCATCGCCGGGGTTTTGACCCCGACCTCAGGGCAGGTTTTGTTTGACGGTGAGGACATCACCGGCCTCAAACCGCACCAACTCTTTGCCAAGGGCATTTTACGCACGTTCCAAATCGCGCATGAGTTCTCAAGCATGACGGTGCGTGAAAATTTGATGATGGTGCCTGCGGGGCAAACAGGAGAGACGCTGGTCAATGCCTGGTTCAAACGCAAACAGATCGCTGCCGAGGAACGCGCCCTGCGTGAAAAGGCCGACGAGGTCCTTGAGTTTCTGACCATTTCTCATATCGCGGATTTGAAAGCGGGCGAGATTTCCGGCGGTCAGAAAAAGCTTTTAGAACTGGGCCGCACGATGATGGTCGATGCAAAAATGGTGTTTCTTGATGAGGTTGGCGCAGGCGTGAACCGCACGCTGCTGTACACGATTGGCGATGCGATCAAGCGCCTGAACACTGAGCGCGGCTATACGTTTTGCATGATCGAACATGACATGGAGTTCATCAAACAGCTGTGCGATCCGGTCATTGTGATGGCCGAGGGCAAAGTGATGGCGACGGGCACGGCCAGCGAGATCATGAGGAATGAGGCGGTGATCGAGGCCTATTTGGGCACAGGCGTGAAAAACAAAACCGCCGCAACTGTGACGGAGGGGACCGAATGATCCGCCTGTCGCCTGTCTTTTCCGCTGCCCTCTGCGGGGGCTGATGATGTTTGCCGCCCCTGCTCTCGCTCAATCCATCGTCGGTACCGCTTTTGTGGATGGCAAACGGGTGGATCTTTTTAACAATGGCACTTGGGATTTTTCCGATACCGGAGATGTCAGCTGCCAAAAAATCGCGACCACTTTGTCCTTTTGTGGCAACCCGTTTAAATGGAAGCCCACAAGTGCGTCCAACGACGACATCACCGCGATGTTTCGCGCCGATGATCTGAATTATGGCATGGTGATTTACGAGGGCCTCGGATTGAACGCTGGGATGAGTCGCACCCAAGTGCAAAGCATCGCACTGGAATACGCGGCGGCGGCCTCTCAGATGAGCGTGTCTCAGGTGCCTGTTTTTGGCATCGTCCCGGTGACTGTGGCCGACCATGACACCGAAACCCTCTATTACGCCGCGAGTATTGACGGTTTGCATATTGTCTACGCGAACACGGTTTTGGTCGGCGCATCCGATACGGCGCAGATCGTCACCTATGAGATTGCGGATGACATCAACGACGCGTTCAAAATACGGCACAAAGACTTTCTCGACTCCTTCAAGATCGAGTTTTGGGAGGACGCAGAATGAATTTCCTCCACGCAAGTGAGATGCGCGGCGGCTATGGCTCTGGTGCGGATATTCTGCATGGCTGTACCCTGACCGTGCAAAAAGGTGAGATCGCCGTCATCGTTGGTCCCAATGGCGCCGGCAAATCCACCGCGATGAAGGCGGTGTTTGGCATGTTGAACCTACGCGAGGGCCATGTGCATCTCGATGGGCAAGACATCACCAAATTGTCGCCGCAAGAACGCGTCTATAAAGGCATGGGCTTTGTGCCGCAGACCCACAATATTTTCCCGACTATGACGGTGCGCGAGAATTTGGAGATGGGCGCGTTCATTCGCAATGACGACATCGAAGAGACGATCGAACAGGTCTATGAGCTGTTTCCGGCGGTGAAAGACAAGCGCAACCAAAACGCGGGCGAGCTCTCTGGGGGGCAACGCCAACAGGTCGCTGTCGGTCGCGCGTTGATGACCCAACCGAAATTGCTGATGCTCGATGAACCGACGGCAGGCGTCTCACCCATCGTGATGGACGAGCTGTTTGACCGGATCATCGAGGTCGCCCGCACTGGAATTTCCATCCTCATGGTCGAACAAAATGCCCGACAAGCGCTTGAAATCGCGGACAAAGGCTATGTCCTTGTCCAAGGCGCCAATGCTTACACCGACACGGGGGCAGCCCTTTTGGCCAACCCCGAAGTCCGTCGTACATTCTTGGGGGCTAACAGATGGATATCCTCAACGCCCTCGTGGCCTTCGCCAATTTCGTTCTGATCCCCGCCACGGCCTACGGCGCACAGCTTGCGCTTGGGGCTTTGGGCGTGACGCTGATTTACGGCGTGCTTAGGTTTTCAAACTTTGCCCATGGTGAAACCATGTCCTTTGGCGCGATGATCGTTGTCTTGGTCACGGCGCTGTTCCAAAGCTGGGGCATCTCGCTTGGGCCGCTGCCAACCGCCCTTCTCGCCCTGCCCTTTGGCATCTTGGTCACGGCGCTGTTGTTGCTGACCACCGACCGCGTGGTTTACAAATTCTACCGCAAAGTCAAAGCCGCCCCCGTCATGTTGGTCATCGTCTCCACCGGGGTGATGTTCGTCATGAACGGCCTCGTGCGCATGGTCGTGGGCACAGAAGACCGCCGCTTCGCCGATGGGGCACGCTTCCTCGTCAATGCCCGCGATTTCAAGGCCTGGTCGGGCTTGGATGAGGGGCTTGCGATCAAAACCACCCAAGTCATCACCGTCGTTGTCGCCTTGATCACCGTGGCTGCGCTGTTTTGGTTTTTGAACAAAACCCGCACCGGGAAATCCATGCGCGCCTTCTCGGATAACGAAGATTTGGCGCTCTTGTCCGGTATCAACCCGGAGCGTGTGGTCACGATCACATGGCTTTTGGTTGCCGCTTTGGCCACCATCGCGGGCGCGCTTTACGGTTTGGACAAATCGTTCAAACCCTTTATTTATCAACAGCTTCTCTTGCCGGTCTTTGCCGCCGCCATCGTCGGGGGCATCGGCAATCCGCTGGGCGCGATTGCCGGCGGGTTTGTCATTGCCTTTTCCGAGGTGACGCTGACCTACGCGTTCAAAAAGGTGCTCACCTATCTCAGCCCAGACAGTTGGAGCCCGGACGGTTTGGTGCAGCTTTTGTCGACGGATTACAAATTCGCCGTCTCTTTCGCCATCCTGATCATCGTGTTGTTGTTCAAACCCACGGGTCTCTTTAAGGGGCAATCGATATGACAAAATCGAATGGAACAAAATCTCGCGCGCCTCTGTACTTTCTCGTGATGGCCCTGCTGATCGCGGCGGTTGGCCTGTTACAATCATGGAACTCCGCCCTGTCCATCCTCAACATGGGGCTGATCTCTGCGATCATGGCCTTGGGGGTGAACCTGCAATGGGGCTATGCGGGGCTGTTTAACGTCGGCGTCATGGGCTTTGTCGCCTTGGGCGGCTTGGCCGTTGTGCTGACCTCGATGCCACCCGTCCCCGCCGCATGGTCTGCGGGCGGTGGGCGCATCATCGCCGCGCTTGTGGTCGGTGTCGCGATCATCGCTGGTGCTGCCATGCTGTGGAAAAAGATGCCAAAGGGCCGGGCGCGCGGTTTGGTTTTGACCGCGATTTTGATCCTTGGGTTCTTCCTGTTCCGCTTCCTTTTGGACCCGGCGGTTGCGGCGATTGAAGCCGTCGATCCGGCGGTTTCTGGCTATCTCGGCGGGCTTGGTTTGCCGGTGATTTTGGCATGGCCCGTCGGCGGGATTTTGGCGGCGGGCGCAGCTTGGCTTGTGGCCAAAACCGCGCTGGGGCTGCGCTCCGATTATCTGGCCATCGCCACGCTGGGCATCGCCGAGATCATCCTTGCGGTGATGAAAAACGAAGACTGGCTGTCGCGCGGCGTCAAAAACGTCAACGGGTTGCCGCGTCCCGTCCCGAATGAAATCGACCTGCAAACCGCGCAATGGTTTTTGGACATGATGACCCGGTTTGGCATGGACCCAACCACAGGGTCGTCGATTTTTGTCAAACTTCTCTACGCCTTGCTGTTTCTGGCGGTGATTATTCTCATCGTCACTGCAATGGAATTGGCGCTCAAAAGCCCGTGGGGACGGATGATGCGCGCGATCCGTGACAACGAGACGGCCGCCGAAGCCATGGGCAAAAACGTCACCGGGCGACACTTGCAAATCTTCGTGTTGGGGGCGGCGATCATCGGCGTTGCGGGCGCGATGATGACCACGCTTGACGGCCAGCTCACCCCCACCACCTACCAACCGCTGCGCTACACTTTCCTTGTTTGGGTCATGGTGATTGTCGGCGGATCGGGCAACAACTGGGGCGCGGTGTTGGGCGGCATGTTGATTTGGTTCCTGTGGATCGAGGTCGAACCGATTGGCGCGTGGGTCGTCAATGTGATCACCTCGGGTATGGACGACGGCTCGACGTTTAAGGCCGGATTGATCGAACGCGTGGCCTATATGCGCTATCTGACCATGGGTGTGATCCTTTTGGTCGTGTTGCGGTTTTCACCGCGCGGGCTGTTGCCAGAAAAATAGGTCGGCCAAAATAAGGGCTCAAAATGCGGTTGCTTGCGGGAATTTGTGCGGCTGGGAATTCCTCTCGGATGGGGTTTGACAAACTGTCGACCCCGCCGTCCCTGCATGCGCCCGACACGCTGTTGCGCCGGGCCATTACGGCGGCAAAGGGCCATGATATTTTGGTCGCTTTGCCGCCGGATACCCATCCGTATTTCGCCAGCCGTCGGGCGATCTTGCGTCCGAGCGATGCCTTTATCTGTGTAGAACAGGCCGATGAGGGCCTGTCTGCCACGCTCAAATCCCTCGCCCAAGCGGCGATTTCAGGCGGCTATGACGGGTTCATCACGATGCTCGCCGACTTGCCTTTTGTCACAGCCGCACATCTGGAAACCTTGGTTGTGCTGTTTGAAACCTTTGAGGGGACGCAGATTGTGCGGGCAATGAGTCAAAGCGGGCGCGATGGTCACCCGGTGATCTTTCCCGCATCCGTCCTGCCCGAATTTGAGACCCTGACAGGCGATCACGGCGCACAGGACTTGATTGCCAAATACGGTGCCAAACGGGTGGAGATGCCCTCCGAGGCGGCGACTTGGGACATGGATACAGTGGAAGATTGGCGTCAAATGTGACGTTTGGCGAAGTTTTTTCAATCACTTTGGAGCCCAATGACCTTTCGCCCGCTTCATCGCGTTATCCTCGCCAGTGGCCTGACCAATTTGGCCGATGGCATTGCGACCGTGGCATGGGCATGGCTCGCGTCACTGTTGACCCGCGACCCGGTGTGGATCGCTTTGGTGCCCGTGGCCTTGCGGTTGCCTTGGGCGCTCTGTGCCATTCCGGCGGGGATCATCACTGATCGCGCTGATCGGCGCGTGTTGATTTTGCAGATGGATGCCCTGCGCGCGCTGGCGTTTTTAGCGGTGGGCGTGGCGATCATCTCCGCCCTACCCCTTGCGCCCGCGCCCGCCAGAGGCATCTCCAACATGGGCCTGTTTTGGGCGATCCTCTGTGGGGCCAGCGTGGTCGGCGTCGCCGAAGTGTTTCGCGACAATGCGGCCCAAACCATGTTGCCGACGCTCGTCCCACATGCCGAACTTGAAACGGCAAATGGGCGACTTTGGAGTGTTGAACTGATTGGCAATGCGTTGATTGGACCCGCTTTCGGCGCGATGTTGATCGGCTTTGCCCTGCCCGCACCATTTCTTTTCAATGCGCTGAGCTATTTTGCGGCGATCTTTCTTGTGCTGCGGATCAAAGGCGTGTTTCGCGCGGCGGGACCGCGCGTCCGAGATTGGCGTGCGGAACTGAAAGAAGGCGTGGCCTTTTTACGCGCCGCGCCCTTGCTGCGCAGCCTCGCGTGGATCACCGGGGTTTGGAATCTGTTGTTCCATATGATGATGATCGCACTTGTTTTGCATGTTCAGGAAAACTTGGGCTTAAATGCACAGATTTACGGGCTGATTTTGGCCTCTGGGGCCGTGGGTGGTATTTTGGGCGGATGGCTTGCAGGTCCGATCATTCGCCTGTTTGGGCCAACCCGGTCGGCGCAATTGGCGTTGTTGGCCTCTGCGCCGATCTTTCTTGTCATCGCCATTGCCCCCGGCCCGGTCAGTTTGGGTCTGACACTGGCCGTGTTTGAATTTTTCGGGCTGATTTGGAACACTGTCTCCGTGTCCTATCGACAGCGCGCGATCCCAGATGTGCTTTTGGGACGGGTCAACAGCCTCTATCGGTTGTTCGCATGGGGCATGATGCCGATTGGGCTTGTGTTGTCGGGGTTGATTGCACGCGGTGCGCAGAGCGTTGTCGATCGTGAAACGGCGGTGCTGATGCCAATGTTGGTTGCGGCTCTGGGCGCGTTCAGCCTTGCTTTTGTTGGATGGAAAGCACTGGGGCGCGGTTTTGGCGCGACGTAACATCGCGGCACTGGCTAAGATGTGATGGCCCTCACAAAGCCATCGGCCAAGGCCGGTACGCGCTTTGGAGAATGTCACATGACAGATCAACAGATTGGCCTCTGGTGGCCCAGCCCCCTGTGGCCACCGAGGTTACCCGGCGCAGGTGAACGTGTCACCAACGCCGGGAGAGCGTTCTTAAATTTGGATCAGGAGACCAAAAGTTCGGCTTCGTGTTTGCGAAGGATGCGACGGGCGGCGGTGAAACCACCGCGGGCCGACACGTCTTGCAATTCCGGGAACAGTGCAAAGATTTCCTGACGGGCGTCTTCGCCAATTCCGGCGAGCGTGTAATCGCCCGGCTGGAAGCTTTCCGACCATGTCCCATCCGAGAGGACTACTTCGTGGCGCTCGAACATGACGTGGATATAGGTCACCTCAGCCGAGTCCATCACCTCAACACCGTCCAGGCGGGTGAGGTGTTTGGCGGCCACGAGAACTTCGTGTTCGTCGAACAAAAGCGCGGCTTTTTCGTTAGAAACCAACATGCGGTGGTTTGGAGACACCATCATGTCACGTTCCGGCAGACCAGCACCAAGTGCGCCCTGACGGATCATCACCGGCATCAATTCACGACGGGCCGCCAAATCGGCAGAGGACAGTGCTTTCTTGCCAATCCACTGGATCGCCTGAAGACCATTGTCACGCGTGATGACTTTATCGCCGACGTTGAGGGTTTCCACCGCAACTTCGCCTTTGGGGTCGCAATCAGCGTCCCCGGGGTGAAGCAAGGGATGATTTCCTCAATGTTGGTGTAGTTGATGTTGGCGTATTGGTCCAAAGCGGCGTTGTAGAGCTGGATCTGACCGTCATAGCCATTGCCATCGGAGTCGGCGTTTTGGACTTCGTGGGTGATCACCCAGCCATTGGACAACAGGCCGGACAGATCAAGCGTATCCCAATCCACGCCGCCGGCGCCGCCGTGCACCGTGGTGTTGTTCACACCAGAGGTCACATCGTCCAAGGAGACATAGATCGTATCTTGGTCATCGCCACCGGAGAGGACGTCGTTGTCGCCACCGCCGTAGATCGTATCTTGATCTGCGCCACCATCGACAATGTCATGACCTGCGCCAGCATAGATCGTGTCGTCGTCGATGCCGCCATAGATGGTGTCGTCCCCTGCATCGCCATAGATCAGGTCATCGTCGTCTTGACCATAGATCGTATCGTTGCCTGCACCGCCGTGGATCACGTCCTTGCCGTTGTCCGTGACAAGATCGCCCTCGTCATCGGGAACATTCAGACTGTCGGGGAAGCCCGGAGCAAGACCACCATAGATGGTGTCATTGCCGTCGCCGCCGTCGATGGTGTCGGAACCTTCGCCACCGACGATAAAGTCATCGCCAGAGCCACCCAAAATGGTGTCATCGTCAAAGCCGCCGTCGATGGTGTCGTTGTCGGCACCGCCGTCGATGTAATCGTTGTCATCGCCACCGTAAATCGTGTCATTGCCCGCGCCGCCCAGCAGCGTGTCCATGTCATTGGTGGTGTCCGTGTCGCCGGGGAAGAGGCCCGGATAGCCGCGATCCGGGCTGCCGATGTCGCCGCCGATGATGGTGTCATCGCCTGCGCCGCCTTCGATATGATCAACGCCGTCGCCACCATCGAGATAGTCGTCGCCACCGCCACCGGAAATGGTGTCGTCGCCACCCATGCCCCAGAATTCATTGGTATATGTATCGGACGGATCGGTGCCCTGATAATCAAAGCCGGTCAGGGTGTCGTCATATTCAGAGCCGATCACACCGTCGATGCCGCTGGAGATGGTGTCGTTTGCCGCGTCGCCACCGGAGAGCGTCGAGGTCGAAAGGTCAACATTGACCGCAGCGCCTGAGCCAGAATAATCAATGTTATCTTGACCCGCGCCACCCGTGAACGTGTCCGCACCGGCCCCCCCAATAAAGGTGTCGTCGCCTGCGCCGCCGTCCAGCGTGTTGGTGCCTTCATCGCCTTGCAACGTGTCATTGCCACCTTGGCCAAAGATCACGTCATCGCCTGCGCCACCAATCAAGGTGTCGTCGCCTTCGCCTTCGGTCAGTTCGGTGCCGGAGACCGCGTCAAAGGTCACGTCAGAAATATGAACGCCCGACACGCCGGTGCCCGGGTTGGTGTGAATGATCTGCAGCGAGGCCACCGGGCCCTCGATGGTCACGGTGACGGTGTTGCTATCTGCGGTGGGGGACACGTTGTCGGTGTCCGCGGCGGTAACCGTATTGCCGGAGAGGGTCAGGTCAGAGCCGATGTCAAATGTCACCGGAATTTCATTGCCGTCCGCGTCATAGGCGATCACGGTCACCTGACCGAGATTGGCGTCAATGTCGGAAATGTTGAATGTGACGTTTTGCACATCGTCCGAGAAGGACATGTCATAGGTGCCGACTTCGCCCGCCGCCGCGTTGGATACGAGGGAGGAGTTGGAATCTGCGCCATCAACGCCATCAGTGTTAATGCTGTTGGTGGAGAAATTTGAATCCACACCGATATTGCTGGCGTGCCATGTGTCATAAGTGTCCGGGGTGGTGACCGTCACTGTGATATTGCCGGTGTCTTGGGTCAGCGTCAGACCTTCAAGGTCCTCGCCATTGTCCACGGTGCCAATGCCGCAATAATCCTGATCTTTGATGTCAGCCCAAGAGAATGTCTCGGTGGATGTGGTGGTGGTTACGCCTGTGTCGCCATAGATGGTGTCATCGCCTTCGCCACCCAGCACGGTGTCATCACCGCCGCCTGCATAGACAATATCATTCAGTCCGTCCGCCCCATCAATGACATCACCTTCAGGATCGCCAGTGTAAGCGACGTCGATATAATCGTCACCTGCGGTCCCATCAACAGTCCCTGTAATCGGGGCCGGTGTTGTCGGAGTTGGATCTTTTGGATCGCAATCATCATGTCTATATGTCATCTTCTCATTCCTTCACCACCGCTCGACAAGAACGGAAAAATAACGCGACCGGTTCCCCGGATGAATCCCCAGAAACACAAGACCAAAGCGTCTGCAGTTATGCTATAAAGGTCGAGAAGACACAGCCATCAGGTCGATGGCAAAACTCGCAATCGTCACACGCAGCAGCAGATCGAATGAACGATCAGTTTACCACATCGGACACGCAAGCCGACGTCCTTCTCGGACTTCGAAACTTAACGCAGCCGCCCCCGTGGCCTTATGTTGCCCCCCAGTTGGGCTTCTTCTGGATAGGGCAAAATGGTGTCCGTGCAAACGGGGAAAATGGGCGAAAAATTGTCCTGTCTTGGAAAATTGCCGCAAATCAAGAGGTGAAATTGGCCTGTTCTCACCGGAATTGCGCATGGGTTGAGCGGAGTTTTTAGTGAGAAAAATGTTTTTTTATTATTTACATTCAAAGGACTAAACTCATTCCCATCTTTCAGAACAGGGATCATGTGACGCTGATTAACCTAAAGTCAACTTCCCCAACGGAAGCCGCCTTTATCCTGCCTCAATTTTAACCCATTCGCGGATCGCCATTCTCGGAATGGAACCAATGAACGCGATTGTTTTAAAATAGGGCAAAAGTGAAAACAATAACACCAACCTTCTTCGAATCACTGTGACGGAAACTTGGCGACAAACGCGGCGTAACATCTTGGTAAATGCCACAAATCTCCGCCTCGCAGGGATCAAAAGGTTAGATCACGATTTCTGACGGCTCAATAATGGCCTCCATCGCCACATGGGTTGAGGTCGAGTTGACAAAGGGCAGCGCCGAAATTTTGTCTCCCATCACTTGGCGATAATGGGCAATATCATGGGCGCGCACTTTGACGAGATAATCAAACCCACCGGCGATCATATAGCATTCCTCGATCTCGGGCACGAGCTTGACCGCTTCGTTGAATTTCTTGAGCGCGGATTCGCGAGTGTCGGACATCCGCACCTCAACAAATGTGACATGACTCAATCCGAGCTTGAGCGGTGAGACCACGGCGCGGTAGGCTGAAATCAGCCCGGCCTCTTCCATATTCTTGATCCGCGCGGCCACGGGCGTTTTCGAGAGGCCGACCCGTTTGGCCAATTCCGTCACCGGTATCCGAGCATTATGTTGCAATTCGCGTAGGATTTTACGGTCAGCCTCGTCAATAATCATCATTCGTCCTTTTTAACGTCTGTTTTTGTCCGATTTACCTTCTCCAATACCCTCTTTTGGACGCAACGACCAGTGGAACGCAGATATTCAGGGTAAAACAAATTCCGGAGTGGACCATGTTCGATCATAAATTCGATACGTTTGCAGGGCGCGCCAAAATTGCACCTGAACAGGATGTTTTGAAAGACCTCATGCATCAGGCCGCTCTGACCGAGCCGGATCGTGTGGCGATTTCAAACCGGGCGGCGGGGTATATCCGCCGTATTCGGGCTGAGGCCAACCCCGGATTGATGGAGAAATTCCTCGCCGAATATGGTCTTTCGACCCAAGAGGGCGTGGCCCTGATGTGTCTGGCCGAAGCGATGTTGCGCGTGCCGGACGCCACGACCATCGACGCACTGATCGAAGATAAAATCGCCCCCTCCGATTGGTCGAAACACATTGGCGAGGCCTCTTCGCCACTGGTCAATGCCTCAACTTGGGCGCTGATGCTCACAGGCCGGGTGTTGGACGAGCGCGATCCGGGCGTGGCGCGTGTGCTGCGCTCTGCGATCAAACGTGTGGGCGAGCCAGTGATCCGGGTCGCGGTGGGCCAGGCGATGAAACAGATGGGCCGTCAGTTCGTTTTGGGCCAGACCATCGACAAGGCGCTGGATCGGGCGCGCGAGCGCGAAAAACAGGGCTATACCTATAGCTATGACATGTTGGGTGAGGCCGCGATGACGAAAGCCGACGCCACGCGCTATGCCAAATCCTACAGCGATGCGATCACAAGCATTGCCAAAGCCGCCACCCACGGCTCGGTCGAAACCAATCCGGGCATCTCAATCAAACTCTCGGCTTTGCATCCGCGCTATCAGGTCGCCCAAGAGGCGCGCGTGATGGCCGAGCTGGTGCCAATCGTGCATGATCTTTCGGTGATGGCGAAACAGGCCGGGATCGGTCTGAACATCGACGCCGAAGAACAGGACCGTCTGGTTCTCTCGCTCAAAGTGATCGAAGCGGTGCTGTCCAGCGACGATCTTACGGGTTGGAATGGCTTTGGCGTCGTGGTTCAGGCCTATGGCAAACGTGCCGGTCAGACGATTGACTGGCTGAATGCACTGGCCACGCGTTTGGATCGTAAAATCATGGTCCGTCTGGTCAAAGGCGCCTATTGGGACACCGAAATGAAACGGGCGCAGGTCGAGGGGCTCGACGATTTCCCGCTGTTCACCAGCAAGACCGCGACCGATGTCAGCTACATCGCCAATGCACGCAAATTGTTTGACTATTCTGATCGGATTTATCCGCAATTCGCCACCCATAACGCCCATTCCGTCGCTGCGATTTTGGAAATGGCCGATGGCCGTCCGTTTGAATTTCAGCGTCTGCATGGCATGGGCGCGCAGCTGCATGATGTTGTGATCAAAGACGAAAAAACCCGCTGCCGGATCTACGCTCCGGTTGGTGCGCATCGTGATTTGTTGGCCTATCTGGTCCGCCGACTGCTTGAAAATGGCGCGAACTCGTCCTTTGTGAACCAATTGGTGGACGAAGATGTCAGCCCGGAAGAGATCGCCGCCGATCCGTTCACCGCGCTGGCCGCTGCCACCGCCCCTTCCGGTCTGCGCGCTCCAAAAGACCTGTTTGCCACCGAAGGTCGAACCAATTCCAAAGGGTTTGATCTCTCGGATGAGGCCACTTTGGCAGAGATTGACGCCGCCCGGAACGTGCCCCTGCCCCACGCCGGACCGATCACGCTGCGCCCGGCCACGGGCAAGACCTGCGATGTTGTAAACCCGGCCACGGGTGAGGTCGTGAGCGCGGTTTTGGAAGCGGACGAGGCCACGGCCCTGCGCGCCATCGAAGATGCAACGGCGTGGGATGCGCCTGTGTCTGAGCGCGCGGAGATGCTGCGTCGCGCCGCCGATCTCTACGAGGCCAACGCCGGCCTGATCTTTGCCACTTTGGCGCGCGAGGCGGGAAAAACCTTGGCCGATTGCGTTGGCGAACTGCGCGAAGCGGTTGATTTCCTGCGCTATTACGCCGGTCAGGCCGAAATGCGTGGCGACACCATTGAAGCGCGCGGTGTTTTCACTGCAATCAGCCCATGGAATTTCCCTCTGGCGATTTTCTCCGGCCAAATCGGCGCGGCTTTGGCCGCAGGCAATGGCGTGATCGCCAAACCCGCCGAAACCACCCCCGTGATCGCCAGCATCGCCGTGTCATTGCTGCATGAGGCGGGCGTGCCGAACACCGTTCTGCAACTGATCACCGGGCTTGGGTCCACCGTGGGCCGGGTGCTGAGCTCGGACGCGCGCGTGGCGGGCGTGGTGTTCACCGGCTCAACCGCAACGGCCCAATCCATCCGCCGCGCCATGGCTGGCACGATGGACGCAGGCGCGCCGTTGATCGCGGAAACCGGCGGGTTGAACGCCATGTTGGTCGACTCGACCGCCCTGCCCGAGCAAGCCGTGCGCGACATTGTCGCCTCCTCCTTTCAATCGGCGGGCCAACGCTGTTCGGCGCTGCGGTGCCTCTATGTCCAAGAGGACATCGCCCCGCATTTCATCGACATGCTCAAAGGCGCGATGGATGAACTTTGCGTTGGCGACCCTTGGGCGTTGACCACCGATGTTGGCCCCGTCATCAACCAAACCGCCTATGACAGCATCAACGCCTATATCGCCGCCAACGAGGCCAAGGGGCGTTGCTCCATCGCGTTGATGCGCCGACCTCTGGCCTCTTCGTTGCCCCGACCCTGTTGAAAGTTGGCGGTATTGCCGATCTGGAGCGCGAGGTTTTCGGGCCCGTGCTGCATGTCGCCACCTTTAAGGCGCATGAGTTGGACAAGGTGATTGCGGATGTGAACGCGCGCGGATTTGGTCTGACCTTTGGTCTGCACACCCGGATCGACACGCGGGTGCAAGAGATTGCGGATGGCATTCATGTTGGCAACCTCTACGTCAATCGCAACCAAATCGGTGCCATCGTTGGCAGCCAACCCTTTGGCGGCGAAGGGCTTTCGGGCACCGGGCCGAAAGCGGGCGGACCAAGCTATCTGACCCGGTTTGTCAAACCACAGGCCGCCCCCGAGGCGGGTGTTTGGGAGGTTCCTTGTGATGTGGAGACCCTCAAAGCGGTACTGACCAAGACCCAAAGCGGTGCGCTTTTGGCGGCCACGGAAATGCCGGGGCCGACCGGCGAGGCCAACACCCTGCGCAGCTATGCGCGCGCACCGATCCTGTGTATGGGACCGGGACAAGCGGCCGTCGAGGCACAAATCGCTGCTGTTGAGGCCTTGGGCGGGGTTGCGATCCCGGTCAAAGGCGCGATTGACCCCGCCGTATTGACCTCACTGTCAGGCTTTGATGGCGTGATCTATTGGGGGCGTGAACCGCGCGCCTATGCCGAGGCGCTGTCCCTGCGCGACGGCGCGATCTTGCCGCTGATCACCGCCCTGCCGGATGCCGCCCATGTTGCCCATGAACGGCACATGTGCGTTGACACCACCGCGGCGGGCGGCAACGCGGCCCTTTTGGCCGGATAAGATCCGCAGCACTCCGCTGCCGCACTCAAACAGATCCCCCCGCGCCTGAAACATGGCGCGGGGGTTTTACTTGGGTCACACATCGCGCACGAACATCGCGCACGAACATCGCGCACGAACATCGCGCACGAAAAAACCGCCGCTCCTATGTGAGGAACGGCGGTTTTGTTGCTGTGTGATCTGAGGCGATTAGCCGATGGTGGAGAGGAACCGTTGCAGATCGGGGTCTTGCGGATTGTTCATCACCTGCTCGGGCGCCCCGATTTCGGCCAAAACGCCTTTCTTGAAAAAGGCAACGCGATCAGAGACATCGCGGGCAAAGCTCATTTCGTGCGTCACAACAATCATGGTCATGCCCTCAGAGGCCAAAAGCCGCATGATGTCGAGCACTTCGCCAACAAGTTCTGGGTCAAGCGCCGAGGTGGCTTCGTCAAACAACATATAGGTCGGTTCCATCGCCAGCGCGCGGGCAATCGCCAAACGCTGTTGCTGACCGCCCGAAAGCTGCGACGGATAGTGGTTGAGCTTGTCACCCAAGCCGACGTGTTTGAGTTGCTTTGCGGCAATCTCCTGCGCGTCTTTGCGGCTGAATTTCGACACCACACGCGGCGCGAGGGCCACGTTTTCAAGTGCGGTCAAATGCGGGAATGAGTTCCATTGCTGAAACACCGTGCCCAATTTCTGGCGTAACTTGTTGATGTCGGTGCCCTTGGCATGCACGTCCACCCCATCGACGGTGACCTTGCCGCCATCAATGGTTTCCAGCGCGTTGATGCAATAGAGCAACGTCGATTTGCCCGATCCAGACGCGCCGATCAGCGACACGACCTCGCCCTTGTCCACGGTCAGGTTGATGCCTTTGAGAACTTCCAGAGGGCCAAAGGATTTGTGCAGGTTTTCCAGTACGATCATGATTTTTGCCTCTGTTCGTAACGTGCGCCCAATCGCGACAGCGGATAGGAGATGATGAAATAGATCAGGCCGACCAGCAGCATGATTTTGACCGACTCTTGGGTGCGGGTGTTGAGGATTTGCGAGGCGCGCAGCAATTCGACATAGCCGATGGCCGAGACCAGCGCAGAGTCTTTGATGGTTGCCAGTGCGACACCAAGCCAGGACGGAAACGCCGTGCGCAGGCCGACGGGTGTGGTCACATGGCGCATTTCTTGCCAGTAACTCATCCCCAAACAGCGCGCCGCAGCCCGCAAACCGGGCGGCACAGCGTCGATGCCGGAGCGGACCACAACGGCGACAAGCGAGGCGGTGTAGATGATCAACACGATCGTACCCGACCAAAATGCCGGCAACGGAAAGCCCGCAATTGCCACGAAACTGTCAAACAGGATCAATTGGATCAGCAAAGGCACCGAGCGGAACACATCCAGCACGGCCATGACCGCAAAGGTGATCAGCTTGTTGTTCAGCGACATCAGCCAGCCAAACACCATGCCCAAAAGCGTGCCCAAAAGGATGGAAACGACTGAGATTTGGATGGTTTTCCATGCCCCTTCGAGCAGGAAGGTCAGGTCACTCCACTGCAGCGTGGTAAAGACATCGGTCATGATTTTGCCCTTTCCGCTTTGAACAAGGGTCGGCCCAGAATGGCCATCAAAATCAGCGCCATTTTGGCGATCAGATAGTAGATCACGGCGGTGGCGGCGAAGAATTCAAAGGTGCGGAAGGTGCGCGAGTTGAAATATTGCGTCTCGCCCGACAATTCACGCAGACCCGCCAGCATCCCCAAAGAGGAAGCCAGAATGACCCAAGTGAACTGGTTCGTCATCGGCCCGTAAATGGCACGCAACACCTGCGGCAACACCACATAGCGCATGGATTGCATCCGGTTCATCCCCAACGTACGTGCGGCTTTGTCCTGACCGGCGTTCACCGCGTTAAAGCCACCGCGATAGGTCTCGGCCATATAGCCCGCACAGTTAAAGGTCAGCGCGGCAACGACCGCCGTATAGGAGCTGAGAAAAATACCGAACTCGCCAAGGCCCCAATAAAACACGAAAATCTGGAACAGAGACGGCGTGTTGCGCGCAATTTCGACCCAGGTCGAACCAAACCCGCGTAGAACACGCAGTTGGCTTGAGCGGAAGAAATAGAGCACAAGGCCGATCATCAGACCAAGTGCCATTGCGATGATTGAGACCTGAAGTGTGACCAGTGAGGCTTTCAGAAGATCGGGAAGAGCCTGAATAACCGGTCGCCAGTGGAATTGATAATCCATCCAAATGACCCATAATTTGGACGGCGACAGGGGTGCCTGCCGCCGCCAATGTGACGTTAAATCAGGAGTTAGTAGTAGACGCCCAAAGTCGTCAGGTCGGGCATTTCGCCGCCGATGTGTTTCGTATAGAGATCACCGAGCGTGCCGTCGCGGTAGGCGTGGTTGATGTAGAGGTTCAGGTAGTTGATCCAGCCAAATTCGTTCCGCTCGGTCATAAAGCCAACGATATCTGCGCCAAAGGGGGCCACGGGACCGGCTTTGAGGTTGGAAAAGCTTTCCGATTGCAGAATGTTGGCGATGGCGGTGTCTGTGGCGATACCGGCTTCGACGCGGCCTTGGGACACGGCAAGATAGGTGTCGTTTTCGGCTTGGAACGTGGTGATTTTGCCTTTGCCATCCGGCCAATTGGCGGCGCTGTAATCGGTCAGTTCGGATTCATAGGTCGTGCCAACCGCGACACCGACATTGGCGTCTTGGAGTTGGTCCCATTCGGTGATTTCGGAATCGGCAGGCAGCAAGGATTGGAATTGGAACACCATGTAGGGGATGGTGAAGCCAACGGTCTGTGCGCGCTCAAGCGAGTCCGAGGAGGAGGCAATCGCCACATCGGTGCGGCCAGAGATCAGCGACGGAATACGCTCGGCCCAGGTGACGCCGACGACTTCGGCTTCTACGCCCATGCGGGTTGCGAGATCATGACAGATGTCCACGTCCATACCGGCCGGGTCGTTGTTGGCGTCGCGGTAGCCCATGGGTGGGAAGTCGAGCACAACGGCGCAACGCAGCTTGCCCGAGCCCAAAACATCATCAAGTTTATCGGCGGCGGCGGGCGTTGCCAAAGTGGCGCCCAAAAGAGCCAAAGCGCCAAATGCGCCGAGAACTGTGGTATTTTTCATGTGAGATCCCTGAAGTTTTGTTTGGTTATAAAGCCAGAATACAGGAGCAATTGCAGTCATATTGCCCTAAAGGCGCGCGCCTGTGGTCGATATGACTAAATTGAAGGTTAAATCTGGGAAATTTTGTCATCCCGACCTCCACAGCCTCGATTCGCGGCTCACTAAAGCCAGACTAACGTCCGTGGCTACTCTTGGGAACCTTTGGCCAATTTGATTTGTCACGCCGGGATCGACAGGTGCCCCAAACCGGCGATTGAGCGCCTCATTGAGGTTTGTGCGGCACATGGCCTACGGGTCAAATTGTGCGACAAGCACTTCTAACATCGCGAAGGGTTCGACGAGTAGATCGCACAATGCCTCTTTTGAGAGAGTATCCAGCGAGAGCTTCCACGCGCCAATACCAACGATTTTTTCTAAAGACATGTCGGTGATTGGCGTCTCAGAGGAAACAATCTGTGCCGAGACATACGGCTTAAGCGGATTGTCAATTTTGCCATAAATCAAGACCTGGAGGTGCAGATTGTGCCGAAGATGCCGGACACCCATCGTTGTGAAGCGTGCTCCTTGAACTTCTGAACGAGGGACTTCACCGCCGAGTTCAATCATGTGCTCTGTGAAACAGATTTCAATCCATTTAAGAGCCTCAGCCTTGATCGGTTTGATGTCATAAGGTTGCAAAAAACTTATGCGTTTCTCACTCAGCGACATAACTCTTTGCTGCCAGTATGCAGAGGTCGCCTCTTTCAGATCATCTGATGGTTCCTCAAGGCGTAGGGTGCGCTTTGCTTCCGCGACACAGACCTGATAGGCACCCAGATCATCCAAGCCTAAATCATGCAGCGCCTGGGCCGCCATCTCTTTGCACCACCGCACAGATGGCAAGCGGTGCGCATCATCCATTGCGAACAGCTGTTCGACAAACTGGGTAACCAAACGCACCGTTCCCCCGCCGCGCGACCGCGTTTGAGCGACTTTGGGATGGAGCTTTTCGTGGGGTGCTGTAGTGCCTAGTGGTTAAGTCGCTAACTAAACACCGCGCAAATTAAAAATCGACATGAAGCGAAATTGTTTCTCAACCTCAAGTGTCACCTCACCACTTAATTGTTCAATCGAACACATAGCGCCACACACATTAAGACTAATGTTAAAATCTAACCTAGAAACCAATGGGATATCAATCTGAACTGAGGGAAGAGACACCCATCCTTTCTTATCATGTGTCGGTAAAATCAGGCCAGATTTGTCATCATTAATAATCGATATTCGTGCGCCGTCTGCCAAAGTTTGTATTTCGAGTACATCAACAGAACTCACCACTGAAGGCGTCGTAAATAACGGCCTTCCAAGCCTCGCGGGAAAGATATCTGAAATGCGTTCTTGCCTAAATATACTGGTCTCAAAAAAGTAACTTTGCGGCAAAAAAATCTCATATCCGCCTTCATTGCTTGCTCGCAATGTAATCTCAACTTTATGAGACATACCGGGGTTCAAAAAAATAATGATCAACCCAAATGCAAGTATTGCAGCTAGAGTCTTCATTCTCAATGGCCTCTCTCATTTCTTACCAATCGTTCATCCCGACGCGCTTCGTGCGCATGTCGCCTCTGCTCTTGACGTTGTTTTTCTTCTAACTTGGCTCGCTCTGCTTTGGTAAGTGAAACATCTCCATCATAGCCCCATCGAGGATTGAGCAGCCCAAGAAAACGCTCCGTGACGGTTATCGGACCCTTTATTGGATGCGTGCCTAAGGCTATGTGTGGCGCAACATCTGCAACTGCATGTTTCAAAGGGTCCGTGACCGTTAATGCTCTTAGGATGAACGCGGATTACATTCCCAGACTGATTATAACTTTCCATCCATTGTCTGGCCGATCCTGTAGCCGGATTATATTCAGTTACGAATGATGCACCACGCGTTGGGCCTTCCCTTCGAACTGGAATTTCTTCTGTATAATAGCGAATGCGACTATCAGGTCGTGTTTTGGTTGTCACAGCTTCTGCTTGTACCTGCTCTAACGCTGACAGCTTAGAACGCAGAGCAGATTTATTTGACGGACGTTTATAATGTGCCGTTTTAGCGACCCCAAAGATGAGCCCAAAATTCTTTGGGGTTCAAACCCTCAAATTTTCCAAATGGCAGTACAGGTATAAAACGTGAAAATGCTGGAACTTCAGACCTTGATGAGGATCACGATAGAAATTCTCTGCCAACTGGCAGCTAAAAGAGGACTTGGTAGTCACCTCTTTTAATAATGGTACCCGTGGGCGGACTCGAACCGCCAAGCCTGTTACAGCGGGGGATTTTGAATCCCCTGTGTCTACCAATTCCACCACACGGGCAAAAAGTTCCGCGCACATCATCGCGGTATGGGGCATTTATCGAAGCTCGCGGGCGACGACAAGAGGGATTTGTCAGATTTATAACCGATCGGCAGAAAAAGTGTCACAAGAGGCCAAATCTCCGGTTTTATAGCCGGTCGCAAACCAGTTTTGGCGCTGCTCGGAGGTGCCGTGGGTAAAGGTGTGCGGTTGCGGCACCCGTCCGGCGTTCTTTTGCAATGTGTCGTCACCGATTTGTTTGGCCGCATTCAATGCCTCGCGAATGTCGCCATGCTCAATCGACCCAAAGGCCTCATCGGCCTTTTTCGCCCAAATCCCGGAATAACAATCGGCCTGAAGCTCGATCATCACCGAGACCGCGTTGCCTTTTTGCTCTGACACTTGCGCGCGGTAGGCATTGGCCTGACCCAAAATGCCCAATTCGTTTTGGACATGATGCGCCACTTCATGCGCGACCACGTAAGCGGCGGCAAAATCGCCTTTCGCGCCCAGTGCGCGACTCATCGTGGTGAAAAAATCGGTATCGAGGTAAACTTTTTGATCCGACGGGCAATAAAACGGCCCGGTCGCCCCCGAGGCGGAGCCACAGGGGCTTTGGGTCACGCCTTTATAGAGCACCAGAATCGGCGGCTGGTAGCGCGCGTTCAATTGCTCGGCAAAGACACCGGTCCAAATCTCTTCGGTGTCGGCCAGGGTGACGGAGACGAATTGTGCCGCCTCTTCATCGGCGGCGGTGATTTGGGTGTTCTGGGTTTGGGGGCTGATACCCCCTGCCCCTTCCAACAGTGGCGTGACGTCAATGCCAAGGAAATAGCCGATGACCACAACCGCGATCAGGCCCAAGCCGCCGATCCCACCCACGGCCTTGCCGCCGCTCATGGCGCGCCGATCCTCAATGTTGCGCGACCCGCGCCGTCCTTGCCATTTCATCACTCACCCTCGGCCAAAATCAAAACTGTGCTCACAATAACGTCACCCCTGCGTCCGACAAGCCGAAAGCACCCGGCATATGCTTGACCCTTGGGGAAGAATGGGGCCTATAGACCGAGACCAAGCGGGGATTTTGAGCGTATGCTAAAGCGGTTGTACAATTGGACGATGTCTTTGGCGGAAAGTCCGCATGCGCTTTGGGCCTTGGCGGTTGTTGCCTTTGTGGAAAGCTCGGTCTTTCCGATCCCACCCGATATTTTGATGATTCCGCTGATCGTGGCGCGCCCGAAAGATGCGTTCAAAATCGCTGGGATCGCGACTTTGGCCTCAGTTTTGGGCGGGATGTTGGGCTATTGGATTGGCTTTGGTGCCTTTGAAACCATCGGTCGCCCGGTGTTGGAATTCTATGGCAAAGACGCCTATTTCGACGAATTCGCCGTGAAATATAACGAATGGGGCGCTTGGGCCGTGTTGATCGCGGGGGTCACGCCCTTCCCCTACAAGGTGATCACCATCTTGTCGGGCACCACGCATTTGTCTTTGCCGGTGTTCATCGTCGCCTCTATTGCCGCACGGTCGATCCGGTTTTTCGTCGTCGCAGCCTTGTTGTGGAAATTTGGCGATCCGATCCGCGATTTCATTGAGCGGCGGTTGGGGCTGGTCTTCACCGTGCTTATTCTTCTGCTTGTGGGCGGCTTCTACGCCGTTAAATTCCTATGATGTCTCTGATCTCTCGCCTCTGCGCCCTGCAAACCGCGCTTCTTGCCGCGCTGGGGTCGCTGTCGATCCTTTTGGGGGCCTTCGTGTTTCAGGCTATGGGCTATGCGCCCTGTCCGATGTGCCTGTGGCAGCGCTGGCCCCATGCCATTGTCATCGTCTTAGGCGCACTGTTTTTGGCGACCCGCCTGCGGCTTTTGCTGATTTTGGGCGCGCTGGTGATGCTGGTGTCTTCGGGGCTTGGCCTGTTTCACGCCGGTGTCGAACAGGGCTGGTGGCCCGGCCCAAGTTCCTGCACCTCTTCTGGCCCAAGCCTGTCCGGCCTCTCAGGCATGGATCTTTTGCCCTCTGCCGGGGCGGCGAAATTGGTGCTCTGCGATGAGATCGTTTGGGACACATGGGGGCTTGGCATCACCATGGCGGGGTGGAATTTCCTGTTCTCCTTGGTGTTTGTCGCGCTTTGGATCATGGCGTGGAAAAAGCCGCGCTGAGTGATTTTCGCAGCGCTGATCGCCGGGTCGATTTCTGGGACGATTTCTCTGTCGATCGCTGTGTCGCGCTGGGTTAACCCGGCTTTAACACTGATGCTGTTTTAACCATCCTGCCAATTTTGACCAAAACCGCGCTCACAAATGCGTTTTCAGGATTGAAATCGCCGCGCTTTGTGCGAATCTTTAGGATATGAAACAGAGAAAACCCTCCGCACCCACTGTGGTCCCCTTTCCATCCGCGCGCCGCAGTCGCAAACGGGTCGGTGGGCCTTTGGCCGACATGCGCGCCGAGGCGCTGAGGGATCGGTTTCGTCAGGTGTCAGAGGCGTCCTATACAGGCGACGCAACCACACCGCTTAAAAAGCTGTTGAAACGGTTTTAAGCCGCGCCGGATCGTTCTCCGCCGCGCGCCTGTTTTTCATGCATGACCATCAATGTATGGTAAATTCACCCACACAATTGCGCCATTCGCCCGGTGAGATCAATTTGCGATGGGTGAAGCGCACATGGTGCAACGGACCTTCGATGGTCTCTTGCCAAAACGCGATGAATTTGAACAATTTCGGGTAATCTGGCGCAAGGTCATAGAGCTGCCACGAAAACGTATTCAGAACACTTTGGTAATCCGGCATTCGATAGGTGAATTCCGCCAAAGTCAGGCCATATCCCGAGAGCATCATCTCGGTGTCACTCATCTGGTTTTGCTGCGCTGTTGCCATCAAGGTTTCTCCTGTTGCTTGGGTTTTTCCTATACGTTTGCCTCCCTAAGACTCAGTCTGCCTGAAATTGGTTAATTGTCTATAAAAACAATATGTTGTCACTCTTTTGATCTGGCTGCCAGCGGTACGGCATCCGATGGAGCGCAGCAGAGGAAATCATCGCCGGTTCCCCCATTGCACCCCACATCCCGTATGATGTAAGATGCCGCATAACACTATATAGATCGCACCAAACAACAGGCGGACACCGTGAGCGACACTCCAGAAACCCCTGAAAACGAAGAAGAAACCCCACGCGTGCCGATGGCATGGGACGGGCCGAAGATTTCCATCACTCAGGAGATGAAAAGCTCTTATCTCGATTATGCGATGAGCGTGATCGTCAGCCGCGCAATCCCGGATTTGCGCGACGGGTTGAAACCGGTTCACCGCCGCATCCTGTTTGCGATGCATGAGGCGGGCAACACCCATGACAAATCTTATCGCAAATCGGCGCGCTCTGTCGGCGATACGATGGGGAAATATCACCCGCATGGTGATAGCGCGATCTATGACGCCCTTGTGCGGATGGCACAGCCGTTTTCGATGTCCCTGCCCTTGCTCGATGGTCAGGGCAACTTTGGTTCGATGGATGGCGATGCCGCCGCGGCGATGCGCTATACCGAAGTGCGTATGGACAAACCGGCCGCCTATCTTTTGGCCGATATTGACAAAGACACTGTCGATTTCACTCTGAACTACGACGGCAAAGACCGCGAACCGACTGTGCTTCCGGCGCGGTTCCCAAATATGTTGGTCAATGGTGCGGGCGGGATTGCCGTCGGCATGGCCACCAACATCCCGCCGCACAACTTGGGCGAAGTGATCGACGCCACTTTGGCGCTGATCGAAAACCCGGACGTGTCCTCCGAGCGGCTGATGGAAATTGTGCCTGCGCCCGATTTCCCGACAGGCGCGATGATTTTGGGCCGCTCTGGCGCGCGCAAAGCCTATCTTGAGGGTCGTGGTTCCGTGGTGATCCGCGCCAAGACCCGCGTCGAAGAAATTCGCAAAGACCGCTACGCCATTGTCGTGGACGAGATCCCCTATCAGGTCAACAAGGCAACGATGATCGAAAAGATCGCGGAACTTGTGCGTGACAAGCGCGTCGAAGGCATCGCCCATGTCCAAGATGAATCCGACCGTGTTGGTGTGCGCGTTGTGGTCGAGCTGAAACGTGATGCAACGCCGGAGGTGGTGCTGAACCAATTGTTCCGCTTTACCCCGCTGCAAACCTCGTTTGGCTGTAATATGTTGGCGCTCAATGGCGGACGCCCGGAACAGATGACCCTGCGCCAGTTCCTGGAGCATTTCATCACCTTCCGCGAAGAAGTCGTGGCGCGCCGCACCGCGTTTGAACTGCGCAAAGCTCGCGACCGCGCCCATATCCTCTGTGGTTTGGCTGTGGCTGTGACCAATGTCGACGAAGTTGTTGCCACCATCCGATCCTCTGCCGATGCGGCTGAGGCGCGGGCAAAATTGATGGAACGCCGTTGGCCCGCCGCAGACATCGCCGATTACATCCGATTGATCGACGATCCGAGCCATAAGATGAACGACGATGGCACCTATAACCTGTCCGAGACCCAGGCCCGCGCGATCCTCGATCTGCGGCTGCAACGCCTGACCCAGATCGGCGTCAAAGAGGTCACCGACGAATTGCAAGAGCTCGCCGGCAAGATCAAAGATTTCCTCGCCATCCTCGCCTCGCGCGAGCGGATCATGGAGATCATTTCCAACGAGTTGATTGAGGTGAAAACCCTATTCGCCGTGCCGCGCCGCACCGAGATTGTCGATTGGTCGGGCGATATGGAAGACGAAGACCTGATCGAAAAAGAGGATATGGTGGTCACCATCACCGCCTCCGGCTGGGCCAAACGCACGCCTCTGGCCGATTACCGCGCGCAAAAACGCGGCGGCAAGGGCCTGTCTGGCATGGCGACCAAGGACGAAGACGTGATCACCACGCTGTTTGTCGCCAACACCCACACCCAGCTTTTGTTCTTCACCGATGACGGCATGGCCTATAAGTTGAAAACATGGCGCTTGCCGCTGGGTGGCCGGACGGCCAAGGGCAAGCCGATCGTCAACATCCTGCCGATCCCGACGGGTGTGGGCATCGCGGCGATCATGCCGGTGGACCGCGACGAGTTGGATTGGGACGGGCTTCAGATCGTCTTTGCCACCTCGAAGGGATCGGTGCGTCGCAACCGCCTGTCGGACTTCACAAATGTGAAATCCAACGGCAAAATCGCGATGAAATTCGAAGGCGAAGACGAGGGCACCCGCCTGATCAACGCCCGGATTTGCGATGAAAATGATGACGTGATGCTGGTGACTTCCTCCGGCCGTGCGATCCGGTTCCCGGTCACAGACGTGCGCGTGTTCAACTCGCGCGCCTCGACCGGTGTGCGCGGGATCAAGCTGGGCACGGACGATGAGGTCGTGTCGATGTCGGTGATCAAACACTTTGATGCCGAAGCCTCTGAACGGGCCGCTTACCTCAAAATGCGTCGCCAAATGGCCGGTGCCGATGAGGTAGAGGCGACCGACGATGAGGAAGAGGCTGAAGAAGGCTCGATCTCCATGGAACGGTTCGAGGAAATGAAGGCGGCCGAGGAGCTGCTTGTGACCATCACGCAAAATGGCACGGGCAAACTCAGCTCTTCGCATGGGTATCCGGTTCGCGGACGCGGCGGCATGGGCGTGACAGCGATGGACAAAGCTATGCGCGGCGGTGCGCTTGTGGCCTCCTTCCCGGTCGGCATCGAGGACCAAATCATGCTGGCCACCTCAAAAGGCCAATCCATCCGCTGCCCGGTCGAAGGCATCTCCTTCCGCTCGCGCTCGGCGGGTGGTGTGAAAGTGTTCAACACCGGCAAAGGCGAAGAGGTCGTGTCGGTGGCCTGGATCGCCGAAAGTGATGACGAAGAGGACGGTGCTGCGGAGGAATAAAGCGCAAGAGCCCCTCACATAAATGTGAGGACATCTCCCTATCCCACTCATAAAATAGGCAAAAAGCCGCTTGAACTGACGGTTCTTGCGGCTTTTTCTATGCGATTTTTGTCGAGTAACATGTGCGATTTTGTGGTATATGTATCCAAATACACACATATTTTCACACAGATTATAAAAGTGAACGCCCCCTCTAAAATTCGCCTGATGAGAGGGCTAAATGCAGCTCATAATTTTCCATGAGGTTGAAAATGAGCAACGTACAAAAACTTTCACTCGCCTTGGCATTGGTTTCGACAGCAGGCGCAGCCGCCGCTGACGGCCTGACCTACAGCAATGTAGAGGCGGTCTACGGCAATATCGAAGAGCTGGACGTCACCCGCCTGAACGGCGAAGCTGACTACATCATGGGTCAGTACTCCTTCACCGGCTCTGCGGGCCTTGTGTCTGCTGAAGGTGATGACGCCTCCATCCTGCGCGGCACTGCGGGCTACGCGATCATCCCCGGCCTGAACGTCTACGGCCTTCTCAGCTATAGCCAGGCCGAAGGCGGCAACGACGAAACCTCCTATGGTTTGGGCGCAGAATTCCAAAACAACGACTATGGCGTTGCACTGGAATACGAAAAATTTGACGACGCTGATATCGACAGCGTAACCCTTGCTGGTTTCTATGGCTTTGGCGCATCCACCGTCTACGGCTTTGCCAATGAGATGGACAATTTCGGCTCCTATGGTCTCGGCTATAAATATGACGCCGCAGCTTTCGAAGCCAACATCGCCAGCCTTTGGGATGAAGACGGGTTTGACGCAGGGGCAACCGCATTCAGCGGCGCATATGACGTCAATGCGAAATTCACCGTTTTGGCCTCTGTCCTCACCACCAATGACAATTTCCTCGACAACGGCATCTACACCGTTGGCGGCAGCTACAACCTGACGGATACAACATCCGTGGAAGCCAACTATGGTCAGTCCTTCGGCAGCGATATCGTGGACGGCGACGGCTTCACCCTCGCCCTCTCTTTCGAAACCGGCGCTCGTCGTGTTCGCGTGACCGATCAGGTGACCAACTACGTCACAGATACAACGCCGCTCTACGATCTTCTCGACTTCTAAATCCTACTCAGGATCAAGACGATCAAACCTGCCCCACACGTCAGTCTGATGTGTGGGGTTTTTCATGGGCGAGCCGCTTTAAAGCTCTGACATAGGCGCGCGCCCTCTCTTTTCTTTCTCCCAGCTTTGAACTACATCCCGAGCCATGACAGATAAAACACTCCACATCGTCGGCGGCGGCATGGCCGGGTCCGAAGCGGCATGGCAGGCGGCTCATATGGGCCTCAAAGTCGTGCTTCATGAAATGCGTCCCGAAGTGGGCACATTCGCCCATCACACCGGGAATTTTGGCGAGATGGTGTGTTCCAACTCGTTCCGCTCGGATGATGACGAACAAAACGCCGTCGGCCTGTTGCATTGGGAAATGCGCGCGGCCAATGGCTTGATCATGGCAATGGCGCACAAGCATCGCTTGCCCGCAGGCGGCGCCTTGGCCGTGGACCGCGATCCCTTTTCTGAGAGCGTCACAGCCGCGCTCAAAGCCCTGCCCAACGTCTCGGTCGAATATGGTGAAATCACCGAATTGCCCTCTGAGGGCACATGGATTTTTGCCACAGGCCCGCTGACCTCACCCGCGCTTGGCGAGGCGATTGCGCGCGAGACCGGCACGGATCGTTTGGCGTTTTTCGACGCCATCGCCCCCATCGTCTATGCCGAGAGCATCAATATGGATGTGGCCTGGATGCAGTCGCGCTATGACAAGGGCGAGACTGAGGAAGAGCAAAAAGCCTATCTCAATTGCCCGATGACCAAGGACCAATACGAGGCCTTTATCGACGCGCTTTTGGCGGCGGAAAAGACCGAGTTTCATGAAAATGAAACGGCCGGCTATTTCGACGGCTGTCTGCCGATCGAGGTCATGGCCGAACGCGGTCGCGAGACGCTTCGGTTTGGGCCGATGAAGCCGATTGGCCTGACCAATGCGCATCAGCCGGATGTGAAACCCTACGCGGTGGTGCAGTTGCGCCGCGACAACAAACTCGGCACGCTTTTGAATATCGTCGGCTTTCAAACCAAGATGAAATACGGCGCGCAAACCGCTGTTTTAAAAATGATTCCCGGTTTGGAAAATGCCAGTTTTGCCCGTTTGGGTGGTATTCACCGCAACACGTTTTTGAACTCTCCGACGCTATTGGATGATCAAATGCGGCTCAAATCCCGGCCCAATATCCGCTTTGCCGGACAGGTCACAGGTGTGGAGGGCTATGTGGAATCCGCTGCCATGGGGTTGCTCGCTGGCCGCTTGGCCGCAGCCGAACTTTTGGGCCATGAGATGGGTCCGCCGCCCGGCACCACCGCCATGGGTGCGCTCATTCATCACATCACCGGCGGGGCTGAAGCCAAGAGCTTTCAGCCGATGAATGTAAACTTTGGCCTGTTCCCGCCACTTGACGGGATGCGTGCTGGTCGCAAGGGCCGCAAAGAGCGCTATAAAGGCTATACAGACCGCGCCAAAGAAGAGTTCACCGCATGGTTGGGCGTGGCGGAGGTTTAGGAGGCGTGCCTTGAATTACATCCTCGCGATTTTCTTACCGCCCCTGTCGATCCTGCTGACCGGGCGGCCCTTTGTGGCCATTTTCACCTTTTTGATCTGGGTGCCTGCGCTGATTTTTTCCGGTGGATTGACCCATCCGATGTTTATCCTCTTGGCTTGGCTTCTGATCTTTCAAGCGCGCGAGGATCGGCGTGACCGCGGGCGTCGCCCGTGAAGCCCCCTGCGCGTCGCTATGTCACCCGGTTTGCCCCAAGCCCCACAGGGCCTTTGCATCTGGGCCACGCCTATTCGGCGCTGACCGCCTATCACCGTGCGCGGGCGCATGACGGGCTGTTCCTGTTGCGGATCGAAGATGGTGACATCACCCGTTGCCGCCCGGAATGGGAGGCGTTGATCTATGCCGATCTGCGTTGGCTCGGCCTGTCTTGGCCTGAACCGGTTTTGCATGTCACCGCACGCGAAGACATCTACGCAAGTGCTTTGAATCGTCTCGAAGAATTAGGCCTGATCTACCCCTGTTCCTGCACCCGCCGTGATGTGATGAACGCACTCTCCGCCCCGCAAGAAGGCGCACCAATGGGACCGGATGGCGTGATCTATCCCGGCACCTGCCGGTCCCGCACGATGGCATCCTTTCGTCCCGGTGAAGCGGTGCGTTTGAATATGCAAAAAGCCGTGGAATATCTTGGGGATGTGACGCGTTTCTCATGGGTTGAAACTGGCCCGGACGCCCCCGGAACTCATCGTTTAAGTGCCCGTCAATTGATCCATCACGTCGGTGACATCGTTCTGGCCCGCAAAGACATTGGCACCGCCGCTTATCACCTCTCGGTGGTCTTGGATGACGCGCATCAAGGTGTGACCGAGGCCGTGCGTGGCGCGGATTTGAGGGAGGCGACCCAGATCCACCGGCTGTTGCAAGCCCTGTTGGATCTGCCGGACATCGCCTATCACCACCACGCTTTGATCCGCGACGCCGAAGGCATACGGCTCGCCAAACGTGCCGATGCCAAGGCAATTTCGAAGTTTCGCGAAGAGGGATTATCGCCTGAAGACATCAAGATGATGATCGGTTTAATTTAAATATTTCATATATTTACGAGGCGAAACTCACACCATAGGTGACATCAGTTCAACCACATCACCATCCCGCACCGCGCGATAAAAACACGACCGGCGGTTGGTGTGGCAAGCCGGGCCAGTCTGGGTCACCGTCACAAGAATGCAATCGCTGTCGCAATCATAACGGAAATCGACCAGCTCTTGCACATGGCCCGAGGTCTCACCTTTGATCCAAAACGCCTGACGCGAGCGCGACCAATAGGTCACCCGCCCCGTTTCCAGCGTCTTTTGCACCGCCGCCGCATTCATCCACGCCATCATCAAAACATCACCACTCTCGGCGTCTTGGGCGATGGCCGGGATCAGCCCTTTGTCATCATATTTAAGCGAAGCCGGATCAAAGCGCATGACGGGTCCTTTCCATAGGCGGGTCTGTGACCTATCTAAGAGAGCAGTTGATGAAAGGCAAACCATGTCCGCTCAAACTCCCGCGCATACGTCAGCGCAAAGCACCGTCGATTTGGCCAAGCTCTACTCTGGCAAACTTTTGGCTTTGGCCGCCGATATTCCGCTGACCGGGCGGCTTGAGATGCCACAGGCCAGCGTGCGCGAACGGGCGCCGTTGTGTGGATCGACCGTGACCGTGGACTTGGATGTGGAGGATGGGAAAGTCGTGCGGTTTGCCCAGGACGTCAAAGCCTGTGCTCTGGGTCAGGCGGCGGCCTCCGTGTTAGGCGCGCATGTCATCGGGCGAACCGGCGCGGAATTGGCGCAGGCGCGCGATGAACTTGAGGCGTTTTTGAAACAGAACGGCCCGGTGCCCTCCGCGCCCTTTGAAGGCTATGAGGCGCTTTTGCCCGCGCGCGACTATAAAAATCGCCATGCCTCGATCCTTTTGGCCCTCACCGCGGCAAAAAATGCCTTTGAATTGACTGAAAACGCCACGGATTTAACGAACTCGTAAGAGGCGTGGTCCATTGTCCTCCTGCAATTGGAGGCCAAAATGATTCCGAATCCTGACTTTGAAAACGCAACATCTGCGGATCACAGAATGAGCTTGTTGGCCAAATATGCCGGTCAGCTTGGGTTTGAAGTTGTGGATATCGCGGGGTTTCTCGACAGTGTCGATGAGCAATCCAAAAGCCAAATCGCGGTTTTGGGCGATGTACAATCCTCCGCCACGGATGTGATGACCGCCAATGGCGCCGTGCGCGACGCTTTGGCCACGGTCACCGACATCACCGATCAAACCCTCAATCGCGTCGAAGGCTCGGTTGGGTTTGTGCGTGAAAGCGGCCAAAAATCGCAACAGGTTGCCAGCTGGGTCAAAGACCTGTCCGAGCGCATGGAACGGGTCGCAAGTTCGCTAAGTGCCGTTGAGGCGGACAACACAAATATTGCTGACATCGCGCGTCAGGTGAATATTCTCGCCATCAACGCCAAAATCGAGGCGGCGCGTGCGGGTGACAGCGGTCGCGGCTTTGGCGTGGTGGCCGAAGCCATCAACGAATTATCGCGCAAAACTGCCCGTGCTGCCGCCGGGATCGAAGAAAACATTGCCACCCTGTCCGAGTGGGTCGGGCGCCTGCGCGAAGAGGCCACGGGGGTCTCCAATGACGCCGGGCATGTCATCTCTTCGGCTTCGGAAACGGATCTGGCTCTGAGCGAGATTGCCCAAGGGGTGCGCAAAACCCATGATGCCACCCGGATTATGGTCACAGAGGCAGACAAGGTCCGAGATGCCGTCGCGCGGTTCCAACCCGCCTTTGACCAAATCGGCAAATCCGCCCATGCCACGGCTGAGGGTATTCACGTCGCCCACGAACGTGTCGACAAGCTGATCGACACCTCTGAAACCATTTTTCAAACCACCGTTGCCTTGGGCGGCGCGAGCGAAGATTTGGCCTTTATCAATAAGGTGCAAGAGGCCGCCGCGCAGATTTCGGCGCTTTTTGCCAAGGGCATGAGTTCGGGGCGCATCAGCCACTCAGACCTTTTTGATCGAAGCTACGTCGAACTTGCCAATACCAATCCACAACAATACATGGCACGGTTCACGACCTTTACCGATGAGGTCTTGCCTGCGATTCAGGAGCCTATGCTTGAGTTCAGCCCAAAAGTTGTCTTCTGTGCCGCCCTTGATCCAAACGGCTATCTGCCAACCCACAATGCAAAATTCTCTGCGCCACAGGGGCATGATCCGGTCTGGAACGCCGCCAATTCCCGCAATCGGCGTGTGTTTGACGACCGTGTCGGTCTGAAAGCTGGGCGCAACACTGACTCTTTCCTCCTCCAAGTGTATCGCCGCGACATGGGAGCGGGTAAATTCATGATGATGAAGGATCTCTCGACCCCGATTTTCGTGGATGGCAAACACTGGGGCGGTTTGCGTTTGGGATATACGTTCTAACGCATCATCCCTCCCCCAGTGCGCCAAAAAAATCCGCCGCGCTTCAAAAGAAGGCGGCGGGAAGTACGATCTGAGGCCCGCGGGGTTGATGGGATGAGGGTCCATCACTGACGGGAACAGGTAAATGTCAGACCCAAAATTGGGCTGCGGGTTGGGGATCAGATCTGAGGCAAGTGTAGATGTGGTTACACCAGGGCCGGAAGGCTCAGCCCACCCAAGAGGATGACCAAAAGTGCAATCGCACCGATCATGTCTTGTACCAGTGTTCCTTGCGACCGGGTGGCAACGGATTTGAGGTCCTTGATCATGTGAGCATCCTTTGAACAGGTTGGTTAATGATGTGTTGCCACTTTGTTCTCACTTTTAAAGATCTATGTAAAGAACTTTTTAAGAACATTTGCGAACAAAATAAAACTCACCCGCGTCAATACGTACTAACCCACTGAAATCAAACGAATTGCCTCATCTTTACCCATCAGCCAAAGAAGAACACGCACCGCCTGTCCACGTTCGCTTGAAAGCGTCGGATCATCATGCATCAGCTTGCGGGCATCGCTTTGCGCCAAAGCCATCAACGCCGATTGCCGTTCCAAATCCGCCACCCGAAAGCGCGGAAGCCCCGATTGCGCCGTGCCCAACACGTCACCCGCGCCGCGCATCGCCAAGTCTTCCTCGGCAATGCGAAACCCATCTTCGGTCTCTCGCAAAATCTCCAACCTGCGCCGCCCGGTCTCGGTCAGAGGCGGCTGATACAACAGCAAACAGGTCGAGGCGACATCGCCCCGCCCGACCCGTCCGCGCAATTGGTGCAGCTGCGCCAGACCAAAATGTTCGGCCCTCTCAATCACCATGATCGACGCATTGGGCACATTGACCCCAACCTCAATCACCGTCGTGGCCACCAAGACTGCAATCTCGCCCGCCGCAAACTGTGCCATGGTCCGGTCTTTGTCCTCCGGGGCCATCTGACCATGCACAAGCCCAACATGCCCCTCGCCCAACACGGCGCGCAGATGTTTGAACCGTTCTTCGGCGGCCATCATATCGACCAGCTCGCTTTCCTCGACCAGCGGACAGACCCAATAGGCCTGCCGGCCGTTCTCAATCGCTCCACGCAAATGCGCCACGACTTCGTCGATCCGATCCGTTGCGCTTAAGGCCGTTTTGATCGGCGTGCGCCCGGGCGGCTTTTCGTCCAAAATCGACAGGTCCATATCGCCGTAATGGGCCAAGGACAGCGAGCGAGGGATTGGCGTCGCCGTCATCACCAACACATCCACGGCCTGCCCCTTTTGCGCCAATGCCAAACGTTGCGTGACCCCAAACCGGTGCTGCTCGTCAATGATCGAAAGCCGTAAATCGTGAAACACCACATCGTCTTGAAACACCGCATGGGTGCCGACCAAGATCTGAATATCCCCGCTTGCGAGCGCATCGAGTTTGGCCTGGCGGTCACGGCCCTTGTCACGCCCGGTCAACAGCTCAAGCACCACACCCGCCGCCTCGGCCATCGGTTTGAGCCCCTCAAGGTGTTGACGTGCAAGGATTTCTGTTGGTGCCATCATCACGCCCTGCCCGCCCGCCTCAACCGCGACCAAAAGCGCGTCCAAGGCCACAAGCGTTTTTCCAGATCCGACATCACCCATCAACAGACGGTTCATCCGCACCGGTTGCGCCATGTCGTCGGCGATCTCCGCCATAGCCCGCGCCTGTGCCCCAGTGGGGCGAAATGGCAAAGCGGCCAACACCTTTGAGCGCAAATGGCCATCTCCCACATTGACCCGCCCCTTGCCGCGACGCACCCGAGCGCGTGCCAAAGCCAAGGTCACTTGATGGGCAAAAAGTTCGTCATAGGCCAATCGTTGCCGCGCGGGAGCCGTCGCCGCCACCTCGTGCAACGACAAAGGCCGGTGTGCTTGCGCCAAAGCGGCGTGAAATTCTGGCCACCCCTCGCGCGCGCGCAAGGCCGGATCAATCCACTCCGCCATTTCCGGCACCCGCTCCAACGCGCTTTCACTCGCCTTGGCCATCGTTTTTTGCGTCACGCCGGCGGTCAACGGATAGACGGGCTCAAACTGCCCCAAGTTGCCCGCCTCATCTGTCTCCAAAATATGATCGGGATGCGGCATTTGATATTGGTTGTCGTACAGCTCAACCTTGCCAGACAGCAGCCGGCGTTCACCAATCGGCAATTGCGCCTCGATCCATTTTGGTGCGCCGCGAAAGAACACCACTTGAAACGCGATCTCTGCGTCCTCCACGATGACGCGATACGGCAGGCCCTTACGGATGGGCGGTTGATGGCGCAGCACCGTGACCTCGACCGTGGCGATTTCGCCCGGCACACCCTCGCGCAAACTGTCGCGCCGCCGTCGATCCACCACAGCATGGGGCAGCGTGAACAACAGATCGCGGGGGCGCTCGATCCCAATCGCAGGCAGCGCTTTTGCCGTCTTCGGACCAACCCCCGCGAGGGTTTCAAGCCCGGCAAACAGCGGGAACAGGATATCTGGCCGCCCCGCGCTCATGCGTCGCCGATCAGGGCCAACCAGCCGTCTTCATCAAGAGTGTCAATGCCCAACTCGCGGGCCTTTTTCTCTTTCGATCCGGCTCCCGGCCCTGCGACCAACAGGTCGGTTTTGGCCGACACCGACCCCGAGACTTTCGCGCCCAAAGATTCTGCGCGAGCTTTGGCTTCCGCTCGGGTCATTTTCTCGAGCGTGCCAGTGAAGACGACGATCTTGCCACTGACCGGGCTGTCGTTTTTGGGCTTTTCCGCGTCAACCACGGTCAGATGCGCAACCAAACGGTTGATCGAGTCGCGCTCGGCCTCTTGGTGGAAGGCGGTGATCACTGAGGTGGCCATGACCGCGCCGACGCCATCGACGGCCAAAAGGTCGTCCCATTGCGCACCGACACCGATCTGAGCCTCGGTCATCGCGGTCTCAAACGCGTCCCATGTGCCGTAGGTTGTGGCCAAAAGGCTGGCGGAACTGTCACCGACGTGGCGGATGCCGAGGGCAAAAATGAGCTTGGCCAAGGGGATGGTTTTGCGGGCGTCGATGGCGTCAAACAGGCTGTTGGCGGATTTTTCACCCCAGCCTTCGCGGTTTTTGAGCTGTTGCAGCCCCGCAGAGAAGCGGTCGCGCAGGGTGAAAATATCGGCGGGCTCTTTGACCCAGCCATCTTTGCAGAACTGCTCGATCTGCTTGGCCCCAAGCCCGTCTATGTCAAATGCACCGCGAGAAACGAAATGTTTCAATTTTTCAACAGCTTGCGCAGGACAAATGAGCCCGCCCGAGCAACGACGAACGGCGTCGCCTTCTTCACGGACCGCCTCAGAGCCGCATTCGGGACAAACGGTCGGATAGAGGAAGGGTACGGCGTCCTCGGGGCGTTTGGTCAAGTCGACATCGGCGATTTTGGGGATCACATCACCGGCACGATAGACCTGAACCCAGTCGCCGACGCGAATGTCTTTGCCGTCCCGGATGTCACCGCCTTTGCTGTCGCGCCCCGTGATGTAATCTTCGTTGTGCAAGGTTGCGTTGGACACAACGACCCCACCGACCGTGACCGGGATCAGGCGGGCGACAGGAGACAACGCGCCAGTACGACCGACCTGAATGTCGATGGCTTCCAACCGGGTCCAAGCCAATTCGGCGGGGAATTTATGGGCAATGGCCCATCTCGGCGTGGTCGAGCGAAAGCCGAGGCGGCGTTGCAGCGCCAGATCGTCGACCTTGTAGACGACGCCGTCGATGTCATAGCCAAGCGTGGCCCTTTGGGCCTCGATGCTACGATAATGGGAGATGAGATCACTGATCTCGGTGAAACGTCGGGTCAGCGGGTTGGTTTGAAACCCAAGGGCATGCAGGCGCTCAATCGCCGCCATTTGAGTTTCGGCCAAGGGCATGGACAGCTCGCCCCAGGCATAGGCGAAAAATTTAAGCGGGCGGGCGCGGGTGATTTCGGGGTCGAGTTGGCGCAGTGATCCCGCGGCCGCATTGCGCGGGTTGGCGAATGTTTTGCCACCGCGCTCAGTCTGGCGGGCATTAAGCGCCTCAAAATCGGCGTGGCTCATATAGACTTCGCCACGCACCTCAAGCACATCAGGGGCACCGTCCAGCGTTTGGGGAATATCCGCAATGGTCAGGGCGTTGGCGGTGACGTTTTCTCCGATCTCTCCATCGCCGCGGGTTGCGGCATGGATGAGCTGCCCGCTCTCGTAGCGAATGGAGAGCGACAATCCGTCGATTTTGGGCTCCGCCGTATAGGCAATTTCACCCGGCGCACCGAGATATTTGCGCACGGACTGGTCGAACTCCACCACATCCTCATCGTCAAACGCATTGGACAGCGACATCATCCGCACCGCATGGGTGATTTTGCCAAAGCCCTCGGACGGAGCGGCCCCGACTTGTTCGCTGGGACTGTCAATGCGTTTGAGATATGGGAATCGCGTCTCAATCTCAGCGTTTCGACGTTTGAGCGCGTCATAGTCTGAATCGTCTAGCACGGGTGCGTCTTCGCCATGATAGGCGGTATTGGCGCGCGCCAAAAGATCGGCCAAACGCGCCAATTCTGCGCGCGCCTGCGCCTCATCAAGATGATCTATGGCGATGTCTGCCGACATAAAAAAACCTCCCCGGAATGCGCCTGACCTATGGTTTAGGAGAGGTGCACGGGGAGGTCCAGTCAGATAGATCCACGGAGAGAGAGAAAACACCAAAGCCAATCGTTACATTTCGGTCGGACCCATCATCAGAAAGGCCCTGAGCAAAGAACTGGCGTGCGCAGGTTAAGCGCCCACGGCCATTTGTTCATCCATACCGCCCGCAGAGGGTTCCGGATCGCGCAGCACATAGCCACGGCCCCACACGGTTTCGATGTAATTGTCGCCATCTGTGGCATTGGCCAGTTTTTTGCGCAGCTTACAGATAAAGACGTCGATGATTTTGAGTTCAGGCTCATCCATACCGCCGTAAAGGTGGTTGAGGAACATTTCCTTGGTGAGCGTGGTGCCTTTGCGCAGCGACAGCAATTCGAGCATTTGATACTCTTTGCCGGTCAGATGCACGGGTTTGCCCCCCACAGACACAGTTTTGGCATCGAGATTGACCTCGATTTTGCCAGTGCGGATGATGGATTGCGAATGGCCTTTGGATCGGCGGATGATCGCATGGATACGGGCGACCAATTCTTCGCGGTGGAACGGCTTGGTGAGGTAATCGTCCGCGCCAAATCCGAACCCTTTGATCTTATTCTCGGTGTCATCGGCCCCGGACAGGATCAAAATCGGTGTATCGACACGGGCCAAACGCAATTGGCGTAGCACATCGTGACCATTCATATCCGGCAGACCAAGATCCAAAAGGATCAAATCGTAATCATAAAGTTTGGCGAGATCGATGCCCTCTTCACCCAAATCAGTCGTGTAGACGTTTAGATTCGCATGCGACAACATCAGTTCGATGCTTTTCGAGGTGGTGGGGTCGTCTTCAACCAGCAAAATACGCATACCCTAAATCTCCGTTGCTATCTTCTAATAAGCGTTCTTGTTGCGTTCGCTCCTTAGGAAGATGGTCAAAAATGGTTAACTACACGTTACCAGTTTTAACCTTTTCGCATTTTCAACTCAAGGTTGTCTATATTTTTGCACTGCAGTGGCCTTTAACGCCGCTTCCCCGTACTCAGAAATCGCATTTTTCCAAGAATTGAACTCTTCTTCGGACAATCCGTAGAGTTTGAGCGCCTCAGTTTGGGGAATCAGTCCAAACACCACACCTTTGACAACCGAAGCCTTACGTGACGCCACCCAGCGGCGCGTTTCTGCCGGAGGCAGGTCAGCGCGGGTCATAATGGACCCGTCCGGGAGGGTCACCGCGCGCGGTCCATCGACTTTTTTGAGATACATGGGCTCACCCTTCGTTAAATTGCACCCCTCTTTTGCAACAACTCCCTTAATGGGGGGTGAAACCGCCCCTTGAGAATAGCTCGTATTTTCCTATATTATGGTCCTATTCCCGAAAGGATTTGTTCATGTCTCATGACGGCGCTCTCCCGCTGAACTCTTTGGGCTTTGCCAAAGCCCCCCAAGACACCCGCGTCGTCGTGGCGATGTCGGGTGGTGTCGACAGCTCTGTTGTGGCCGCGCAACTGGCCGAAGAAGGCTATGATGTGATCGGTGTCACGCTTCAGCTTTATGACCATGGGGCCGCTTTGGCCAAGAAAGGCGCGTGTTGTGCCGGACGCGACATTCATGACGCGCGCCGCGTGGCCGAAGAGATGGGATTTCCGCATTATGTGCTCGATTATGAAAACGTGTTCAAAGACGCGGTGATTGATGAGTTTGCCGACAGCTATCTGGCCGGGGCCACGCCTGTGCCCTGTATCCGTTGCAACGAGCGGGTGAAGTTCAAGGACCTGTTGGAAACCGCCAAGGATTTGGATGCCGATTGCATGGCGACAGGCCATTATATTCAGCGCGTGATGGGCGCCAATGGGCCTGAATTGCACTCAGCGGCGGATGCGAACCGCGATCAAAGCTATTTCCTGTTCTCGACCAAGCCCGAGCAGCTTGACTACCTGCGCTTCCCGCTGGGCCATTTGCCATCGAAAGATGCGACCCGGGCGCTGGCGGCGAAATACGGGTTGAGTGTGGCGGACAAGCCCGACAGCCAAGATATTTGCTTCGTGCCAAACGGCAATTACGCCCAGGTGATCGAAAAACTGCGCCCTGGTGCGGCGGACCCCGGCGAGATTGTCGATCATGAGGGCAACATCATGGGCACTCACAATGGGGTGATTCATTACACCATCGGGCAGCGCCGCGGGCTTGGCATCGGCGGGCTGGCCGATCCGCTTTATGTGGTCAAACTTGATGTCGACAAAAAACAGGTCGTCGTCGGGCCAAAAGACATGCTTGCCACCCGCAAAATTCCGGTGCGCGAAATCAATTGGCTGGGCGATGAACCGTTTACCTCGCGCGACGAATGGCATGTGATGGTTCGGGTGCGTTCGACCCGACCGCCGCGTGATGCGATCATCCGGCCGATCTCCGACACCGAAGCCGAGGTCGAATTGTTTGTCGCCGAAGAAGGCGTCTCACCCGGTCAGGCCTGTGTGTTCTACGACAGTGACAGCCCGCGCATTTTTGGCGGCGGCTGGATTTGGCGCGGATATTGAAATGAGACACTTGGCGCTGGCAATCATCGCGATCTTGATCTTGCCCACTGTGGCACTGTCTGATCCGGCGGGGGAATGTGGTGGCGGCTCTCAGGTTGAGATCGCGGACTGTGTGGCGCTGCAAGAGGATGCGGCGGAGCAGTCGATGCAGACCATCCTCGGCTTTGCCCGTGCTTCGGCGACAGAGTTGGATGAGATCACCGAGCGTTCTGTTGCCCTGCCCGCTTTGGAGGCGGCGCAACAGGCGTGGGAGACCTACCGCGCCGCGCAATGTGACTTTGTCGGCAGCACCTATGGCGGTGGTTCAGGCACGGGGATTGCGATCCGCTCCTGCCGGATTGAGTTGACCCGCGCACGCGAGGCAGAACTGCGCGGCGCTATTCGCTGAGCTCTTGAGTGGGGGCCTGAGGCAACAGATACGCCACCAAATCCGCCCGGTCCTGATCCGAGCCCTGATCCGAGCGCGTGCGGTGGCGGGTGAGAAAAAGCATCAAATTCTCTGGCGTTGCCGACGCGAGATCAAGCTGGGCCACATCGCGATGACAGCGGGCACAGGATTGGGCATAAATCAGCGCGCCTTGCGCAGAATCACCCAGCGGATCGGCGTAAAGCGGCACGGCCATCACCATCATTAGAACGAGAAAACGGGCCATTTTGCGCCTCCTGTCCGTAGAGTAGCGCCGCTGAAGCGATCTGTCGTTGATCCAGAGCTACCCAGCGATGCCGTCCAAAATCGCCCGTGCCGCGCGCAGGCCTGGGGCGTCGCCACCACGGCCAAGCCGCTCCATCGTCACTGAGAGCGCGTCACTTTGTGCCTCTGGGTGCAAAAGGATGACGCTCAGTGCCGGGGCGATTTTCTCGGGCACACACTTTTGCGCCAAAAATTCCGGCACAACGCGGGTTTCAGACACAAGATTGACCAGGGTCACCGTGTCGATCAGCAATTTGCGCTCGACGATCTTTTGCGTCAGCCAATTCATTTTATAGGCGATGACCATCGGCGTATCATTCGCCGCCAATTCCAAGGACACCGTGCCAGAGGCCGCCAGCGCCATATCGGCGGCTTTGAAGGCGGCGCGTTTTTCCGCGCGGTCCGTGGCCTCGATCAGGATCGGCGGCACGGACCACTGCGACGTCAAATCGCGCACCACATCCTCGACGCCCTGCGCCATCGGCAAAACGACCCGCGCGCTGGGATGGGTTTGGGCGAATAAATCCAAGGCTGCACCAAAGGTCTCGGCCAACCGCGTGACCTCGCCTTTGCGCGATCCGGGCAGAACCAAGACCAAGGGCGCATCGCCGATCTGATGTTTCGCGCGAAAAGCGACGACTTCGTCTTTGGTTGCGATCTCATCGGTCACGACCGGGTGGCCGACGAAATCACAGCGCAGACCGACGCTTTCAAAATACGGCGGCTCAAACGGGAACAGCGCCAGCACTTGATCCACACGGGCGGCCATTTTCGCCGCCCGTTCGGGCCGCCATGCCCACACCGTCGGGGCAACATAATGACAGACGCGAATGTCAGAGCGGGCTTTGACGATGTCGGCCACGCGCAGACAAAAATCCGGGCTATCAATGGTCAAAACCACATCAGGTTGCCAGTCCAGAATGGCCTCGACCACCTCGCGAATGCGGCGTTTGAGGTGGAAATACTTCGGCAGGATCTCCATGATCCCCATCAGTGACAGTTCGGACATCGGAAATTGGCTCGACAGGCCCGCCTCCGTCATCATCGCGCCACCGACACCGCGAAACTCCACATCACAGAGCGTTTTGAGCGCGGCCATGCAAGACGCGCCCAATTTGTCGCCCGAGGCCTCTCCGGCAATGACAAAAACCTTCAGGCTCATATCGCTTTCAAGAACATGCCCGCCTCCGCAATCCGCGCTTTGACCGCATCGGCGTCCAAAACAATCACCTGTTCAGCCGGAATGACGACCCCGCCCAGCCCGGCATCACGCGCCGCCGTGATCGTGTCCGGGCCAATGGTCGGCATGTCGATGCGCAGGTCCTGACCGCGTTTGGGAACTTTGACAAACACTCCCGGCGCGCGGCGCAAATGATCGGGCGTTTGCGCGACATAGGCCAACATCGCATCCGTCCCCTGCACGGTTTCAATGCCCAACATCTGGCCCCCGGCGCAGACCGCGCCTTGGCCAACGTCCAAGGGCGACAGCGCATCTAAGACGGATTTTGCCCGTACCGCATCCGCCTCGTCCTGCGCGGTCGGTTTACGCCCCCAAAGCGTGCCTTTTTCCAAAACCAAATCCGGGCAAATCTCGGTCGCCGAGCGGATGATGAAGCCTTGGGATTCAAACAAAGCGATCACCTCGCGCAGCAGACCATCATCGCCCTTGCCCAAAGACATGGCGAGTTTGAGCGCGTGGCGATCCATCAGCACCGGATTGATTTTGGGCCGCGCCATGGCCCCCGCAAAGGTGACTGCCACGACATCATGCGCTTTCAACTCTTTGAAAAGCTTTCCAAGTTTTTCGACCCGTGCCGAGATATGTTCCGCGCCTTTGGGCACCGCAATGTCTGAGAAGGTGACATAGACCGGATTGACCAGTGCCTGCGCCAATGTGGCGGGCAAACGGCCCGATCCGGCGATGATCGCGGTTCTTTTGGCCGGGGACGTCATCGGCGCGCCCTCATTTTGGCGTTAAAAATCCGCGGTCGCTGTCGCCCATCACAAAGGCCACCATGCGGGCAACATAATCGCTGTCAAAATCCTCCGACAGGCGGTGGGCGCGATCTTTAAACGCGCCTTCGCCCTGTTTGAGCATCTGAAACGCGGCGCGCAATTGATTGATGTCGTCGCGGGCCACACCTTTGCGTTTGAGACCAACCAGATTAAGCCCGTCCAATTCCGCGCGCGGACCTTGGACCAACGCATGTGGCAAGACATCGGCGGTGACCATGGAAAGCGCGCCGATGATGGCGCCCTGGCCGATCCGCACCCATTGGTGAATGCCCGACAGCCCACCGACAATCACGTCGTCTTCGATCACACAATGCCCGGCCACGGCGACTGAATTGACCAAAATCACCCGATCGCCGATCTGGACGTCATGGGCAACATGGGCGGAGGCCATAAACAAGCCATCGTCGCCGACGCGCGTCACCCCGCCACCCCCTTCGGTGCCGAGGTTCATCGTCACATATTCGCGGATGCGGTTGCGTTTGCCGATCACAAGGCGGGTCTCTTCGCCTTTGAATTTCAAATCCTGCGGGATCGCTCCGATCGAGGCAAATTGAAACACTGTGGTCTCATCACCGATCTCGGTCATGCCCTCAATCACCACATGGGATTTGATCACAACCCCTGTCCCCAGCCGCACCTTGGGCCCGATCACACAAAACGGGCCAATCTGGCAGCCCGCGCCAATCACGGCCCCCTCTTCAATGACAGAAGACGGATGGATCTTGGCGCTTGGGTCGATGAGGCTCATGAGATCGCTCCTGATCAGGTGTTGGACGCAGACAGATCCATCATCGCGGTAAACGAGGCCTCACAGGCCACCTCGCCATCGACTTCGGCTCGGCCATCGAATTTCCACACTTTGCCACCGCCGCGTTTGACCGTGACATGCATCTTCAGCTGATCGCCCGGCACCACTTTGCGGCGGAATTTACAGCCGTCGATGTTCATAAAGAACACGTTAAAGACCTTGTCGGCCAGATCCATATGCACACCGACCAACACAGCCGCCGTTTGCGCCATCGCCTCGACAATCATCACGCCGGGCATCACCGGCATGCCGGGAAAATGCCCGGTGAAATGCGGTTCATTGAAGGTGACGTTTTTGATACCGGTGCAGCCGGTGCTGGTGTCGATGTCAACCACCCGATCCACCAACAAAAACGGATAGCGATGCGGCAAAATCCGTTGAATCAAATCAATATCGGCGGTTTTCAAGTGGTCCGTCATATCTCTTCCCTCGGCCTTTGATCTTATTTTTATCTGTGTAACGCGACGCCGGGGCCGAACATACGGGCCAGATCAGTCCCATGTGCCAGTCTGGCGTGAAATTCGTCCTGTTTTCTACCAACAGCGCCCCGCCGTGACAAGCGGTCTGGAGACTGTTGGACTCAGTCGGCGCTCGCGGGGGTGTCTTCTGTCGATCTGTCTTCGGCGGGTGGCGTGGTCGGCTCTTGGGCGTCCGCGGCGTCGCGTTCAGCCTGACGTGCATCCAGTTGATCAATCACAACTTTTGACACATCAATCGACCCGGCCATCAAATAAACCTGTTGCCGTTCCAGCACCACCACGGCGCCAAGATCACGCGCGACACGGGTCAAAACCGCATTCATTTCCGTTTCCAACTCTTCCAGACCACTGTCATAGAGGCTTTGGACATCGCGCGCCTTTTCGTCCTGCTGGTCGCGCACCTCGGTGACCTTAGCGTCAAATTCTGCGGCCCGCGCGCGAAAGGCCTCATCGGTCATCATCGGGCGCTGATCTGAAATTTCTTGTTCTTCGGCTTCGAGATCTGCGTAGATTTGGTCGTTCTCGACCAAAAGAGCAGACCGAGCGGCCTCAATTTTTGCCTCAAGGGCCATGCCCATCTGGCTCTGCGAAATCACCCGCGACCGATCAAACGCCAAAATCGGAAAGGTCAGTTTTGGCTGAGCTTGTGGTATTTCGCTGCTCGGGGCGTCTTGGGCCGTGGCCAATGGCGCGCCCGCCAAGAGAGACACTCCTGCCGCAACAACCGCCAAAGACCACAGCCGGAGACCCGACATCAGAAGCTCGTGGAAATGGTCAGATCGAAGCTTTGCTCTTTGTCATACTCTTCTTTGTCCAACGCTTTGGTGAAGTTAAAGCGCAGCGGCCCCAGAGGGGTGGTCCAGAAAATCGACGCACCGACAACAGAACGCCAATTTGGATCGTCACTGCCTGCAATGATGCCCGACGCATCATCGAGCCCCCACACGGAGCCATAGTCAAAGAACAAACCGCCCGAGAGACCATATTCTTCTGGCAGGCCCAGCGGGAAATTCGCTTCAAGCCGCGCCACGGCGTAATAGTTGCCGCCCAGAGCCACATCATTGGTGGACGAGCGTGGACCAATGCCGCCCGGCTCGAACCCGCGCATGATTGAGGAGCTGTTGAAATAGCGGTTGGACACACGAGTGCCATCATCGCTTTCAATGATCCCGCCCTCAACGGTGGCGCGCAGGGTCACCTCTTCGTTCAGGACTTTCATCTCACCAGTCAGTTCCGCCGAGGTGCGGGTAAAATCAACGTCGCCGCCAATCACACCGGCATAGTCCTGACCAAATTTGAACAGGAGGCCTGCGTTCGGATTAAGCCCGGTGCGGCGGGTGTCATAGCTGTAACTGTAGCCAAGCGAATGGGTGATGACCCCGCCCGCGTCAATGTCGTTTTGGATCTGAGACGGCAGATCGGCGTAATTGCTGTCAACCTCGCGAACTTCGCTCCATTCGCCCCGGTAGTTCAGGGTCAAAACGCCATTTTCAGACACAGGAAAGGACAGGCGCGGCGAGAGATACGCCCGGCGCAGGTCATGCTCGGCGTAGCCCGGTTGCGAGCTGCTGATCCCAGCCCCAAGACCAAAGCCCACATCGCGCCCCAAGAAAGCCGGTTCGGCAAAGTTGAACGACAGGTTCCCGTCGTCCAGCTTCGTGGTCAGGTTGAAGGACAGGCTTTGTCCCCGCCCCAAGAAATTTGCCTCACTGAAAGAGGCCACAAGATTCGCCCCGTCAGACACAGAGAAGTTTGCGCCAAAGGTGAACGAGCCGGTTGGCTTTTCGCTGACATTGACGTCCACCACGACCTGCTCGCCCGAGGAGCCTTCGCGGGTGTTCACATCAGCGTTGGAGAAAAAGCCAAGCGCGCGAATACGATCCGCCGCTTCGCGAATTTCGCGCGGGTTGAACGGGTCGCCTTCGACCACTTTAAACTGATGACGGACAACGCGGTCCAATGTGGTGGCATTGCCTTCGATGTCGATGCGTTCGACAAACACGCGCGGGCCACGCACAAGGGCAAATTCGATGTCCAGCGTCAGATCGCGGTCATTGCGGGTCACGCGCGGCTCAACCCGAAGGAAATCAATCCCCTTCTTGGTCGCCAGCGTTTCCATCCGCGCAATCACATTGTCGATCGCCAGCGGCGAATAGGTTTGGCCGCTGCGGATATTCGCCACTTTTTGGAACTCTTCGGCATCCGCCTCATCAATGCCGGAGACGGTGGAAATCGTGCCAAAATCGTATTTCTGGCCTTCGCGCACGTTGAAGGTCAGGAAATAGGCGTTGCGTTCGCGCGAAAACTCGGCGGCCACATTCAACACCTGAAAATCGACATAACCACGCGAGGTGTAGAAATCCATCAACACTCGCTTGTCGAATTCGATGCGGTCTTCGGCATAGGTATCTTTGCCGATGATAAAGCGGAAAATGCCCGCCTGTTTGGTTTCCAAAACGCGGCGCAGGCGACTGTCAGAAAACTCACGGTTGCCGACAAAGCTCAGCCGTTCAATTTCAACGCCTTTGCCCTCAGTCACCTCAAACACCACATCCACGCGGTTGTCGTTGCGGCGGATGATTTTCGGGGTCACGGTGGCGACAAGCTGGCCTTTGACCTCATAGGCCTGGGTCAATGCGGCGGCATCGGCTTCGGCGGTGGCGGGCGAATAGACCCGGCGCACCTGCGTCGACAACATCGGCATCAACGCGTCATCAGAGATTTTGCGGTTGCCTTCAATCGAGATGCGCGACACCACCGGGTATTCGCTGACTTTGATCAGCAAAGTCGATCCGCTTGGGACAAATTCGACGGTTTCAAACAGGCCGGAGCCCAAAACCTTTTGATAGGCGTCATTCAGCTCAGCGGCTGAGACGCTTTGACCACGAGCGATTCCCGCGTAGGACAGGATGGTGTCGGCCGAAACGCGTTGTGCGCCTTCGATCGTCACGTTGGAAAAGCGATAACTCTGCGCCTGTGCTGCCGTGGGAAATACGGCATAAGACACTGAAGTTGCTGCAAAAGCTGCAAAAGAGAGGGCAAAGGCACGCGCAGCAATGCGGTGTTTGCGACGGGTCGACTTTTGAATGATGGACACCATGACAGCTTTCTCGAAATTCCACAAAACGTTGTAGCTGAGTACCGGGATTACGGCCTCTTGTCAAAAGCCTAGCCCGCAGCACAGGGGCCTTAACACTGTGGCATATACGCGAAGGTGTCATGCGCAAAACAAAAGGACCCTCGCGATGCGAAAGCCCCTGCTTTGAAATCATAAAGATGCAGCTTTGTGCCCGGGGGAGGTCCCCCACATGTTCAGCTCTCGTTTACAAGAAAAACTGGCCAAAAAACGCACCGGCGACAAGCGCCACGGTGATCGTTGCCGCGTACAAAAGACGATCCCAATTGAGATCGGCCAATTGCGAAAGGCTGCGATAGCTTGCACGGATTGCGGTCATCTCAGTCCCATCCTCTCTGTCTCAGCCCCATACACCGGGCCTTTTTCGGTATGTCGCGCGCCACATCGGCGCTCAGACAGAGGGATACATCCCGAATATGGCAAGAGTTGGGCCGTTTTCTCAATCACCTTGAAAAAACGGCCCCTCAATCGCGGATCAATCGCGGAGACCGTATGTTTTGATCAGACGCAGAACAGATCCGCAGACAGCCCCAGCACCATAAAGCTCAGGATCACCACAAGACCCACGGTCATCATCACGCCCACGGCTCGGTCCGGCAAAGGTTTGCCGCGCACAGCCTCATAGGCGTAAAACACCAAATGCCCGCCATCGAGCACCGGGATCGGAAACAGGTTCATCAGGCCGATCGCCGTTGAAAGCGTCGCGATGGTCAAAAAGAACGAGGACACACTCACCGAGGCCGCCGAGGACACGACCTGTGCGATCCCCACCGGGCCCGACAGGTTACAGGCCGAAATCGCCCCGATCGACATGTTGTAAATCGCCGACAAGGACAGAGAAATCACCGCCCAGACTTGGCCCACACCGGCGCTGACCGCCTCGCCAAAGGACACAGGCACCGAGCCGATGGTGAAATAGGTGCCACCCGCGATGCCAATCATGTAGCGGGTCTCAAACCCGCCTTCGGGGAGCGGCAGATCACGTTGGCGCGGCGTCATTTTCGCTTCAAAGGTTTGACCATCACGCAGCACGGTCAGGGTTGCTTCGCCGCCTTTGAAATCGCTGAAATAGGCCAAAAGATCACCAAAGGTCGCAACCTCCACGCCGTCAATCGCGGTGACCATATCGCCGGTCTCCAGCCCTGCGTCTTTGGCGGCGGATTTCATGCTAAATTCGTCGATCCGCGCCGGAAACGGATGCGGTGCCTCGACAGTTTGCTCAACACCATCGCGCAGAACGGTATAGGGCAAGCTCATCTCATGCGGCAGGCTGGCGATAAAATCACTATAGCCCTCAAGACCTTCGGGCACAGGCGTGCCGGCAATCGCGATGATCTTATCCCCCGGCTCGATGCCCACCTCAATCGGCATTTTGGAAATCTCATCGACGATCAAGACGTCGCCGGATTTGCCCATGGTGAACAGCACAGCGACAAACACCAGCGCCGAAAAGAGAAAGTTGAACACCGGCCCCGCCGCAACAGTGAGCGTGCGCGCCCAAAGCGGTGCCCCCGGCATGGTGTGGCGCGCCTCATCCGGGCTCATGCCCTCAACCGCATGGGCATCGGGAGCGGAGGCGGCATTGGCGTCGCCTGCGAATTTCACATAGCCCCCAAAAGGCAGCGCCGCGAGTTGCCACACCGTGCCGCGTTTGTCCGTGCGCGACCAGATCACTTTGCCAAAGCCCAAAGAGAATACATCCGCCTTGATCCCGGACCAGCGCCCGACGATGTAATGGCCATATTCATGCACGGTGACGATGATCGACAAGGCAATGACAAACACGATGACGGTATAAATGGTGTTGCCAAAGCTCATCAGGAGCGCGGTGATTTCCATGGGCTGTCGATCCTCTGATCTCTTTATTTCTGCGGCGGTTTCCGCCTTAGAGTGTTTTTTGCACCGAGAAAGCGCGGGCTCTCGCCTCTTTATCCGCTTCCAGCACATTATCCAAGCTCAAGGCATTGACCCGCAGGTTCACACCCGATGACATATCGTTGAGGACCGTTTCCACGATCCGCGCCATGTCCAAAAATCCAATTTTTTCGGCAATAAAAAGGTCCAAAGCCGCCTCTTTTGCGGCGTTGAACACGGCCCCGGCCAAGCCGCCAATCGCCATCACATCGCGCGCCAACCTGAGCGCCGGGAACCGGATCTCATCCGGCGCCTCAAACTGTAGCGTGCCGATTTTGGCCAGATCCAGCCGCGCCACCGGCAAATCGCGCCGCTCTGGCCAATGCAGCGCATAGCCAATGGCATGACGCATATCGGGCGCGCCCAGATGCGCCATCAGCGCCCCGTCGCGAAACCCGACCAGCGCGTGCACATAGGAGCCGGGATGCACCAACACTTCGATTTGTTCCGGCGCAAAGCCAAAATATTCTCGCGTTTCAATGAGTTCCAATGCCTTGTTGAACATCGAGGCGGAATCAATCGTGATCCTCTGCCCCATGTCCCAAGACGGGTGCGTGCAGGCCTCGGCCAAGCGCGCATTCTTCAGCCGCTCCAAGGACCAGTCGCGAAACGGCCCCCCGAGGCGGTGATGATCACCCGCTCGACCTCGGATTGATCCTCGCCCACAAGGCCCTGAAACACCGCCGAATGTTCGGAATCCACCGGCAAAATCCGCGCGCCGTGGCTTTGGGCCGATTGCATCAACAAAGACCCCGCCGTCACAAGGCTTTCTTTGTTGGCGAGCGCCAAGGTGGTGCCGTGGCGCAAAGCATGAAGACCGGGGGCCAGCCCCGCCGCACCCACAATTGCCGACATGGTCCAATCGACCGCGCGTTCGGCGGCCTCAAGCAGCGCGTGGTCCCCCGCCGTGGCCTGAATGCCCGTGCCAGACAACGCCTCACGCAGCGCGGGCAAACAGTCCTCATAGGCGGTCACTGCGACCTCGGCCCCAAGAGCGCGGGCGTCATGGGCCAAAAGATCGACATTGCGCCCGCCGGTCAGCGCCACCACATCATAGGCCTCGCGGTCGCGTCGGATCAGATCAATCGTAGACTGACCGATGGAGCCGGTCGCGCCGAAAATGGAAATACGTCGCATGGATTATCCAAACAGCAGGTTGAGCAGAAAGGCCAGCGCGCCGAGCGCCAAAAGCGCGTCAAACCGATCCAAAACCCCACCATGGCCGGGGATGATATTGGAGCTGTCTTTGACCCCCATCCGGCGTTTCAACCCGCTTTCCAAAATATCGCCAAGTTGGGAGGCGAAGGCCAGAATCACCGAGGACGTGATGAAAAACCAATAGCGCACGAAACCTTCGGGCATGAATTGATGGGCGTAAGCCGCCAAAATGGCAACGCCGATCCAACCGCCCAAAATACCGGACCACGTTTTTTTCGGGCTGATGCGGGGCCAGAATTTTGGCCCGCCTAAGGTTTTGCCAACCAAATAGCCCATGCTGTCGGCGACAATCACCAAGCCGATGATGTACAGCAACAGCGTGCGTCCACCTTGGGAGGACAGTTGCAACAGGCCCAAACAACCAAAGACCAAAAGGACGAAATAGCCCGCAAGTGCGGCGATGTCGCTGGGGGCAAAGCCGCCCTGCCCGCTTTTGTGGCGCGCCATGCGGACCAATTCCCATGCTCCGATCAATCCCGCCAAAGCCACAAGCGCGCGAAACGCGTCATGCCCGGACAACACCGCGCCCAAGCCAAGCGTGACCATCACAATCGCGGACAAAATCCGCGGCCGCAAATCGCGCCAGTTGCCTTTGGCCAAAAAGCGGGGGCCAGATTTTAACGTGGATTTCGGTTTCGTCGGGCGGTCCGTCACGATTTAACCCCGCCAAACCGACGATCCCGATGAGCAAACCGCGCCATGCAATCGGCGAAGACCTCTGAGGTGAAATCCGGCCAAAGCGTGTCGATGAACTCATATTCCGAATAGGCCGATTGCCACAAAAGAAAGTTGGAAATGCGCGCCTCGCCCGAGGTACGGATCACCAAATCGGGGTCGGGCAAGACCCGTGTGTCGAGGTAGCGCGTCAGCGTGGTTTCATCGACCGTTTCCGGGTCCAACACGCCGGTTTTGACATCGCGGGCCATCTCTTTGATCGCACGGGACACCTCATCGCGGCCACCATAGTTGATCGCGATGGTCAGATGCACCTTGGTGTTCTCGCGCGTCACCTCTTCGAGATCATCCATCAACGCGATCAGTTTTTTATCCAACCGTGGCCGATCGCCAATAAAGCGCACCCGCACGCCCTCGGCGACCAAACCTTTGAGTTCGCTTTGAATATAGCGGCGAAACAGCGACATCAGACCCGACACTTCGGTCTGGGTGCGTTTCCAATTCTCGGTCGAAAAAGCAAAGATGGTCAGGTATTTGACGCCCAGATCAGGACAGGCGCGCACGATCTCTTTGACCCGTTTCGCGCCGGCATGGTGACCAAAGAGACGCGGTTTGCCACGCGCCTGCGCCCAACGCCCATTGCCGTCCATGATCACAGCCACATGGGTGGCGTGCTCCGCAGTCGGCTCAGATTGAGCGGCGGACTTCTGCGTGTCCGCGTGCTCGGCTGTGCCTTCCGGCGTCTGGTTTGGCCTCATTTCGGGCATCGCGCCTCTCTGTCTGAACCGTGGTCCCGACAGGACCATACTCTCGTCTTTACACTCAAAACGCCCCCAGGGGGAGCGCTTGCTCTTGAATTTAGCCCATGTTGAGCGCAATCGCGGGCTCTTTGCGACACCTGAAGCGGGGCAAACGTCGCGATCTGCGGTGATCTTAAACCTGCATGATCTCTTCTTGCTTGTGCTCAAGCATTTCGTCGATGCGTTTGATATGGGCGTTGGTGAGATCTTGCACTTCGGATTCCCAGATTTTTTGGTCATCCTCGGACATGCCGTCGCCTTTGGCGCGTTTGATTTGCTCCATGCCGTCGCGGCGCACGTTGCGCACCGCGACGCGGGCGTGTTCGGCGTAACCGCCCGCCACTTTGGTCAATTCGCGGCGGCGTTCTTCGTTCAACTCGGGGATCGGCAACATGATGATCGTGCCGTTCAGCTGCGGGTTGATGCCAAGGCCGCTTTCGCGAATGGCTTTTTCAACCTTGTTGACCAGACCTTTGTCCCAGACGTTGATCGTCACCATCCGGGGTTCTGGCACGTTGACTGTGCCCACTTGGTTGATCGGGGTCATCGAGCCGTAGGCATCCACCATGATCGGTTCCAACATCGAGCCAGAGGCACGGCCTGTGCGCAAAGAGGCAAATTCCGTACGCAGGTTGGCCAAAGCGCCATCCATACGTTTGGACAGGTCATCTGTATCGAGCATGAAATCGTCGGACATGGGTGCTTTCCCTTTTCGTGATGTCGTGCGCGCTCCGTCTGATGAGCGCAGCGGCAAATTTGCAGCATTCAATAAGCCACCGGGGTTCGGATGTATAGCCCTTCTGCCGCGCCGCGTGTTGCGTCAAGACATGAAGACGCCCCGCGCCGGAACGCGGGACGTTTGATTGGCTTGCCCGGAGTTTGGAGCCCGCATCAAAGACAAGCGAAAGATCAGAACTTATACGACAGGCTCAAAGTCAGCGTGTCCGCCGTCAGCTTGTTGTCAAAGGGAATAGCATCCTCAAGATAGTCGCGGTAAATCGTGCGCGACAGCTCGATGCCCCCCATAAGTTTCTCTGTCATGATCATCTTCGCGCCAATGCCAAAGGCCACGCCATTCTCTGTGGTGTCAAAATCGGGAATTTTGAATCTGACCAATCCGACATGCGCATAGGGTAAAAACCGCCCGGCATCATAGCCCGCCATCAGGCTCAGAGCCATGCGCGAAGGATCGTCGTCAAAGACATCACTTTCAACACTCACAGTAGTGTAGCTCATCTGAACGCCACCAACGAAGGTGCCGAAATCGCGCAGATATCCGACATGCGCGCCCAGATAATCCGCCGCGTAATCCAGCGACACATTTCCGCCGTCAAAGTCGGTCGTGGTGTCGCCAAATCCAAGCTGAACCCCTGCGTAGAACCCGGTCCAATCGGTCGAAACAGGCGATGCGATGACGGGTGGATCTTGCGCGACGGGGGCCATTCCACCGGCCAAAGCCCCGGATGCACACAACGCCGCAGCGCAGACCATTGTGGTAAATTTGATCATGTCAGTGTCCTCCTCCACAATATCACGAGATATTGGACCACAGGAGGCGATGTCAGCACAACGACACAGATCAAATCAGCACAACAAACGGCGGCTTTTTGGCAAAACCCAATCAGCTGACGGTGGTGTAAATCCCCTCGCCCGCCAAAATCGAGCGAAAGCCACCCGGCGCATCGAGCGGGAACACGATCAGCGGCAGGTCATTGTCACGCGCCAAAGCAATTGCAGAGGCATCCATGACCTTGAGGTTCTTGCGCAGCACCTCGTCATAGCTGACGTGATCATAGCGCTTCGCGTCGGGGTTGGTTTTTGGATCTTTGTCATAGACACCATCGACGCCGTTTTTGCCCATAAAGATCGCCTCACAGCTCATCTCATTGGCGCGTAATGTCGCGGCTGTATCGGTGGTGAAATAGGGGTTGCCAGTGCCGGCCGCGAAAATACAAATCCGACCTTTCTCAAGGTGGCGCACAGCGCGGCGGCGAATGTAGGGTTCGGCCACTTCGTTCATCGTAATCGCGGAAATCACCCGGGTGTTGATGTCGAGCGCTTCCAAAGCGGCCTGCATCCCCAGCGCGTTCATCACGGTGGCGAGCATCCCCATATAATCGGCGGTGGTGCGTTCCATCCCCTGCGCCGACCCTTGCAGCCCGCGAAAGATGTTGCCGCCGCCGATGACCATACAAATCTCAACGCCCAGATCGTGCACCGTCTTCACTTCTTGTGCGATCCGTTCCACCGTCGGCGGGTGCAGGCCAAAACCCTGCGTGCCCATCAGCGCCTCGCCTGAAATTTTCAACAGCACACGTTTGTATTTCGTGGCAGGATGACCCTGTTCCGCGTTGCTCATCTGATGTCCCCGGCGTTATGTCTGAAATCGGTGCCAAAATGAGCCAAAATCGGCAAAGGTTCAATGCAGCATATGAGATATTTTTCCCCTGCGCCCTCTGGACAAGCCCCACACAGACTGTCACCCGAAACACCATGACCTTGCCCTTTGACATATCCCCCGACCAACCGGTGCTCATCGCCGGGCCGACCGCCTCCGGAAAATCCGCGCTTGCGCTTGAGATTGCGACCACCCAGGGCGGCGTGATTGTCAATGCCGATGCACTACAAGTATTTGATAACTGGCGCATTTTGTCCGCCAGACCGGGGCCGGAGGACACTGCACTGGCGCCACATGCGCTCTATGGTCATGTGCCCGGACATGAGGCCTATTCGGTCGGCCATTGGCTGCGCGATGTCACCCCCTATCTCAGCGGTCCCACCCGTCCCATCATCGTCGGCGGCACAGGGCTTTATTTTTCAGCACTCACTGACGGTTTGGTCGAGATCCCCGCCACACCGCCGGCGCTGCGCGCCGAGGCCGATCAAAGGCGGGTGGATGAGGGCGGACATGCCGGGCTTTTGGCCGAATTGGACGCCAAAGATCCGCGCACGGCGGCCCAAATAGACCGACTGAACCCGATGCGGGTGCAACGGGCGTGGGAAGTGTTGCGCGCCACCGGACGGGGCTTGGCGGATTGGCAGGCTGACACCCCGCCACCGCTGTTGCCGCTCTCCGCCTGTTGCCCTCTCGTTCTGGACGCAGATCGCGATTGGTTGGCGGACCGCATCGCACGACGATTCGCATTGATGCTTGATCAGGGGGCTTTGGAGGAAGCGCGGGCCAATTTGGCCACATGGGACCCTGCCGCGCCGTCGTCCAAGGCCATCGGCGCGCCGGAATTGATCGCCCATTTGCGTGGCGAGATGTCGCTGGAGGCGGCAAAACAGGCCGCAACCATCGCAACGCGGCAATATGCCAAGCGTCAACGCACTTGGTTTAGGGCACGCATGGGCGCATTCCACAAGATATCGCGACCGTAACCAGCCCTAGGATCACCTCAAGATATACCCACATGTCATTGAAATACCTTTATATTTCCTTTGACAGCGCTGATGTGACGCTTAGTGTGACGAAAGTTATACAAATCGAACACATCGGATCACCATGGCCGTTTCTGAGACACGTAAAATATTCAAAACCCTTCCTCTGGGTGAAATGTCCGCCTCTGCGACCTCTGCGCGCGAACCTACGGAATCGGTCTCCGTATCCCGTCCACGCAAGGCATCTGTGGCCAAAACCCCCGAGATCCCCACCCCACCCGCCTACCGGGTTCACCCGCTGGGCCGAGGCAGCGCCTCTTTGTCGGCCGCTGCAAAATGGCGCACCGAAGCCATGCGCAGCCACCGCAGCCCGACGTTGTTGTGGTTCACGCGTGGTCAAGGCCGGATCACCGTTTCGGGCGTGACCCGCGGCTTTGGTCCGCACAACCTGATCTTTTTGCCGACCCGCACCATGTACGGGTTTGAACCGATTGGTCAGGTGATGGGCCATGCCGTCCATCTGCCCGACGATCCGACTTTGGGCCTGCCGCACGAGCCGCTGCACATGCGGTTTCGTGAGGTGATCCAGCAAAATGAGATCACCGGGATGATCGAAACCCTTCAACGCGAGATTGACCAATCTCAGCCCGGTCGCGAGCGCGCGATGGCATTTCAGGCCGGGATGATTTCGGTCTGGTTGGAGCGGCAAATGAGCATCATGCCGGAATATGATCTCACGCCTGACGCCTCGCGCCGTTTGGCGGCAGCCTATACGTCCTTGGTTGAAAACGAGCTTTATGACGGTCGTACGGTGACGCATTTTGCCGCCGAGCTGGGGGTCACCCCCGGTCATTTGTCGCGGGCGTGTAATATCGCCTGTGGCCGGTCTGCCTCAGCGATTTTGGCCGATCGTGTGCATTTCGAAGCGCGCCGAATGTTGGCGGAAACCGATCTCCCGATCAAATATATCGCGGAAAAATTAGGGTTTCATTCGGCGGCCTATTTCAGTCGGGCGTTTCACAAACACACCGGCTACGCTCCGCGCAATTTTCGTCAAAACGGCTAATCATCACGTCACTGGCGTGGGTTTTGGGGATTGGTGTCCCGAGGCCACGCCCGTCGTCCCAGTCTCAATAAACGTTCGCCCGGAGCGTTTAAAACGGCTTTACGACCCCAAATGATCCGAACGTAATTCATCGTTTCTTTATAGGGTGGCACGCCGTTGTATTTGGTCACCGCCTCAGGCCCCGCGTTATAGGCCGCAAGCGCGAGACGCCAATTGCCAAAACGATTGTACATCTGACGCAAGTATCGCGCGCCGCCTTCGAGGTTTTGCGCCGGATCGTTGATATTGACCCCCAACCGCCGCGCCGTGTCTGGCATCAATTGCGCCAATCCGGTTGCGCCCACCGGGCTTTTGGCGTGGGTATTCCAGCCACTTTCCTGTTGCACAAGCCGCAGGAACAAATCGGTCGGCACCCCATGTTTGCGCGCGACATTCGTCGCCACAGGCAACCACTCGCCCTTATAGCTGCCCATAAACGGCAGGCCGACAGTGGCGCCCCCAAACCGTTCGGGCTGAAGGGTCACGGAATTGGAATATTGATCCGCCGCACGGCCATCCAAAACGTCCAGTTGCGAGCTAAAAATCGCCAAACGGTTTTTGGTCGAAAATATGTCTTCGGCCCCGGCTGCACCGACAAAACCAGTCGCGCACAGGACCCCCAAAGGCCAACCCGAAGAGCCGCACCGCGACCAAACCCCGTCACACCCATCACGCTCGTTCCAATTCTAGTGATCCATCTCGCGCAATATAGGCACAAAGCCCGATCTTTCCAAGCGCCTCGGCGTCGCAGGCGGATTTTGGCCCTTTCCTTGCGCGCCCGGGTTTGGTGTAAGGTGCCTCCAACATAAGATTCTGTAAAACATCTCTGGGAGTAGATCGCATGGCCGGTTCGGTGAACAAAGTCATCCTCATAGGCAACCTTGGACGCGACCCCGAAGTGCGGACATTCCAAAACGGCGGCAAAGTGTGCAACCTGCGCATCGCCACCTCTGAAACTTGGAAAGACCGCACCACGGGCGAACGCAAAGAGCGCACCGAATGGCATTCAGTCGCGATTTTCCAAGAGGGTCTGGTGCGCATCGCTGAACAGTATTTGCGCAAAGGCTCGAAAGTCTACATCGAAGGCAAACTTCAGACCCGCAAATGGCAGGACCAATCCGGCCAAGACAAATACTCCACCGAAATCGTGCTTCAGGGCTTTGACGGCGTGTTGACCATGCTGGATGGTCGTGGCGAAGGCGGCGGTCAAGGTGGTGGTGGTGGTGGCCAAGGCGGCGGTTACGGCGGTGGCTCAGGTGGCTACGACCAAGGCGGCGGCTATGATCAAGGCCCCTCTTCGGGCGGTTATAATCAAGGCCCGTCCTCGGGTGGCGGCGGTGGCCGTCCGGCGATGGACGACGACGAAATCCCGTTCTGATCCCGGTTCAAACCCCGCCCTTGTGGCGGGGTTTTTCATTTCAAGACCAAAGGCTTAAAAGATGAAAAAAGTCCCAAAACCCACCACAGACGATGCCCTGATCCAAGAGTTTTTGGCCAAGGGCGGCAAGGTCAGCGTTGGCAAAACCAAACCCATGCCGCATGACATCGGCTTGAGCAAAAACGTCTGGGGGGCAAAACTCACCAAAGAGGAAAAAGCCGCCAGAGACGGAGCATTGCCAGAGCCGCCCAAGAGCAAAGCGCGTAAAAAGTAGCGCCACACTCTAGAATTTGGCGGGCTGGGTTACGGTCTGTGCAGGGTTTGGCGTGAGTTCATCACCTGATTGCGTCCGGCCTGTTTGGCCCTATAAAGATGATCGTCGGCACGGCGCAAAGCCGCCCCCAAATCGCCATGGGCGCGATAAATCTCGACCCCAATTGACACAGTCACCCGCGCCTCTTCGGGCATGGCGGCGTCGCTGATCACCTGACGGATGCGTTCGGCCACACGCATCCCCATATCCTCGGGCATTTTCAGCAACACGATGGCAAATTCTTCGCCGCCGATGCGAAACAGCAGGCCCTCCCCATGCAACACCTCGCGCATAAGCCCAGCCACATTGCGCAGGATGTCATCACCGACAAAATGGCCGTAGCGGTCATTGATCTCTTTGAAATGATCAATATCGACAAACAAAACCACCCCACCCGATCCAAGCCCGCCTTTTTGTTCCATGGCCATAAAGGCGCGCCGATTGCGGCATCCGGTTAAGGCATCATAATTCAGCGTGTCGGTTAATTGCGCCTGAAGACGCCCGATGGTCACCAAAGTATAGCGCATAAACAAGATGGTGGTGATCAGCGCCATACCAAGTCGAAACGAGAACCAAAAATCCTGTGCCGCCCAATAGGAGACCGCAACCTCCAACACCGCCACCGCCACCCCCAACACCAGCGCCACCCAATGGGCAGAGAAAAAGAACCCCGCGATGGTGATGGGAAAGGCCCAAAAGGCCGACGAAATACCGTGGTTTGCAACCAACATCAAATCGCCGATATGGACCGCGATCAAAACCATGGTGGCGTTGATCGGCAGACGGCGGGACTTGAGATGTGCCCATAGATCAAAGGCCATAACCGCACTTAAAACCACGAAATAGCCTGACAACAAGTAATTGCCTTTGATCGCATATTTCACAATCGCAATCGGCAAAATGAACAAGGAAATCGACGTGATGTATTTCGCAATCAACGGCGCGCCGAGAGCGCCCGGGACTTTGAACCCGTTGATAAAATCCGATTTTCCCACCATTGGCCCATACTCTTATTTACGCGGGGTCAACTATGGATCAAAATTCAATATTCCCAAAAGCTTTTGCATTCCGATGGGCAAAAAACCACGGTCAAAAAACTTCAAATTGCGTCTTTTAGGACCTGAACCACCATGTCGCGCGGCACATCGGCGGTCACGAAACTGTCGCCAATCCCCCGCGCCAAGATAAAACGCAACTGACCATCGACGACCTTTTTGTCCTGTCCCATCAGGTCCACCAAAGCCTCGGCGGAGGGCAATGCGCCGTCAATATCGCGCAGATCGCATTTGGTGCCCATGGCCTTGAGATGCGCGCGCACACGGCTGGGCGCTTCTTGCGCACACAGTCCCAAACGCGCCGACAGTTCAAAGGCCAAGGCACAGCCAATGGCCACGCCTTCACCATGCAACAACCGGTCTGAATACCCGGTCGCGGATTCCAACGCGTGACAGAACGTGTGCCCCAGATTGAGCAATGCCCGGTCCCCCTGCTCGGTTTCATCGCGCACCACGATGTCGGCTTTCATCTGCACCGACCACCGCACCGCCTCGGCGCGTTTGACCATATCGCCCGCCGCCAAATCCGGCCCGTTGACTTCAAGCCAGTCGAAAAACGTCTCATCGCCCAAAAGGCCGTATTTCTGGACCTCGCCATAGCCGGCTAAAAAATCGCGCGGCGTGAGCGTCCCCAAAAGGGCAATATCAGCCAAAACCAACGAGGGTTGATGAAAGGCACCGATCAGGTTTTTGCCGTAGCTGGAATTGATCCCGGTCTTGCCGCCGACCGAACTGTCGACCTGCGCCAAAAGCGTGGTGGGAATTTGCACGAACCGCACGCCCCGGCGCAGCACAGAGGCGGCAAACCCGGCCAAATCGCCGATCACACCGCCGCCAAAGGCCACGACAATGTCGCGGCGTTCGCATTTTTGCGCCAAAAGCCATTCAACCGCGCGGGTGAACTGCGGCCAGGCCTTGGTGCTTTCCCCAGCGGGCAACGCAAGTGACACCATTTCGATGCCAGCGCTCGCCAATCCGGCCTCAAGGGGGGCCAAATGCAGCCCGGCGACGGTTTCATCCGTGATGACAAAGACCTTTTTCTTGGTGCCTAACAGCGGCGCGATATGCGGGCCCGCCTGCGCCACAAGCCCCGCCCCGATGCGCACATCATAGGCACGATCGCCCAGGGGCACATGCACGGTTTGATAGGCTACAGATCCGTATGTCATTGGCTTTCCTTCAAAATTCCGCCGTGCTGCGCCAGCGCGTCAATCACCTTATCCGCCATGGCCTCAATGCTCAGACCCGGCTCTGCGTCCACGATGATCCCGGCTTTGGCATAAAACGGCTCGCGCGCCTCAACCAAGGATTTGAGCGTCTCATACGGGTTTTCCGTGCGCAGCAACGGCCGTGTCGATTTATGACGTACCCGGTTCCACAGGATATTCAAATCGGCCTTCAGCCAAACCGCCACCCCGTTTTGCGCGATGATGTTGCGATTGGTTTCGGCCAAAAATGCCCCACCGCCGGTCGATAAAATCGCCTGCTCTGTGTCAAGCAGTCGCGCGATCACTTCCGCCTCGCGTTGGCGAAAAAATGCTTCGCCGTCGCGACTGAAAATTTCCGCCACGCTCATCGCGGCCGCTTTTTCGATCTCCGCATCCGAATCGAGAAACGGCACACAGAGCCGCGCAGCCATGGCTTTGCCAACTGCGGTTTTGCCGGCCCCCATCATGCCGACCAATGCGACCGTTTTTTTTAGCCCTTTTGCCATCGTCTCCCCCAAAAGAGCGTGTACAGTTGTGTCAGACAGTGCATGAAGGCCCTCGTGCGCCTTGGCATCGTCGCCACAGCGTCCCTGCGATCATGGCAACATCTTGCCGACAAAAATTTCGCCCCTTCAATGGCGTGATCTTGCCGGAAATACCATATATAAAACGGATAAAACCAGCCCGGGTCGGCAATCAGCCGTGAAACCCCGGAGAATACAAACAAAACACAGGCAATATTAACTCGGGCAATATCAATTCGGGCACAGGACTGGGACCACGCATCCCGCAACCGCCCAAGACCCCTGAACGGAGGCAGACCGCAGTGCGCAAATTCCTTTTTCGTCTTTTGGCCATCATCATCTTACTTGGGATTTTGGGCTTCATCGGCTTCGCCTATGTCGGCGATCTTTCGCCTGAGCGGGTGGAACATTCGGTCACCGTGCCGCTTGATGCCAAGTGAGGGGGCTTTCCCTGTGACGCCCTTTTCCCTCAGCACCCGTTTTGTCAGCGCCTCTTTGGGATGCGGCATCTGCCTGCTGATCGCGCTGGGGGGCGCGGCACGGGCACAAACGCCCTCAGCGACCGCCCCCGACAAACCGATCTCCGCCATCGACTGGCTCTCGGACTCGCTGGACGCTCCGCGCGCGCCTGCGACGAGCGCGCCACAGCCCAGCGACATTGCGCAGAACGCCCTGCCCGAGGATGTCAGCGTCGCCCCGCTTGACACGCCCAGCCCCGATGCCGCCGGGCTATTGCCAAGTGCTGTCACGGGCCTGCCGCGCGATCTTTGGGGCGCCTCGACCGCCACCGATCTGGCACGGCGGATCACCACGATTTCCGCCCGTCCCGATCTTTTGCCCGCCTCCCGCCGCTTGCTCAACACGCTGGTCTTGGCCGAGCTGAACCCACCGCTGCAATCACAAGCGGACGGGCGGCTGTTTTTGGCGCGCATTGATGCGCTCCTGAGCCAAGGTCTTTTGGATGAGGCCGATGCGTTGATGGAGCTTGCGGGGCTCTCCTCTCCGGCGATTTTCCGCCGCGCTTTTGATACAAAGCTACTGCTTGGCACCGAAGACGAGGCCTGTGCGCGTCTCACCCACACCCCCGGCCTATCCCCGACACTGCAAGCGCGGATTTTCTGTTTGGCGCGGGGCGGCGATTGGGATGCGGCGGCGTTGACGCTTGAAACCGGCGAGGCTTTGGGCCTCATCCGCGAAGATCAGGGCGAACTTTTGGCGCGATTTTTGGACCCGGAATTGTTCGAGGGCGAGCCGTCTCTGCCAATCCCCGATCACCCAACGCCTTTGACCTTTCGTTTGATGGAAGCCATTGGTGAACCGCTGGCCACCTCGTCTTTGCCTTTGGCCTTTGCCCAGTCCGATCTGCGCGCCACCACCGGATGGAAAGCCCGCGCCACCGCCGCCGAACGGTTGGCCCGTGTCGGTGCGCTCTCCCCCAACCGCTGGCTGGGGATTTGGTCCGAACATCTGCCCGCCGCCTCAGGTGGGATTTGGGACCGGATCGAGGCGTTGCAACGGTTTGAAACCGCGCTGAGCACCAATGATCCGGGGGCCGTGTCTCACGCCCTGCCACCCGCGTGGTCGGCGATGCGCGTGTCTGGGCTGCAACCGGTCTTTGCCGAATTATTCGCGGCCCGCTTGGCGCTTTTGCCGCTCAACGGCGAGGCTGCGGACATCGCTTTTGAAGTTGCGCTTTTGTCGCCGGACTATGAAAAAATCGCGACGAAATGGGCTCCGGCGTTGAGCCGAGATCAGGCCTTTTTGAAGGGCATCGCAATGGGCGATCTGCCGACACAGCGCCCGAGCACCGACATGGCCCGCGCCATTGCCACTGGGTTTCGCGGCACCGGGGTTCCGGTGCGTTTGACCAGCCTGGTCAGCGAGCAAAGGCTGGGCGAGGCTATTTTGCGCGCCATCGAGGTGCTGGAAGGCGGGGCTGCGGGGGATATCGACGAACTCTCGGACGCGCTCCAGTTTTTCCGTGCGGTTGGTCTTGAGGCCACCGCCCGGCGCGCGGCTTTAGAGTTGATGTTGTTGGAGCGACGCGGATGAGTGTTGCGCCACAAGATGCGCGGTGGATTTCGGGATTTGCCGAGGCGCAGATGGCGGAATTGGGCGCGGCAGAGAACACACAGATCTCCTATGGCCGCGATTTGATTGGATTTTCTGAGTGGCTGTGCGGACGCGGACAGTCGTTTGAAACCGCCGAGCGTACCGATGTTGAGGCCTATTTGATTGCTTGTGAGGCCGAAGGATTGGCGCAATCGACCCGCGCACGGCGGCTGTCCTCGATCAAGCAACTCTATAGATTTGCCTATGAGGAAGGCTGGCGCGCAGACAATCCGGCAATCCAGATCAAAGGCCCCGGACGCAGCAAACGCCTCCCCAAAACGCTTTCTGAGGCGGAGGTTGGTGCGCTTTTGGCGGCGGCGCGTGAGATCGGGCGCAGCCCAGCCGACCGTCTGCGCAACACCTGTTTGATGGAGCTTTTATACGCCACCGGGATGCGGGCCTCTGAGCTGGTGTCTCTCCCCGTCTCCGCCGCGCGCGGCGATCCGCGGATGTTGTTGATCCGGGGCAAAGGCGGCAAAGAACGGATGGTGCCCCTGTCGGAACCGGCGCGCGTGGCGTTGAGTGCATGGCTGATGGCGCGCGATCAGGCCGAAGACATCGCCAAGATTGAGCGTGGCAAAAAGCCTTCGGGCTTTGTCTTTCCCTCACGCGGCAAGCTCGGTCATTTGACCCGCATCGGCTTTTATCAACTGATCAAAGACATCGCGGTTCAGGCCGGGATCAGCCCCGACAAAGTGACGCCGCACACGCTGCGTCACGCCTTTGCCACGCATCTTTTGGCCCATGGTGCCGACCTGCGCGCGATCCAAACGCTTTTGGGTCACGCAGACCTGTCGACCACCGAAATTTACACCCATGTTTTGGATGAACGGCTCAAAGAGCTGGTGCTGACCCGGCATCCTTTGGCCGACCTTGGGCCGACGCAAACCGAATAGCGCGATGCATAGCAGGTGCCAGGGGGATCTTGCCGGACAAAACAACCAAGCCGCGTGCGCGCAACAGGCACTTGATCGCTCTCCTGAGACGACTGAAAAGCCGTCATTTTCAGATTTTTGGCGTCTTTACCGCCTCCCTTGGATCATCATTTTTACGAAAAACTCAGGGCCATATCGCTATTTTCTCTTTGGATTGAACCGCGTCCATGCCTTGCGCAGCTCCGCGCCGACTGGGGCATAAGATTCATCAAAAATCGAATGGCGCACAGGTGTTTGTGCCTGTTGTTCCGGCGTTGCGGTGGCGGCGGAAACGGCTTTGGCTTTCGCTGCGCGTTTCGGAGTCTCAGGGTCAGATTTCAACGTACTCATGTGACAGATATCCTATTGGGGAAAGGGGGCAGGATCGAAAAGAAAAAGCGGTGCATCGCTTGTCTTTGACAAGGGGATACACGCGGCACAAAACGAACAGACGGGGCGGAAAAGCGCAAAGGTGACGCGCGTCAAGACAGGCCCATGTCAGGCCTTATCGCACCAACCTTACGCCTATCGGGGCGCAATAGCGAGCGTGGCGTTTGACAAAGAGGCGCGATGCACCCCCAATCGCGCAAACCACGCCAAATTCCGCCTTCGCCCCCCTTGCGCGGACCTCGGAGGCTCCCCATAACCATCTCATGACCGATATGACCGACCCCACTCCGCTTCTTGATGCCGCCTTTTGGATCACCGCCGCCGCGATTGCGGCGCTTTTGGTGATGTCGGCGTTTTTCTCTGGCTCCGAAACCGCGCTGACCGCTGCCTCGCGCGGCAAATTGCGTTCACAGGCCGACAAGGGCGAAAAAGGTGCCGAGCGCGCGTTGAAAGTGACCGAGGACAGCGAACGGCTGATCGGCTCTGTATTGCTGGGCAACAACCTTGTGAATATCCTTGCCACCTCTTTGGCCACCGCTTTGTTCACCAAAGTGTTTGGCCAAAACGGCGTGGCTTTGGCGACGTTGATCATGACGCTTTTGGTGCTGATCTTTGCCGAGGTGCTGCCCAAAACCTACGCCATCACCAACCCGGAATCTGCCGCCGCCCGCGTCGCCGCCCCGATTGCGTTAATCGTGACGATCTTTGCCCCGGTGGTCGGGTTTGTCCGGCTTTTGGTGCGCGGCATGTTGCGGATGTTTGGGGTTGAGACCGACCCGGAGGCCGATATTTTGGCGGTTAAAGATGAGATTGCCGGGGCCATCGCGTTGGGCCATGTCGAAGGCGTGGTGCAAAAGGAAGACCGCGACCGGATTTTGGGGGCGCTTGATCTGGGCGAACGCACGGTCGAGGAGATCATGTTGCATCGCTCTCAAATCGAGATGATCGACGCCGATCTGCCGCCCGCCGAAGTGCTCGCACGCAGTCTCAAAAGCCCGCACACGCGTTTGCCGATCTACCGCGATGATCCTGAAAACATCATCGGCGTGATCCATGCCAAAGACCTGTTGCGCGCCATGCATGCCGAACGCGAAGTGCACGAACGCCAAGGCCGCGAGAGCCAATCGCTGGACGGTGACACGCCGCTTGTGTTGATGGATTTCAGCGATTTTGACGTGTTGGCCGTGGCGATGAAACCCTATTTCGTGCCCGAGACCACGACGCTCGATGACCAAATGCGGCAGTTCTTGCACCGCCATACTCATTTTGCCCTCGTGGTCGATGAATATGGCGCGCTTCAGGGGTTGATCACGCTGGAGGATATTCTTGAAGAGATCGTTGGCGAAATCACCGATGAGTTTGACCGCTCAGAGGCCAGCCCCGTGCGCTCAAAAGACACCGGCGATTGGGTGGTTGAGGGCGGCATGACGATCCGCGACTTCAACCGTTCGACCGAATGCAACCTGCCTGACGAAGAGGCCAACACCATCGCCGGTCTGGTGATCCATGAGGCGCAGATGATCCCCAATGCCGGTCAGGTGTTTTCTTTTCATGGCTACCGTTTCGAGGTCGCCAGTCGCAAGGACAACCGCATCACCAAACTTAAAATCCGCCCTTTGGGAGACAGCTGAATGCTCTCTTATCAACACGGCTTTCACGCCGGAAATCTCGCGGATGTTCAAAAACATGCGCTTCTCGCCGTTATGCTCGACTATATGACGCGCAAGGACAAACCGATCTCATATATCGAAACCCATGCTGGTCGCGGACTTTATGATCTGACCAGCGCGCAGTCGCAAAAGACCAAAGAGGCGGCGCAAGGCATTGAAAAGGTGGGGAGTTGGTTCAAACCGGATCACCCCTATGCCCGTGCACGTCAAATCATTGCCGAGGCGCATGGTGCGACCACCTACCCCGGCTCTCCGGCGATTGCGCAGGCTTTGTTGCGCGCCAGCGATGCGATCCATTTGGCCGAATTGCACCCGGCCGAATTTGCCGCCCTTGATGAAAACACCAAGGCCAGCCCCGGCCAATCTGTGCTCAACGTCAAACAGATCGACGGGATGCAATTTGCCCAATCCATCTGCCCGCCCGATCCCAAACGCGGACTGATGCTGATTGATCCGTCCTACGAGATCAAAACCGAATTTGAGACCCTGCCAAGCGCGATCTACAAGCTGCACCGCAAATGGAACATTGGCGTTATTGCGCTGTGGTATCCGGTGTTGAAAACCGGACAGCACATGCCGCTGGTCAACGGCATGCTCTACGCCAATTTCCCCGGTTGTCTGCATCACGAGGTGCGGTTTCGCCCGGCGCAAAAGAACCATGGCATGATCGGGTCCGGCCTGTTCGTGATCAATGCGCCTTTTGGCCTCAATGATGAAGCGGCGCGACTGACCCGGCTGTTTAACACGCTGTAGGCAATCAGACAGAGACGCGTGCCCTGCGTGTCTCTGTCGTGGACGATGGCCCTGTCCGACTCACCCCATGCGTGTTCCCACCAAGCGGGATCATCCAGATGTGTGATGCGGGGGTCTTCAACCTCAACGCGAAACAAATTGCACCGATCGTCGCTGGCTTTGCATTTTAAAAAGAGCCACCTCTATATTGGCCGCTTAAATGTGAATTTTCCCTAAAACTCTATTGAAAACCTTGTTCCTTTCCAGGCCCATGCGCTAAATCTTAACCCATTGTTAACTTTTAGACCGACCGCGTTTGAACGGCTTCGAACGCTTTAACGATGACTGCGCGTTTAGAGCGACGACATAGTTTCAACCGGACGGGTCTCATGTCCCCTTGAGGGACCCTATTTGTGTCTGGGGGGACACCATATGCTTGGATTACTTGCACTGACCACGTCCGTTTTTGCCCTCTCTGCTGTCATGGGCACCTTTGGCGACGACACCATCACCGGCACAGAAGACGACGACAGCATCATCGGCGATCAAGGCGATGATCATATCTCTGGCGAAGGCGGCAACGACATGATCGCTGGCTGGTCCGGCGACGACGCCATCAGTGGCGGCGAGGGTGATGATTTTCTCTACGGCAACCGCGGCGATGACACGCTTTGGGGCAATGCGGGCGATGACGTGCTGCGTGGCGGCGAAGGCGAAGACAACCTGTTCGGCGGCAATGGCGACGACTTGATTTCTGGCGGTGCCGACGATGACCACGTCTATGGCGGCTCTGGCAGCGATGACATCCAAGGCGATGACGGCGATGATCGCCTCAATGGCAGCAAAGGCGACGATAGCGTTGCGGGCGGCAACGGTGATGATGTCCTGTCTGGCGGTCGCGATGACGACACTCTGACCGGCGACGCGGGCGATGATCGCCTCTATGGCAACCTTGGCAATGACACGCTTGATGGTGGCGAGGGCGACGATATCGTCTATGGCGGCGACGGCGATGACACCCTGTCGGCAGGCGACACGGAGGAGAGCGCGGGCACCGATTGGTTGGTCGGTGGGTATGGCAATGACACCCTCTCCGCGTCCAGTTCCGATACGGTTTATGGCGACAACGTCAATGGTTCGGGCCATGGCGATGACAGCTTTACCATCACCCAAGACACGCTTGGCGAAGGTCAGGTTGTCACGGGCGATGGCGCGGACAATGTCACCGTGGTCGCCGCCGCGACCGGTACGGACATGACCGACGACACCGCAGAAGAAACCGAAACGGACCTTGCCGCAGAGGCGGACGCCGAGACCGCCGAACTGGGGCATGTGACGATTTCGGATTACACCCCTGGCGAAGACGTGTTGACCCTCGACCTCTCCGCCACCCCGGATGCCACGGTCGAGATTTCTTTCGATGCTGAGGCAAATGCCTTTCAACTGTACCTGACCGAAGGCGACAGCTCGCGTCTTTTGGTGGTCGTGGAACCGGCCGAAGGTGTGATCTTTGACGAAGCCTCCCTCAACGTCGAAGACGTCATCATCGCGGCCTAACACACAAAGACATAGCTCTGCGGATCTGTGGTCTGCGGATCTGTAGCATGAAACAGTTTGGGCGGAAGGGTGCACCCCTTCCGCCCAATGTTCGTTTTGGCCAAATCCGCGTTTGAGTTTTGACCTCAGCGGGCTTTGAAAATACCGCCCAAAATACCGCGCACGATGCGTTTTCCGGTGGTGCCCTTGAGCTCTTGGATCACCATTTTCGTCACCGTCTCGCCAATGCTGCTGGACTTTGAGGAGCGGCGCGAGGATGTGCTGCGCTCATAGTTCTTGCCGTCATAGCGCCGGGCCTTGGCAAATTCGCGCTCCAATTTGGCGCGTTGGGTCTCTTCGGCCTTGTGGGCTTTTTCCGCCGCCTTCTCGGCCTCCAATTTGCGCGCGGCTTCCGCTTCGGCACGCTCCGCCGCCTCGGCTTCTTCTGTCGCCGCATTGGCGCGTTTCAACAGGATTTCATAGGCGCTTTCGCGGTCCAGAATCGTCTCATATTTCCCGGCAATCGGCGAGGTGTTGATGATCTCGGTGCGCTCTCCCACCGTGATCGGCCCAAGCTGCGAGCTGGGCGGGCGAATGAGCGTGCGCTCGGAAATCCCCGGCACGCCTTTGGCCTGCAAGAACGAGGTCACCGCCTCGCCAGTCCCGACCTGTTTGATCGCCTCTTCAATGTCAAAGCGCGGGTTGGGGCGATAGGTTTCCGCCGCCCGCACCAGCGCTTTTTGATCGCGCGCTGTAAAGGCGCGCAGAGCGTGTTGGACGCGATTGCCCAATTGGCCGAGGATGTCTTCGGGGATGTCATCGGGATTTTGAGTGACGAAATAGACCCCAACGCCTTTGGAGCGAATGAGGCGCGCGACCTGTTCGACCTTATCGACCAACGCTTTGGGGGCATCATCAAACAAAAGATGCGCCTCATCGAAAAAGAACACCAGCTTTGGCTTGTCCGGGTTGCCGATCTCCGGCAGCTCCTCAAACAGCTCGGACAACAACCACAACAGGAACGTGGCATAAAGCCCCGGTGCGGACATCAACGTGTCGGCGGCCAGAATGTTGATCCGCCCACGACCGTCCACATCGGTACGGATGATGTCGGACAGTTCCAGCGCCGGTTCGCCAAACAGGTTCGCCCCGCCTTGGTTTTCCAACACCAACAGATCGCGCTGAATGGCACCAATCGAGGATTTGGAAATATTGCCGTAGCGCAGGGTCAATTCGTCGGCATGTTCGCCGCACCAAACCAACAATGCCTGAAGATCTTTGAGGTCCAAAAGCGGCAGGCCCTGTTCGTCCGAGACGCGGAATGCGACGTTGATCACACCCTCTTGCGCCTCTGATAGTCCCAACAGGCGCGACAACAACAGCGGCCCCATTTCCGCCACTGTGGTGCGGATTGGGTGGCCCTGTTCGCCGAACAAATCCCAAAACGTGACCGGGAAACGCTCATAGACCAGATCAAGCCCGATGGTCTCGGCGCGCGATGTGAAGGCCCCGTGCAATTTACCCTCGGCGCTGCCGGATTTGGCCAGCCCGGACAAATCGCCTTTCACATCCGAGAGAAACACCGGCACGCCTGCGTTGGAAAAGCCTTCAGCGAGGATTTGCAACGTGACGGTTTTGCCCGTCCCGGTGGCCCCGGCGATCAACCCATGGCGGTTGCCGTATTTCAACAGCAAATCCTGTGCCGCGCTGTAACCTTCGCCGCCGCCCCCGGTGAAAATGCGGTCCACAATACCTTCGCTCATACCCAACGTTCCCCTTAGATGGCTGATTCCTTCAAGGTTTAGGAGAAACATCAGATTTTTCAAAGCTGTATGATAAAGCAGCGCCCGAAAAACCCACATCAGGGCCTCGTTCAGCGGTCACAGCCTTTATCTGCCGCGGATCGGTTTCTCTCAAACCTGTCTCAGATTGAAAGAAACGTGCTGTTGAACAATACAATTTTAACCTCTTGCTGCCAGTCTGTGTGTATTCGAACCCTCTCCTCTTCGGTTCGAATTGACTTCCTCCCTGTCAGACTGGCCGCCCGGGTGCGCTTTGCCCCGGTGCGGCCTCTTTTCTAACAAGTCGTAAATCTATCAGGGCGCAAAACTGCCATTTCCCCAAATCCAATCAGAATCAGCTCATCAAATCCCCGTGAAAATTCTCGTTGACGAGGCCGATTCTGTGTCATACCGTTGTCGCAATAAGTCGGCCAAGTCCGACAGGGAGTTATAAGATCGCAAGATCTACGGATCACAAGATCACAAAAGCCTCGGTTCTGCCGGGGCTTTTGGTTTTTGGCCAAGGCACCCACCGCCGTTTCACCCTATTCTCTTTGCGGATTTCCGCCGCCCCTTGCCTCACGCCCCGTGTCTTCACGCGAATTTTTGCCAATCGCGCCTGACAGCCCCCAAGTGACGTGCTAAAGCAGGGTCAAATTTGCAAACAACATATGGACAGATAATGCCTTCCATCGCTCGCAAGACCGCCACCTTCGCCACCGCTGCCCTGATCGCCTGCGGTGCCGCTTTGCCCGTCTTTGCTCAAGACGCAGCCCCTTCCTTGTCTGCCGGTACGCCGATCGAACCCGCAAGCAACATTGGGCGGCCCTATGCGCTTGAAACACAGGGCGATTGGGAAATCCGTTGCGTGAAAGCCCCTGAGGGCTCGGTTGATCCTTGCTCCATGTATCAGTTGTTGAAAGACGGCGATGGCAACGATGTCGCGGAAGTGACGATGTTCCATGTTGGCTCTGACACTGTCGAAGCCGCCGCCACCTTCACCACACCGCTTGAGACACTGTTGACCGCGCAATTGGCGTTTTTCGTGGATGGCGAAAACGGCCGTCGCTACCCCTATTCGTTCTGCACCAAAGTCGGCTGTTTCGTGCGCGCGGGCATGAGTGGTGCCGAAGTTGAGCAGTTGAAAAAGGGCGTTGAGGGTCAGGTTGCCATTGTGCCGGTCGGTCGCCCCGACGAACCAGTGCAATTGAAACTCTCGCTCAAAGGCTTCACCGCCGCCTATGCCAAAGTGACCGAATTGAACATTGCGGCGAAGGATGGCAAAGGTCCCGAAGCGCCTGCTGAGTAAGCTCAGACCTATTTCAATCAAAAACGCCGCGTAGATAAAGATCTGCGCGGCGTTTTTACGTTTGAGGCGACTATTTTAGGGCGCTTTTCGCAACGCAAGCACCGCGTTCAACCCACCAAAGGCGAAAGCATTGGACAGAGCGACATCGACCGTCGCATCGCGCGCCTCATTGGGCACGACATCAAGGGCGCATTCGGGATCAGGCTCCTCATAGTTGATCGTCGGTGCGATGATCCCGTCTTTGAGCGCCATGATACAGGCCAAAAGTTCCACCGCGCCGGTGCCGCCAATCAGGTGGCCGTGCATGGATTTGGTTGAGGAAATCATGATGTTATCCGCATGGGCGCCAAGCGCGTCCGCCACAGCGGCACATTCGGTTTTGTCATTGGCCGCCGTGCCGGTGCCATGGGCGTTGATATAGCCGATCTCATCTTTGTTGAGCCGCGCATCGGTGATGGCCCCCGATATGGCCCGCGCCGCACCCTGTTTCGAGGGCATCACAATGTCGGAGGCATCCGACGTCATGGCAAAGCCGATCACCTCGGCCAAAATTTCGGCCCCGCGTTTTTGCGCATGTTCCATGTCTTCGAACACAAACACCGCAGCACCTTCGCCCTGCACCATGCCATTGCGGTTGAGCGAGAACGGCCGACAGGCGTCTTTCGACATCACCCGCAGCCCTTCCCAGGCCTTCACCCCGCCAAAACACAGCATCGACTCGGAGCCGCCGGTGATCATCGCGGTGGACATGCCACAGCGGATCATGTTGAACGCCTGCCCCATGGCGTGATTGGACGAAGCGCATGCGGTGGCAACCGTGTAACACGGGCCTTTGATGTTATATTCCATCGACACATGGCTACAGGCGGCGTTGTTCATCAACTTGGGCACAACAAAGGGATGCACCCGGTTTTTGCCCTCTTCGTAGACCATGCGGTAATTGTCGTCCTGGGTGGTCAGACCACCGCCAGAGGTGCCCAAAATCACCCCAGAGCGCAATGCCAATTCACCGACAAACTCAAGGCCGGATTGGCCAATCGCCTGTTGTGCGGCGACCAAAGTGAATTGGGTGAACCGGTCATAAAGCGCCATTTGTTGGCGGTTGAACTGGCCTTCGGCGTCCCATTCATGAATCTGACCGCCGATTTTGATCGCCAAACGGTCCACATCGCGGAAATTCAGATCGCCAATGCCACATTTTCCCTCTGCCATCGCGGCCAAGGTCGAAGGCACATCAAGGCCAAGCGCATTGACGGTCCCGGCGCCGGTAATGACAACCCGCTTCATGCTTTTTGGTCTTCGATCAGCCCTTGAACCGCTTTGACAATGGCGGCGACAGACGAAATATCGAAATCCGATTGGTCGGGTTCGTTGGCATTGAACGGCACGGTGATGTCAAAGGCCTCTTCGATGGCGAAAATGCTTTCGACCAGACCCAGGCTGTCGATCCCCAGCGCCTCAAGGGTTTGATCCATCGACACATCAGAAGGATCAAGCACCGCCTGCTCCGCGATGATTTCGATGATCTTTTCTTTCACATCCAATGCCATGTCGCTCTCCTCACCTTGCCCCGTATCCGTGTAAATGATCGGTTCCGCTCAGCTGCCAATCTGCGGCTGTCTGCGCACCGATTTAGTCTGAATTGCCCGGCTTTGAAACAGATTTTTGTGACAATTGCATATCGCCTGCGCCCCAAACCCCTGTTCCGTTACGCCAAATTCACCCGTCGCCGCGCAGTTTGCCGATCAACCGCGGCAAGCGTCGCAGGGCTTTATACATCTCAACATGGGTCTGCATCGCCACCGCCGGATAGCCCATCATCGCTTTGCCCTTGGGCACATTGGACAAAACCCCCGTGCCCGCGCCAATGATCGCGCCCGCGCCGATGGTCAGATTGTCTGCCGCCCCCGCCTGCCCGCCCATGACGCAGAAATCGCCAATGACGGTGGACCCGGCAATGCCGACCTGACCGCAGAGCAAACAATGCCGCCCGACCACAACATTGTGGCCAATGTGGACCTGGTTATCGAGTTTACAGCCATCACCGATCCGCGTGGCCCGGATCGTGCCTTGGTCAATTGTGACATTGGCCCCGAGTTCGACGTCATCACCGATCACCACAGAGCCGACCGAGGCAATGCGCATCCATGCCTGCCCGGCCGCCTCGACCGTCTCGCCCAAGCTTTCGCGGGCTTCTTCGACGGCGGATTTTTCTTGGGTGACAAAGGAAAACCCATCCGCGCCGATCACGCCGCCGGGTTGGGCAATCAAGCGGTCACCAATGGTCGCGCGCGCACCGATTTTGACGCCGGGATGGATCAAGGCGTCATCGCCAATCGTCACCCCTGCACCGATGGACACTTGCGCCGCGATCCGGGCGTTTTTGCCAATGCGTGCGCCCGCACCGATCACGGTCAGCGGGCCGATGGCCGCGCCAATGCCGATCTGCGCGCTTGGATCAATCACCGCCGTGGGATGCACGCCCGGAGCCAGTCCAAGGCCGGGATCGAAAGTTGCCGTCACGCCAGCCATTGCCAACCGTCCACGCGAGACCAGAATGGCGGCTTTTAGCCCGAAGCTCTGCCAATCTGCGCCCTGCCACAAGACGGCGGCAGAGGCGCGGCTCTGGGCCAGCGCGGGCGCGAATTTCGGGCTCATCGCCAGCGCCAGATCGCCCTCGCCCGCGTCCTGCGGCTCGGCGGCCTTGGAGACGATCACATCGCCCTGCCCCTCAAACGGTGCGCCAAGGCGGGCGGCAAGATCGGTGATGGTGATGGCGGTGCCGGGGATGGGATTACGCATGGGGCCTCCGAAAGATTGCTCTGATGGACATAAGCGCTTTACGTGGATTTGCAAAGCAAAGGGCGCCCAAAGATCAAACTAAGGACGCCCTAAAGCGTTACGCCATAAACCTGTTTCACGGGATTATGGCGCAACGCCCACACCATTGATATGTCTGGCAGCGTCACGCCTTTCCCCTGTCTCAGGTGAAAGGCGTGACGCTTTAAACCGATGAAAGTCTTGTCTCAGAGATCAGCCGCCAACCGCACGCAGTTGAACACCTTTTTTCTGAAGCGCGGCCCAGATCTTGGCATCGCGACCATAAATGTCGCGACGATACTCCATGCCGCCTTTCGGCAGGGTCACCGCGGTGCGATAGATCAGGTGAACCGGAACATGCTGTTCCAATTCAACAACGTTCTCAGCGCCCGTGGCCAAACGGGCTTTGAAAAAGCCTTCGGGGTCAGAGGTCTGTTTCGCCAACAGCGCATAGGCAAAATCGAACGGCTGTTGCAGGCGAATACAGCCATGCGAAAACGCGCGGACCTCGCGGCCAAACAGGCTCTTGGAGGGCGTGTCATGCAGGTAGATGTTGTATTTGTTCGGGAACATGAACTTCACCAACCCAAGCGCGTTGCCATCAGAGGGCGGTTGCTTGAGGTTAAACGGGAAGGTCTTGGTGGTGTATTGGCTAAAGTCGACATTGGCACGGCTCACCGTGCGGCCCCGGCTGTCAACAAGGCGCAAATGGCCTGCCGCATTCGGGTTCCGCTGCATCATTGGCAGGTATTCTTTAACCGCGATGGAGCGTGGCACGTTCCAGGTCGGGTTGATGACCATATGCTCCATTTCGTCGGAGAATTCCGGGCTACGACGGTCGCCGGTGTTCTGACCAATCACAGAACGGGTTTCAAAACTCACCTTACCATGATCAATGATCTTGGCGGTGAAATCGGTCAGGTTGACCCAGATATGGCGATCGCCGCGGTCAAAATTGGTCCAGCGTTCGCGCTCAAGTGCCACAAGGATCGAGGCCAAACGGTTTTCGGGACCGACGTTGATCTCTTCAATCGTCGCAGCCCCGGCCACCCCGTCCGGGCTCAACCCGTGTTGCATTTGAAACAGCTGAACCGCTTTTTGCAGGCTGGCATCATAGCTGGTTGCCGCCGAGCGCGGCAGATAGCCCATCGCCATCAACCGATTGCGCAAAATGATCACGCCATTGCCCGTTTGACCCGGCTCATATTTCGACCCGGGCACGGTCTGGCCCCAACCGCCCTGCCCCAAGACGCGCTCCAACTTGGCCTTTTCTTTCAAAAGCCGCGCATATTCCGGCGAGGTTGGTTCGAGTTTCCTCAAATAAGCCTGCGGCGATGATTTGACGAAATTGGTCAACACCGACAGGCCATCACGATAGGGCACCTGACGGACAATGCCGCTGTCGATGCGCGATGGGATCAACTGGCCGGTTTGGATGTCGCGGGCATAATCGAGAAACAATTGTGCCATCGCCACTTCGGCCCGCCCCAAATCGCGATCCGATGTGATGGCGCGAAGATTGGCCTCCAACAACGTCGTGTCATAGGGCGCAAGACCTTGGTTCGGAGCGGCCTGAACGGCGCGCAACAAGGCTTGGCGGCGGGCTTTGGCGCGTGACGAATTCTCTGCGAAAACAGGTTTGTACCCGGTTGCACGATAGAATTCCGACAGATCCTTTGAGCCAGACGCGGCCTCGGCAATGGATTGCATCAAGGCGCTGACCTGTTGCGCGTGCAAGGGCGCGGGCATCACCGAGATCACCGAGATCACCGACGCGGCAGTCAAGGACAGGGCGGTGGCCATCGCGACAGACCGCACGCCACGGCGCATATGGGCCATGCTCAAAGAGGGGGTGGAAAACCGGGGAAACGGGAAACGCGTCATGTCTGTCCTCGAACTTTTTCAGCAGTCAGTCGCAGGAAGATAGCGCAATTTCTTGACCGGTGTGAGGGGGAATGAACCGCCAATGCCCTCCTGTGCCCAAAGCACAACAGTCGAAGCCAAAGGGGAGCTAATCGTATTTTTCCCCTTATTTGACGTATTTTAGCGCAGAAATGCCACCGCCATCTCTGGACGTTTGGGCTTTCAAAACATGCGCCAACGCCTCGCCTCTGATCCCCCATTTTGGGCGCCAACAGGCAAATAAGTATGGTTCTCCTTACTGATTTGCGCAAAAACCCGCCGATTTCACCCCTTCCGCCCCCTTCGGTCGAATCCAAGGCTTGGCCCAAGAATCACATTGTGGCATAAGGCTTGCAGATCACTCATGAGGGGGTGATTTGGGTGTTTTTGACGTCACAAAGGATGATCAAACGGCGCTTCTTCTCGCTAAAATGTGATCGCGGTCGAACGATCCAGAGTGAAAAGGGGCGAGATTAAGTCTTAATTTTCTAGACTTCGTCTGATTTTGATCAAAGTGTCGGCAAAAAAATTGATTAAGAATGCCGCAAGAAGCGGCGCGTGACAACGAAAGCCGCGTGAGGCGGGAACAGATCAGCGACGGGACGCTTTGAGAGAATGACCAACACTGCATCAAGCGGATTAACGCGCCGAGGACTTTTGCGCGGTTTCGCAGCAATCACATTGAGTGCCACACCCGTTTACGCCAATGCCGCAGGCTTTCTGCGTGGCGCGGGTGACATTCGCCGCATCAATATGTATTCGGGTCGGACTGGCGAAAGCATCGACACGATTTATTGGATCGAGGGCGAATATATCCCTGAGGCCCTGAAGGAAGTCACCTATTTCTTCCGCGATTGGCGCAACTCCAAACTCAAAGCTGTTGATGCCCGTACAGTCGATATTCTGGCTGCGTCTCATGGTTTGATGGATGTGGACGAACCTTACATGCTCTTGTCGGGCTACCGCTCACCGGAAACCAACGCCATGTTGCGCTCGCGCTCCAAAGGCGTGGCTAAAAATTCCCTGCATATGCAAGCCCAAGCCGCTGATTTGCGCCTGAAATCACGTTCGATCCAACAAATGGCAGCCGCCGCAAAATCCTGTTCGGCTGGCGGCGTTGGCACCTATCGCGGCTCCAACTTTGTTCACATGGATTGCGGCCCGGTCCGCACGTGGAACGGCTAAGCACTCTGATTTTGACGAGGCGTGGGTGACGGCTCACGCCCTCACGATAGAAAAGGCCGCCCTTTGGCGGCTTTTTTCATGCGCGGACCTGAAACCCAAAGCCATCTGCGAAAGGCCTCTTCGCTTTTTTGACGCGCAATTCCTTCAGGTTTCCTCTGTCCTCTCAAAATTTCTTGTGAGAAGCGCGTGACAGTCCCTGCCCTCTGACGTCATAAGACGAAAAACAAAAGGACGGCACCGATGCATCGCCTCTCAGATAAAACTCGCGCCCTGTTGCGTCGGAGTGTGCCACTGATTTTGGGGCTGGTGTTGTTTGGCCTTGGCATCGCGGCGCTGTCGCATCTGTTGCATTCGGTCCATCCCAAGGATGTGATCGCACAGGCCCGCTCGATCCCACTGTCCACCTTGCTCTTGGCTGTCCTCTCAACCTTTGTCGGCTACGGCGCTTTGACGGGCTATGACTGGTGGGCGCTGCGCTTTGTCGATCGCCGGTTGCCACTGCGCGCCGTCGCCATGGGCAGTTTTTTGGGCTCGGCCTTTGGCAACACCGTTGGGGTCAGCATTGTTTCAGGCGGTGCCGTGCGCTATCGCATCTATGCCGCTTTGGGGCTGGACGCCTTTGAGGTCGCGACCGTCTCAACCTACATCGCCGTCTCGGTCGGCATGGGCCTGACCTTCATTGGCCTTGGTGCTTTGGCGCTGCATCCCGGTGTGATCGGAGGCACGATCTTGTCGCCCGATGTGATCCGCTGGGGCGCAACCGCTCTGCTCATTGTTGCGCTCGCGATTTTGATGACCCTCTCAATCGGTCGCAAAACCCTTAAAATCCGCCGCTTTGAAATCACCATGCCGCCGCCCGCCGCCATCCTTGGCCAGCTCGGCTTTAGCCTGATTGATGTTTTGGCCGCCGCCCTGTGTTTGTGGTTGCTGCTGCCCGAAGGTCGGCCCGATTTCACCACCTTCACCGCCATTTTTGCCGGTGCGATGATGTTGGGCGTGATCAGCCATGTGCCCGGTGGGATCGGGGTGTTTGAAACTGCGATCATCGCCGCCCTGCCCAATGAAGCCCCAGTCGGTCATATCGCCGCCGCCTTGTTGCTGTTTCGCGCGATCTATTACCTTTTGCCCTTCGCGCTGGCCTTTCTCATCGTCTCGCTCAACGAATTGCGCATCGCGGGCGGCGCGTTGTCGAAACTCTTCTCCGATCCCCGCGCCGATTTGCGCCCGGCCTATAACGCGCTTTCGGGCATCGTGCCCTCGCTCGTGGCCGTCACGGCCTTTGGCTACGGCGTGTTCCTGCTTGCGGTGGCGTTTGTGCCCTCTTTTCAAACCGGGGCTTTGAACGAAGGCGATCTGAGTGCTGCACTTTTGCTTGAAATCGGGGTGCTTGGCACCGCCGTGATGGGCGTCGTGTTGTTGATCCTGTCACATGCGCTGTTGCGGCGGGTGTCCGCGGCCTATTGGATGATGATCCTCACCATGGGGTTGGGCATCGTTGCCGCCGTATTCAATAATTTCGACTTTGAGAGCATGGATATTTTGGCCGTGGGTCTTTTGGCGATGCTGCCGTTTCGCCGCGCCTTTTATCGTCAGGCCAAATTGACCGATGGGGTGTTCACGCCCGCTTGGATCGTTTTGGTTCTGGCCTCCTTGCTGGGGATCGCGGCATTTTTCTTTTTCCTCCACCGCGCCACGCCCTATTCCTTGAGCCTGTGGACCGAGTTCTCCGCCAATGCCAACACGCCGCGCTCCTTGCGCGCGGGGGTTGCCGCCTCGACGCTGTTGCTGGTCTTTACTGTGATCCAAGCACTGCGCCCGGCCCATACCCACAAAGCGGACGCCGACCGCGATGGCTCGATCATTCGCACAAATGCAGTTTTGGCCACCTCTTCCGATCCGCAGGGATGTTTGGCACTTTCTGGCGACAAGCGATTGATGTTTTCGGACCAAAACCACGCCTATCTGATGTATGGCGTGCAACGGTCAGCCTGGGTGGCGCTTGGCGATCCGGTCGGCCCGGAGACTGAGGCGCATGATCTGGCTTGGACGTTTTTCGAACAGGCCCAACGCGCCAATGGCCGCCCCGTGTTTTACGAGGTCAGCGAGACCTATTTGCCCCTGTGGATTGAGATGGGTCTGTCGCTGCACAAGATCGGTGAAGAGGCCGTGGTGGTGTTGAAAGACTTCTCCTTGTCTGGCTCGAAATTCAAAACCATGCGCGCCGCCTACAACAAAAAACAGCGCGAAGGCTTGGTGCTTGAGATGCTGTCGCCGCCGCATTCTGACGCCGTTTTTGCCGAAATTGAGGCGATTTCCACCGCATGGCTTGGCGGCAAAACCGGCCGGGAAAAGGGGTTTTCGGTCGGGCGGTTTGACCGCGCCTATTTGGACCATTTCCCCTTGGCCGTGATCCGGCGCGAGGGGCGCATTGTCGCCTTTGCCAATGTCCTGGCCCCCGGCGACGGCAAACGCGTGGCAATTGATTTGATGCGCTATTTGCCCGCTGAGGCCTCCGGCATGATGGAATTTCTGTTCCTCTCGCTCATTGAGCATATGCGTGAGGCGGGGGCGGAAGAATTCAGCCTCGGCGTCGCGCCCCTCTCCGGCCTGTCACCGCGCCCCACCGCGCGAATGTGGAACAGCCTTGGGCGGATGATGTTTGAACATGGCGGCGCGTTTTACAATTTCGAGGGCCTGCGCAGCTTTAAACAAAAATTCCGCCCCGACTGGCGTCCGCGCTATATTGCTGTGCCGCCGGGCTATGCCCCGATGCGCGCAATGGCGAATGTGGCCTTGTTGATCTCCGGCGGCCCGCGCGGCTTGATCGGCAAATAAGGTTTGGCAAAGGGGTCAGTTGCTCTCGGTGTTTGAAAGAAAAAACACCTGTCGCTTGGCAGCGTCGCGTTTTTGGAGATTGGGGAATTCGGCCTCATGTCACGAAAGCGGTAGGCCAATTAAAATGGGGCAGGTGAGAGGAAAATTCTCGAACCAATCCGGCCTCAAGTAGCCGAAGGCGGTAGGCCAATTAAAAATGGTGCACCCGACTGGATTCGAACCAGTGGCCTCTGCCTTCGGAGCAAATACTGACTGGTTATCCGAAACATGCGATAAAGTTCGCCAAGGCGCGATAACACACTGAAACCGATTTACTTTTTCCCTGCCCGCCTCAGAAAATTCTATCCGTAAATACGCCGTGGCTTTCCCCCAAGTGCTTACGTGGTGCTTACGCGAGACGCACGGCCCTTCAGGAGGCGTCTGATGGCTAAAATCACGAAGAGGTTTGTCGAAAGCACGCAGATCAAGGGAAAGGATTACGTTGTATGGGACGATGACCTTCCCGGTTTTGGCCTGCGCGTGTTCGCATCGGGCAAACGCAGCTATGTGATCCAGTACCGAAGCGAAGGACGCTCTCGTCGCTACACGATCGGGCTCCACGGAATTTGGACTGCGGAGAGCGCGAGTCGGGAAGCGAGGATCCAAGTCGGGCGTGTTGCTCAGGGGGACAATCCGGCGGAAGAACGGCAGGTCGACCGCCAGGCGATCACCGTGAAGGAGCTTTGTGAGCGCTATATTGAAGCTCTCCATGCCGGCCTGATCCTTGGCAAACGTGGTCAACCGAAGAAGGCATCAACAACCGCCACGGACATCGGTCGTATCAACGGCCATATCATTCCTATCCTCTGGAAAAAGCGTGTACGCGATCTCATCAAACGCGTTCATCCAAAGCTTCGAACTCGTCGATGAGGGTGTTGAAGTTCTCAAGTGCTAGAGCCGACAATTTGGCTTCTGCGACGGCGTTCCGGATGTCCCTGCGAAACCGGGAGGCACCGACTGGAAGGACAACACCATATTCTCCCAGCAGACCGCGAATGTGGTTAATCAGTCCAGTTCGTTGCGTCATGAGCCGATCGCGAGTTCGATGAAGCATCTGCAAACCCTGTTGCTCCGTCGCCTTCACTGGTACAAATCGCATGGTCGAACGCAGAGCAGCCTCGTGGATCGCCTCGGCATCAACAGCATAATTCTTGGCACCTTTGACGAAGGGCGTGACGAAACGCAGATGTATAAGGCGCACAGGATATCCAATGGCTTCGATCCGGCGGCCCCAATGATGCGAACTGGCGCAGGCCTCTATGGTAACACAATCCGGAGAAAGCTCTTCGACTGCAGCCTCCAGCTTTAGTCGGCTCACCTTTATGGAAACCACTTCACCTTCATTGGTAATTCCGTGAATGTGAAAGGACTGCTCGCCCAAATCAATCGCAAGTAACTGCATTAGCTGAACTCCTCTCGTCTGCTATCATTGCCAGAACACTATCGGTTCGGGTGCAACGTGCGTCCATTCCATAAGATGAGACAGAAAACTGGAGCCAAACAAAGCCACGGTGAGAAGGTCGTCAAAGGCATCCGCCGCGCTACCCGCAAACAGTATTCCCCGAGGAGAAGATCTGGATCGTGCTGGACGGTATGAAGGGCGAGGATAGCACAGCTGAGATGTGCCGCCGTGACCAAATACTCAGTGCCTATCCGAATTATACGATAGAGTTCGCCAAGGCGCAATAACACACTGAAACTGATTTACTTTTCGCCTATTCGCCTCAGAAAATTCTATCCGTCAATACGCCGTGGGTTTCCGACAGAGCCGGGCATGGCACGGGCCATCCTCTGACCAGTCGGCTTCTGGGCGCCGACCGTGCCGGCCCGCTAACGGTCGCGGTGATACCCGGCATTGTCATTTGGGCGCGCAATGGCGTTCATCTGCCGCCTTTCCTGCAAGGGAACGATTGCAATCTGCGCCCCTTAAGATAAAAATTATTTCCTCCATAATACATTGTTGTCGAGATTTGCAGTTGTTCTCGATTGTCGTAGATATGTATAGGAGGCAACGGCCTTTCCGGCTTGCCAGCAGAAACATAAGGACTCGGTGATATCGTGCCTACAGCGCCTACAGAAAACCGGACGTCGAAAGCCTACAAGCTTTTGCGTCAGGAGATTTTGACCTGCCGCTTGAGGCCCGACCAGAAACTGGTGATTTCCGAACTTGTCTCAGAGATGGGGTTCAGCTTAGGTGCTGTGCGCGAGGCGCTGTCGCGCCTGACCTCTGAGGGGCTTGTCGTGCTCGAGACCAACAAGGGGTATCGCGTTGCGCCGATCACCAAGGAAGATCTCGAAGACCTGACCCGCACGCGAATCCTGATCGAAACCGAATGCCTGATGAACGCGATTGATAATGGCGATCTGAAATGGGAGGCGCAAATCGTCTCGACGCTTTTCGAATTGTCCAAAACCAGCCTGTGCAAGCCCGGCAGCACCAGCATCAATGAAGATTGGGCCACCATTCATGCCCGCTTTCACGAGGCACTGATAGCCGCCTGCGACAGCCCTTGGCTGCTGCGGTTGCGCGGCATGCTCTATACGCAATCGGAGCGCTATCGCAGCGTCTCCGTGCCGCTCGATCGCAAGAACCGGGACATCAACGCCGAACATCAGGCGATTGCGGATGCGACGATCGCTCGCGACAAGAGCGCGGCGGCCAGAGCGATGAAAGATCATCTCGCCCTGACGACGCAAATCTTGCTCGATGGAAATGTCACCGGCGATATGGCGCTGAACGACCGCTGAGCGTGCGCGAAGCACGGGCGATGGCGGAGCTTGTCCGATTACATTTCCAAAAGGATCGCGGCCGCGACGCACAGCAGCGCGCCGGCGAAAACCTTTTTGATCAGTGCTTCATCGAGCTGTCCGCTGATCCGCACTCCGAGCGGCGCCCCAAGCGCGGAGCCGGCTGCTAGCCCAACAAAGGCTGGCACATAGAGATAGCCGATGGCGAGGTTTCCGGGCAGATCGACGGGCTGAAGCGCGTAGACCACGGCGCCGAGGATCGAGACCGGCAGGCCGATCAGGGTCGAGGTTGCGACGGCTTTCGGCATCGGATGGCCACGGCTCGACAGGAAGGGCACCATGAAGACGCCGCCGCCCGCGCCGATCACGCTTGCGGCGAGCCCGATGGCGCCCCCGACCAGCCGGTAATGCCAGGGACCGGTCTGTGACGAGGCCGCTGCCCCCCCGGGCTTTCGGCCCCGCAACATGCGGATCGCGATATAGATCAGAAAGGCGCAGAACAGGACGCGGATCACCCCGCCGGGCAGGCGCGCTGCAAGGGAACTGCCAATGGCGATGCCGATGAGGCTCACGGGAATGGTGGTGCGCGCAACCTGCCAGATGACATTGCCTTTTCGATTGTGGCTGAGCACGGAGGAAACCGATCCGACGGAGACCACGGCCATAGAGGTTGCCAGCGCGATCAGAGGCACTGCCTCGCTGTCGAAGCCGAAGAGCGGCAGGCTGAAGATCAGCAGTGGCACAGTGACGAGCGCCATGCCGACGCCGATCAGCCCGAGCAGCACACCGCCGCATATGCCCGCGACGAAAAAGGCCAGTACAGGGCCGAGAAGATCCAGCATGTTTTCAATCCACCTTTCGCGTGACCGGGAAAATCGTCCATCCCGTTTTTTGTTCCAACAGCCCCCAAAGACCGACGCGTGAAATCAGCATCGTCACGATGGCTATCAGCCCCAGCACGATAAGATAGACCGCGCCCAGATCGGCGAGAAGTTCGCGGGTGATAAAGAATAGGATCGTTCCCAGCAACGCGCCTTCCAGTCGGCCGATGCCGCCGATGACCACGATAAAGATGATATAGACGGTCCAGTCGTTGACGTTAAAGGCGCTGTCCGGAGAAATCCGCAATTTCTGAAGAAAAATCACCGCGCCCAAGAGGCTGGTCACGGCGGCCACACCGACATAGATTAGGAATTTCGTTTTCCAAATGTCGATACCGAGCGAACCTGCCGCTAGGCTGTTGTCGCGAATGGCCATCAAGGCGAGCCCGGCTTTCGAACGCAAGAGCAGATAGGCGCCGATCAGTGTCCCCATCCCCATGCTCAACAACATCCAATAGATATAGGCCTCGCGATCAGGTCGGTTGGCGGCGATGGCTTTGACCGTCGCGACCGGAAGCGACATGCCCGCCCCGCCCCCGAGCTCGGGGATCATGCCAAAGCACAGACTGATGGTTTCGGCCGCCACCCAAGTGCCGATGGCGAAATATGCGCCGTTCAGACGGAACAGCAAAGGCGCGAATATGGCGGCGACAAGCGCGCCGGCGAGCGGGGCGGTGAGCAGTGCGATATAGGGGGACAGGCCGATCTTGGCGCTGATCACGAACAGGGTATAGCCGCCGATCCCGACAAAGGCCTGTTGTCCGACGGACAAAAGCCCGGCATAGCCCGCCAGCAGGTTCCAGAGCACGGCGAGACCGAGAAAGCTGAAGAATTCGCCCATCAGCCGGATGTCCGAGCGGCTGGCCCACCAAGGGGCGGCGGCCAGAATGATCAGCGCGGCGACGAGCGCCAGAGCCAGGATGGCTTCGCTCGAGAGGAAAGGTTTAGGCTTTTTGCTCGTCATGTCTCAGTCCGCCTTTGGGAACAATCCGCGCGGGCGCAGCGCGAGGATCAGAAAGAATACCAGATGTCCGGTGATGACCTGAAAGCTGGGCGAGATCTGTGCGCCGAGCGATTGCGACACGCCCAAGACGATGCCGCCCAGCAAAGTGCCCCAGAGGCTTCCGAGCCCGCCGATGATCACTGCTTCGAAACCGTAGATCAGCCGGGCCGGACCGGAGAACGGATCGAAATTGGAGCGCATCCCCAGAAGAACCGCAGCCACCGCGACGATCATCAGCGACAGGGCCATGGCCATGCCGAAGACCTTGCGGGTGTTCAACCCGATGGCGCGCGCCATTTCCGCATCATCGGATGTCGCACGAAAGGCGCGTCCGGTGCGGGTTCTGGAAAAGAAAAACTCCAGTGCGAGGATCAGGATGATCGCGACCGCGAAGGTCAGGAGCGGCAACAGGCCCAGCGAGATGCCGAATATGCTGATGCTCTGGGTCTCGATCGTGCCGGCGGGCAAACGTCGGCTGTCCGCAGAGAATGCGGTCAAGAGGCCGTTTTGTAGGATAATCGAGAGGCCGAACGTGACCAGAAGCGGCGGCAAGAGATCATCGCTCAACGTCCTGTTGAGCACCAGAACCTGAAGATAATAGCCAAACACCCCCATGATCGGGATCACGAGGATCAGCGACAGAGCCGGATGGATGCCAAAGGCCGAAACCACGCCATAGGCGATATAGGCGGCAAAGACGATCAGATCGCCATGGGCAATATTCACCAGACGCATCACGCCGAAGATCAGCGACAGACCGGCGGCGAACAACGCATAGAGCCCGCCCAGAAGGATGCCCTGAAGAATGGGTTCATAGAGCGACATGTTTATTCTCCGAAATAGGCGACGGTGAGGTCGTGCTGGCTGAAGTCATCCGCCCGGCCGCGCAAAACGACACGGCCTTCGCGCATGCAGATCAGATCGTCGGCGAGCGATTTGGCGCGGGTGACATCCTGTTCGACGAGAATGCCGCTAATGCCACTCGCCGTGATTTCCGGCATCGCCTGATAGACATCTCCGACGACGATCGGCGCGAGGCCGAGTGAGATTTCGTCGAACAGGACCACTTCGGGATTGGCGACCAGTGCCCGGCCGATGGCGACCATTTGTTGCTGTCCCCCGGACAGGGCCTGCGAGGGGATATTGCGCTTTTCGCCGAGGATCGGGAAAAGCTCCATCACCCGTGTCACGGTCCAGTCGCCCTTGCGACCGTAATCCGCACAGATCCGCAGGTTTTCCTCGACCGAGAGCGAGCGGAACAGACGGCGGCCTTCGGGCACCAGCGCCACGCCGAGCCGGGAGAAGGCGCTGGTCGGCAAATCGCCGACCGGTCTGCCCTTGAAATGGATCATCTCCCTGTCACGCGGCAACATGCCGAGGATGGATTTGAACAGGGTGCTCTTGCCGGCACCATTGGCCCCGACGAGCGCGAGAAGAGATTTCGGTTGCAGATCAAAGCTGACATCGAAAAGCGCCTGAAAGTCGCCATAGCCGGACGACAGGTTACGGACGGACAGAAGGGGCTCAGACATCGGCGCTCTCCGGTTCGAGACCGAGATAGATCGACGAGACCTCGGGGCTTTTCATGATCGTGTCCGGCTCGCCCTCGGCGATGAGTTCGCCAAAATCGAGAACGGCGATGCGGTCGACCACCGACAACAGCGCGTGCAGCACATGTTCGATCCAGACGATAGTGACGCCGCTCTCCTTGATATTGAGAATGAGCGTGATCAGATCGTGGCATTCCGCTTCGGTCAGCCCGCCGGCGATCTCATCGAGCAGGAGCATTCTGGGTCGTGTGGCAATCGCGCGGGCCAGTTCGAGCCTCTTGCGGTTGAGCAGGGTCAGAGAGCCGGCCTTGTCCTTGGCCAGATGCGCCAGCCCTGTCTGTTCAAGCGCGAGCCGCGCCGTCTCCCGCGCGCTTGTCTGCGAAATCCTCTGACCAAAGCAGGCGGCGACCAGAACATTCTCGAAAGTGGTCAATCCGGAAAACGGCTGCGGCACCTGAAACGAACGTCCGATGCCCAGATGACATCTCTGCCGAGCCTGCATGGCCGTTACGTTCTGATCAAAGAAATGCACCGTGCCGCCATTCGGGCGCACGGCGCCGGTGATCAGGTTAAAGAGCGTTGTCTTGCCCGCTCCATTCGGCCCGATGATGCCAAGCGCATCGCCTTCGTGAAGTCGGAGACTCACGTGTTTGGTGACCTGTAAGGCACCGTAGGATTTCGACAAATCCTGTACGTCCAATGCGATTTTCCGCTGTGACATTTCCCCTCCCAAGTCATGTCCACGATCTTTGGTATGGGCTTCAACAAACATATAATACACTACTAATCAAGAAATATATTATTTGTTGACGGATGAATTTTCCGCTGCTATCCCGAAAATACGAGGAGACCCCGATAACTCCGAACGACAGCGTCGGCGCGAGATAAGCGCACCGAGGACAGCGCTGCGCCCGGACCATGGGGACGCGCAGTCGAATGCGCTGCTTTTGGGAGGAAGCGATGACAAAGATGACATTTACACGCCGCTCCATGCTGCGGAACGGCATTGCCGCAAGCGCGGCTTTTGCGGCCCCGACCCTGATCGGCACCAAGGCGCGGGCCCAGGGCCGCGAGATCAAAATCGGCTTCGTCAGCCCCCGGACCGGCCCCGTCGCGGCCTTCGGCGCCTCTGACGATTATGTGCTCGACGGGGTGCGCGCGGCGATCACCGGCGGGATCGAGATCAACGGCACGGTGCATCCGGTGACGATCATCACCAAAGACAGTCAGTCGAACCCCAACCGCGCCGCCGAGGCCGCCTCAGAACTGATCCTCGAAGATGAGGTCGATTTGATGCTCGCCTCGTCCACCGCCGACACCACCAACCCTGTCGCAGATCAGTGCGAGTTGAACGAAGTGCCGTGCATTTCGACCGACACCCCGTGGGACGGGCATTTCTTTGGCCGTGGCGGCAATCCGGCCGAGGGGTTCACCTGGACCTATCATTTCTTCTGGGGCGCCTCCCAGATCGTCGATGCCTATACCTCGCTCTGGGATCAGCTCGACACCAATAAGAAAGTCGGCCTTTTGTGGTCCAACGACTCGGACGGTGTGCCTTTGTCTAATGAGACAACCGGCCTGCCGCCGCTGTTCCGGGCCAAAGGCTATGAGTTGGTCGACGCGGGTTTCCATGAGCCGCTGTCCGACGATTTCTCCGCCCAGATTTCCAAGTTGAAAGACGCGGGCGTCGATATCGTCTCCGGCGTGTTCCTTCCGCCCGATTTCACCACCTTCTGGGTGCAGGCCGCACAACAGAGCTTCAAACCCAAAGCCGTCACCGTCGCCAAGGCGCTGGTCTTCCCGACCTCTGTCGAGGCTCTGGGCGATCTCGGAAGCGGCGTCTCCACAGAGATTTGGTGGTCGCCGGGTCATCCCTATGCCTCCGGCCTGACCGGCCAAAGCTCCGCAGATTTTGCTCAGGGCTACATGGATCAAACCGGGCGTCAGTGGATTCAGCCGACGGGCTTCAAACACGCGCTTCTGGAGGTCGCAATCGACGTGCTCAAACGCACCAAGGATATCGACGACCCGGAGTCCATTCTGACCGCGATCACAGAGACCGATTACGACTCCATCGTGGGCAATGTGAACTGGGCCAACGGTCCGGTGAAAAACGCCACGACCACGCCAGTTGTGGGCGGCCAGTGGGTCGCGGGAGACACCTATCCCTACGATCTCAAGATTTGTGAAAACCAATATGCGCCCGAGGTGCAGGTCCAATCTGACTTCAAACCGCTCTGACCTATCGGGGCGCTCCGATGGGGCGCCCCATCCCCGATGGCGATCCGAGGATCGTCTCACTGAACCTACTCGATTTTGACGACTATGAGGTCCCTATGAAATTTCTGTCCTATTCTCTCAACGGCCAAGAGGGCCTTGCTGTCGAGGTCGACGGCACATTCCGCGGCCTCACCTCTGACGCCCCGAATTTCCCCGGCGACCTTCTGTCTCTCATCCGCGCCGGGAGCGATGCGATGGCCGAGGCAGGCGCGGTGCTCGCCAAGGGCGATGTGGTCGACACGGACGCCGTCACCTACCTGCCGCCGGTGTCGCAGCCCGAAAAAATCATCTGTGTCGGTCTCAACTACCGCGATCACTCCGCCGAGAGCGGGTTTGAGCAACCCGATTACCCCACCCTTTTCGGTCGCTTCAATTCGAGCCTGATCGGCCACGACGCGCCGATCCTGCGCCCGGCGATTTCCGAGGAACTCGATTACGAGGGTGAACTTGTCGCGATCATCGGCAAAGAGGCGCGGCATGTTTCAGAGGCGGACGCGCTTGACTATGTTGCGGGCTATTCGATCTTCAACGACGCCTCGATCCGGGATTATCAGTTCAAAGCCCCACAATGGACGCCGGGCAAAAACTTTGACGACACCGGTGCCTTCGGTCCTACGTTTGTCACCGCCGATGCGCTGCCCAAGGGCTGCCTCGGCCTGCGCCTGCAAACCCGCCTCAATGGCGAAGTCGTGCAAAGCGCGATGATCGACGAGATGGTCTTTTCGGTCGCCCAACAGATCGCGATCATCTCAGAATTCCTGACCCTGCGCCCCGGCGATGTCATTGTCACCGGCACGCCCTCCGGCGTCGGCCTCGCCCGCACCCCGAAACTCTGGATGAAAGACGGCGATGTCTGTGAGGTCGAAATCGACCAAATTGGCATTCTGAGCAACCCCATCAAGGACGCGTAACCCAAACGCACATTTCTGACAGGAGGAGGAAGAAATGACAGCAATTCGAGGAACCATCGGCGTCAACAAACGCCCCGGCGAATTGGGCGCGCATTCGCTCGACAGTTTCCGCATGGCCGTGCCGGACCTGACCGTGGCCGAGAAATTCTACACGGAATTCGGTCTTGAGGTTCGGGAGGAGGGCAATGGCCTTGGGCTTTATACCCATGGCAATTCGCACCGTTGGATGAGCCTGTCAGAAGGGCTGCGCAAAGAGCTTCAGGGCTTTACCTTTGGCGTGTTCGAAGAAGATTTCGAACCGATGAAAAAACGGATCGAAGCGCAGGGCGTCAAATTGATGGACGCCCCGCGCGGTCAGGAAAGCAACAGCATCTGGTTTGCCGACAACAACGGCCTGATGATCGAGATGAAGATTGCCGAAAAGACCTCGCTCGATGCCAAGGCGGATTTCGGCGGTATGGAAACCTCGGTTCCGGCCAATGAAGTCGGTTCCTGGAGCCGCCGCGCCAAACCACAAGTGAGCCCGATCCGCTTTGCGCATATGCTGGTGTTTACCCCCAGCGTGCCTCAGTCGATCGAGTTCTATAGCCGCGTCCTCGGCCTGCGCCTCTCGGACCGAACGGGCGACATCATTGCCTTCATGCACGGCATTCACGGGTGCGACCACCATATGATCGCATTCGTGGACTCCGGCGGCAAAGCGCCCGGCCTGCATCATTGCAGCTGGGACATGGGGTCGCTCAACGGCATCGGTCTCGCCGCACAGCAGATGGCGGATGCGGGATACACCGAAGGCTGGGGCCTTGGGCGTCACGTTCTCGGCTCGAACTACTTCCACTACATGAAAGACCCTTGGGGCAGCTGGGCGGAGTATTCGGCGGATATCGACTACATCTCGCTCGACAAGGACTGGGAGGCCAAAAACCATCCTGAAGAGGACGGGATTTATGTCTGGGGCCCGGAATTGCCCGAAGACTTCGTCCACAATTACGAAGCCGATCAGTAAGCGCCTACTGGCCCCGCTCTCACATTGAGGCCGGGGCT